>DSDT01000251.1 GCA_011048615.1 Chloroflexota bacterium | reverse complement strand
TGCAGGATTACGTGGTCTGAGGGAGGGGATATGAGCGGGGACAGGGAGGTCTGGATTTTTGTCGAGCAGGAGGCCGGGGTGATCGCTCCCGTCAGTCTGGAGTTGTTATCCAAGGGCCGCGAGTTGGCGGACGAGTTGGAAGGCCGTGTCGTGGCCTTGCTGCTGGGCAACGAGGTCGAGAATTTGGTCGAGCAAGTGGTCCATTACGGCGCCGACGTCGTGCTGCTGGCGGATCATCCCGAGCTGGAGCTGTACCGCACGTTGCCCTACGCCCGGGTGCTGGGCGACTTGGTGCGGGAGCGGGGGCCGTACATCTTTCTCCTGGGAGCCACGCCCACGGGGCGAGATTTGGCGCCGCGTGTCGCCAGCGCCGTGCGGGCCGGGCTGACCGCCGATTGTACTGCCCTCAGGATTGGCGACTACGAGTACCGGCGGCAGGTGTATCCCGATTTGTTGTACCAGATCCGGCCCGCCTTTGGAGGCAACGTCATCGCCACCATCGTCAATCCCGAGACGCATCCCCAGATGGCGACGGTGCGCGAGGGGGTGATGCGGATGGGCGAGCCGGACGCGGCGCGGCGGGGCGCCGTCGAGCGCGTGCCGCCGCAGTTCGAGGAGCTTGATGTGGCAGTGCAAGTGTTGGAGCGCGAGACCCGGCAGCCCACGTGCAACTTGAGGGCCGCCTCCATCGTCGTCGCTGGTGGGGTGGGAGTGGGCAGCCGGGAGGATTTTGCCCTCGTCCGCGAGTTGGCTCAGGCGCTCGGCGGCGAGGTGGGAGCGTCGCGCGCCGCGGTGGATGCCGGCTTCGTCTCCCCCGAGCACCAGGTGGGACAGACCGGCGCCACCGTGCGGCCCCGGCTGTACGTCGCCTGCGGTATTTCGGGGGCGGTGCAACATCGGGCTGGCATGGACCAATCGAGCAAGATTATCGCTATCAACACCGATCCCGAGGCCCCCATCTTTCAGATCGCGCACTATCGCATCGTGGGAGATGTGAAAGAGGTGCTGCCCTGGATGATTCGCGCGTGTCGCGAGAGCGCCAATTAGGAGAGGGGAGGATGACACAGAATTTCTTTACCGACAATCTCGATCTACAACTCCGATTCGAACAGCTCGATCTGAGCGAGGTCGTGGCGAGTCTGGAGGATGGCTACAGGTATCACGAACGGTATCCCGCCGCGCCGCGCGGCTATGCCGACGCGATGGATAATTACCGCATGATTCTGACCCTGCTGGGGGAAATCTGCGCCGCTCGCATCGCCCCCCGGGCCGCTGAGGCCGACGCCGAGGGGGCGCAGTTCCGGGATGGCAGGGTGGTTCACCCAGCCGCGACCCAGGATGCGCTGGACGTGTTGCGCCGGGCGGATCTGATGGGGGCGCTGCTGCCCTGGGAGTATGGGGGATTGAACCTGCCGGAGACGATCTTTCAGATGATGATCGAACTCGTCTCGCGGGCTGACGCCGGGTTGATGACCATCTATGGGATGCAGGCCATTTCGGCCGCCATCAACGAGTACGGAGATGCCGTGATGAAGGCCCGTATCCTGCCCCGCTTCGCCTCCGGCGAGGTGACCGCAGCCATGGTGCTCACCGAACCGGACGCCGGCTCTGATCTGGGCGTCGTGCAGACTCGCGCGACCTACGACGAGCAAGCGGACGTCTGGTACCTCGACGGTGTCAAGCGGTTCATCACCAACGGCTGCGCCGACGTCATGCTGGTGCTGGCCCGTTCCGAGGAGGGTTCCACCGACGCGCGTGGCCTCTCCATGTTCCTGGTGGAGGCGGATGAGACGGTGCGAGTCCGCCGGACCGAGGACAAGCTCGGCATTCGCGCGTCGCCCACGTGTGAGATTCAATTCACTCGCACGCCAGCCCGGTTGGTGGGCAAGCGCCGCTTTGGACTGATCCGCTACGCGATGGGGATGATGAACGGCGCGCGGTTGGCGGTCGCTTCCCAGGCGATCGGTATTGCCGAGGCCGCTTATCGGGAGGCCCGGCGGTATGCCGAGCAGCGTATCCAGTTCGCCCAGCCCATCGGCGACCTGCCGCCCGTCTACCGCATGCTGCTCTCGATGCGCGGCGAGATCGAAGCGGCGCGCGCCCTGGTCTACGAGACCGCTCAGTGGGTTGACCTGCGGCGGGCTTGCGAGCGTCGCGAGAATCCGGACCCGACCGACCGCCAGCGGCTCAAGCAGATCGCGCGGCTGACCGACGTGCTGACCCCGCTGGTCAAGTACTATGCCTCAGAGATGAGCAACCGGGTGTGCGATCGGGCGATCCAGGTTCACGGCGGCGTCGGCTACACGCGCGAGTTCGACGTGGAACGCCACTGGCGCGATGCCCGCGTGACTAACATCTACGAGGGGACCAGTCAGCTCCAGGTCGTGGCTGCCATCGGTGGGCTGCTGGGTCACTCCCTGGATGATCTGTTGAGCGAGTGGGCCGGCCTGGAGTATGGTCCAGACCTGGCAGACCTCAAAGCGCGCGTGCAAGAGGCCACGGCGCTCTTTGGCCGCTCCATTGATCACTTGAAAGAGCAGGATGATCGGGCGGTGATTGACTATTACGCCGTGGATCTGGTGGACGTCGCGGCCGGCGTCGTCAACGGCTGGTTGATGCTGCGGGACGCACGCCTGACGGAGCGGAAGCGGGCGTTAGCCCGCACCTACATCGCCGAGATGCTGCCGCAGGTGCGTGGGAAGGTAGCGGCACTCCAGGCTTTGGACCTGGCCCCACTGTGGGGCAGAGACGTGATTTTGTCCGATTCTGACGTTTCTTCCTTTCCAGGGCGTGATCCTGAACGTGGGCCGGAAGCTGACCACAGAGGCTAACACGAGAGTCAATTCATCCCCAAGGTCTTGCCCCCGCATGTAGAGGCTGTGTAAACAAGCCTCCTGTTCCTCGTGGGTTGGCCGCATGCCAGTACTTTTTGAGTGAGCGCACGTTTGCGCATCGCTCCCCTTTGGTAACGTCTGCTTGCCAGGCCAGCCCTGCCCCATTTGAGACTCGAACGATTCCACAGGCCCCTGAATTGGCCGCTACAATCCAAGCCTGAATTTGTCTACCCGGCTACTGAGGTTATAATGTTGGGGAAGGTCATCTTGACATCCCAATGGTGAGCGCGCTTTGCGAGTTCATACCGGGAGGAGGACGTGATGCTAAACGAGCAAGGGACAATGGAGCAGGAGGTACCCCCTTCGTCTGGAAGCGCGGTACAGGTTTGGCGGCGGCAGCTCATTCAAGACGTGCTGCGTATTATGGCTGTTCTGGGGTTTCTGGTCCTGATAGCAGCGGGTTATCACACCTATTCACTGGGGGCGGGGTGGAAGGCGCTCATTTATGCAGCAGCCTATGTCCTGCTCATCCTGACGGCCCTTTGGCCTCGGGCTCCGTACATTGTACAGGTTGCAAGTCTCTTGTCCGCTTTGTACGGCATGGGCGTTCTCAGTCTGGCAACTTCTGGCTTGAGTGGAGACGGGAAGGGCGTTTTATTGGCACTGGTAGTACTGACTGTGCTCTTGGGGGGCTGGCGGTGGGGCCTTTTCGTATTGGGTGTTTGTGTGGTGACCATGGCGGCCTTGGGAGGTTTTTTTTCCGCTGGTTCGCTTGGTGTTCCGGTGGACAGGCTGGTGAGAGATAACACGACATGGAGCTCGTGGATCAGCACGGCCATCATCTTTCTCATGCTTGGCGCCCTGTTAGTGCTTTGTCAGGCCTACCTGTTTCGTCGTCTGTTGGCTGCATTGGCCCAGAGCCAGCAGCTTGCCTCGAGCCTGGAGGCGGAAATCGCCAGGCGCAAGCAGGTGGAGGAGGCACTGAGGCACAGAATGGGGCAATTGACTGCTTTGGGTCAGGCCTCCCAGACTGTGACTGCCTCTCTCGAGCTCGACCAGGTTTTGACCCAGGTAGTGCCGCTGGCCAGCCAGGTGGTGGCTTCTCAGTACGTCAGTGTGGCGCTGGTGGACGAGATGGGACGGATGACCCAAGGTGTCGAGGACCTGCCAGATGTGCCATCTCTCGTGTATCGCATCCGGGACGAAGGGCTTGCCCACTGGATCACCCGTTTCTGTCGGCCGGTTGTCATTGACGAGATCGGCGAGGATGGGAGCATAAGCCCTCCCCTGGGCGCAGGGGCGCCGCGCTGGGCCAATCCACATATCGTGGAGGCCGGTGTCAAGTCCGTCGCTGGCATGCCCCTGATGGTCAAGGACAACTTGCTGGGCGTGCTCTTTTTTCACAGCTTGCAGCCTGGCGCTTTCCGGGACCAATTGCCCGTGCTGATCTCCTTTGCCAACCAAGTCGCCATCGCCATCGAGAACGCGCGGTTGTATCAGGCCGAGCACGAATCTCGCAAACGGACCGAGGCGCTGCATCAGGCCACTCAAGCGGTGAGTGCCAGCCTGGAACTTGGCGAGACGCTAAGACTGATTTTGGAACAATTGAAGCAGGTGCTGGTCTATGATACTGCCTCGGTCCTGATACTCTGCGAGGGGGACACGCCCGACCTGGTGGCGGGTATAGGTTTCAAAGACGAGCAGATGACCAGTCGTGAAGCGAAACACTCGCTCGCGGACAGTCCCATTCTGCGCCGGATGGCCCAGGACCTGCAGCCGGTGGTCAGCGGCGACGTGCGTCATCTGGATGGTTGGATCTGGGTGCCTGGAGCGGAACATGTTCGGTCGTGGTTGGCGATGCCCCTGGTGGTGCGTGAGCAGATGATTGGGGTGTTGATGGTTGACAGTGTTCAACTGGATGCCTTTGGCAAGATCGAGCGGCAAGTTGTGCAGACGTTTGCCCAGCACGCGGCCCAGGCTATCCAGAACGCACGCTTGATGACCAGTGCCCAGGAGCAGGCTCGACAGGTGCGCCAGGTGATGGACACGGTGCCGGAGGGGGTGCTCCTGCTGGACGCCAGGGCGCGCATCGTGCAGGCCAACCCAGTGGCCGAGGAGTATCTGGTCACCCTCGTAGGTCGAGATATCATTCCCCTCCGCGAACCGCTTACCCGGCTGGGCAATCGACCGCTGGCCGAACTGCTCACCTCGCCGCCCACCAGGGGATTGTGGCACGAGGTCAAGGCGGATGGACGCACCTTCGAGGTCATCGCCCGGCCGATTGAAAATGGCCCGGAGCCGGAACACTGGGTGTTGGTCATCAACGACGTGACCCAGGAGCGAGAGATCCGGGCGCAGCTTTATCAGCAGGAGCGGCTGGCCGCCGTCGGTCAACTCGCCGCCGGCATTGCCCACGATTTCAACAACATCATGGCGACCATCGTGCTCTACGCCCAGATGGCAGCGCAGTCGCAGGCGCTGTCGAAACGTGATCGGGAGAGGATGGCGATCATCAACCAGCAGGCCTGGCACGCTGCCCGCCTGATTCAACAGATCCTCGACTTTAGCCGCCGGGCGGTGCTGGAATGCCGGCCCCTCGACCTGCTGCCCCTGCTCAAAGAGCAGGTCAAGCTGCTGGAACGGACGCTGCCGGAGCACATCGAGATCGTGCTGGACTATGGGCGAGACGAGTATACGATCAACGCTGATCCGACGCGTATGCAGCAGATGATCACAAACCTGGCCGTCAACGCCCGGGATGCGATGCTCCACGGGGGCGTCTTGCACCTCAAGTTGGAGCGGAGCGCCGTCGAGCGTGGTCGCCCTGCACCCCAGCCGGGGGTAGAGGCGGGGGAATGGGTGCGGCTGACGGTATCCGACACCGGCACGGGCATCCTGCCAGACGCGCTGCCGCACATCTTTGAACCGTTCTTCACCACCAAGGACCCGGGCCAGGGCAGCGGGTTGGGATTGGCGCAGGTGCACGGCATCGTGGGCCAGCACGGGGGGCACATCGGCGTCGAGACCCAGGTGGGCGCGGGGACGACCTTCACCATCTACCTACCCGCCCTGGTGGAGCATCCTGCCGCCCAACTTGTGCTGGACGTCCCCGGCGCGCCCCAGGGGCAGGGCGAGACGGTGCTGGTGGTAGAGGATGGGGCCGCGGTGCGGGCCGCGTTGGTGGCCAGCCTGGAAGAGTGGAACTATCGGGTTTTGGAAGCGGTGAACGGCCGGGAGGCGCTGGCGCTGATGGAGGAGCGAGGGGAACAGATCGCCCTGGTGGTGAGCGACGTGGTGATGCCAGAGATAGGCGGAATCGCCTTGTTCCACGCTCTGCGGGAAAAGGGCTGGCAGACGCCCGTGATCCTGCTTACCGGTCACCCGATGGGTGACGAACTTGACGAGTTGCGCGCTCAGGGATTGAGTGCCTGGTTGACCAAGCCGCCCAGTATCGAGCAATTGGCTTGGGCATTGGGGGAGGCGCTGCGCGGGTCGTGAGCCGGCGCCCGGCCGACACAGTGCGCAGGGGGACACCATGTACTTCCCGTCCCCCTCCACGATGTCTTGAGGAGCAAAAATGATGGACGATCTGAGGCGGTATCGTACTCAACTCGAAAGCTTACCGGTGGGGCTTTTCCGCAGCACGCCCGATGGGCGGTTCGTGGACGCCAACTCTGCCCACGTGCAGTTACTGGGCTGCCCGGACCTGGAGACCTTGCTGGCGACTCCTGTAGCGGATTGTTATATGGAGCCGGAGGAGTGGCAGCAATGGAAAGCCATGGTGGAGTATGAGGAGGGGGCGCGGGCGCGGGACGTGCGATATCGCCGCTTCGATGGCGTTCCAATTTGGGTCAGAGAGCACATTCAGGCCATTCGGGATGACGAGGGGCGGGTGATGTGTTATGATGGAGTTGCTATAGACATCACCGCGTGTAAGGAGATGGAGGTAACTCTGCGGGAGCAGGTCGAAGAGTTGGCCGCGCTCCAGGCTACTGTGCTGGATATCACCGTTGAACACAATCTGCCCACACTGCTCCAGACTATCGTCGAGCGGGCGGCTCATCTGCTGGATGCGCCGGGCGGCGGGATGTACCTGTGTGATGCCGGGCGAAAGCAGGCTTGCTGCGTGGTCAGCTACAACACCCTTGACGATTACGTCGGGACGGTCCTTGAGTATGGGGAGGGTGTGGTCGGCACCGTGGCTGAGACAGAGAAACCGCTGCTGGTAGAGGATCACCGTACCTGGGATAGACGATCTGCCGTGTACGAGAGCGACAAGTCTGTCGTCGCCATCCTCGGCGTGCCGATGATTTGGCAGGGTGGGGTGATTGGGGTGATCCACGTGTTTCAGAATGTGGAGGGCAGGCATTTCACGCCGGCTGATCTCGAGCTGCTGACCTTGTTTGCGAACCACGCGACCATCGTCGTGGAGAACGCCCGGCTGTACGACGAGGCCCGTCGACGTGCGACCCAACTGGAGGCGCTGCGAGAGGTAGGACTCGGGATCACTGCCCAGTTGGATCTGGAAGCACTGCTTCATTCCATCGCTTCGCAGGCGATCGAGTTGTTAGGGGGCGTGGCAGGTGGGTTCTACCTCTACCGGCCAGAGCGGGACGTACTGGAGTACGTTACCTCGGTGGGCCAGAACCGGGAGTTGGTGCCGCTTGGAGCCATCCTCAATCGCGGCGAGGGCCTCTCAGGCCAGGTCTGGATGACCAACGAGACGCTGATTGTGGATGACTATCAGCATTGGGAGGGACGCGCGCCGCAGTACGACGGGCTGCCCATCGAAAATGTCGTGGGTGTACCGGTCCGCTGGGGGGCCGAGTTCCTGGGAGTACTGACCACGGAGGGTGAGGCTTCTCGCGCCTTCTCGCCCGCCGATACTGAATTGCTGAGCCTCTTTGCCAGTCAGGCCGCTATCGCCATCCGCAACGCCCAACTGTACCAAGAGACCGAGCGACGAGCCACTCAAGCCAGGTTGATCTATGAGGTGAGCCAACACGTGAGCAGCGAGTTGGATCCCAACATCTTGCTATCCACTATCGTCTCTGCCGTGCGTGACGCCTTTGACTACCATAACGTGATGCTCTTGTTGATCGATGAAGGGGCCCATCATCTGACGATGCAATCTATCGCCGGCGCTTACGCTGATCTCTTCGCGGATGGCCTCTCGATCGCCGTGGGAGAGGGGATGATAGGGTGCGCAGCGGCGACGGGGGAGGTCCAGTTCAGCAACGACGTATCTACTGATCCCCACTATGTGCGCATGGAGGGAGAGGACACCCAGTCGGAACTCGCGGTCCCGATCGCGAGCGGCCAAAAGGTCATCGGCGTGCTCGATCTCCAAGATGATGAACGGGATGCCTTCGACGAGATTGATGTGACCACTATAGAGACCCTCAGCACCCAGATCGCCACGGCGATCGAGAATGCGCATCTCTTCCAGGCCGAGCGCAAAAGGTCCGCGCAGTTGGCTACAGTCTCTATGGTGGTCGAAAGCATTATCTCTACCTTGGACCCGCACGAGGTGCTGCGTCGAACTGTGGAGCTGATTACGCAAGCCTTTGGTTATTACTATGCCAGCATCGTGCTGCTGGATGCCGAGACCGATGAGCTGGTTTTCGAGGTAGGCGCGGGTGGTTTTGCAAGCAAGACGCCTCCCTATTTTCGACAGAAGGTGAAAGAAGGCATGATTGGATGGGCGGCCTATCTGGGAGAGACCCTGCTGGCGAATGACGTGAGTCAGGAGCCGCGCTACCTTATCACCTACCTGCCCGAAACCAAGTCCGAGTTGGACGTGCCCCTCCGCTACCGCGACAGGGTGATCGGTGTGTTGGATCTCCAGAGTAGAGAGTTGAATGCCTTCGACGAGCACGACGTGATGGCTATGGAGGCTCTGGCTGGTCACATTGTGGCCGCTATCGAGAACGCGCGGCTGTACGAGGAGACCCAGCAGCGGGCGCTGGAGCAGCAGACGCTGCGAGAGGCGGCGCTGGCTATGACGACCGCCCTGGAGCGGAACGCGGTGCTCGAGCACATCCTGGCCCAACTCCAAGAGGTCGTGCCCTATGACACTGCCTCGATACAATTGCTCCGGGGCGATGTGCTAGAGATCGTGGGCGGACGAGGGTTCCCCAACCTGCAAGATCTGTTGGGGATCACCTTCGATCCAGGTCGGACGGATAATCCCAACCGGGAAGTCGTACGCACTCGGGCTCCTCTCATCGTGGAGGATGTGCCCATGGCCTATCAGGAGTTTCGACGCGAGCCGCATGCCCCGGCCCGTATCCGCTCCTGGTTGGGTGTGCCGATGCTGGTGGGCGACCGCTTGATCGGGATGATCGTTCTGGACAAGCACGAGCCGGGTTTTTACACCACCAAGCACGCCCGGTTGGCCGAGGCTTTTGCCGCTCAGGCCGCTGTGGCCATTGAGAACGCGCGGCTCTTTCAGGCGGAGCGCGAACAGCGCGAGTTCTCCGAGCGGCTTCGCAGGACAGCCCTCTTCGTCAGCAGCAGTCTGGACCTCCCACAAGTCCTGGAGATGGTTTTGGATCAACTTGCCCAGGTGATTCACTATGACAGCGGGACCATCCAAATCTTGGAACAGGATGCCACCCGGGTGATCGCTACTCGCAACCTGCAGCCATCGGAGCTGGGACGACGCTATCCCCTGCAAGAGTTCCCTTACAATCGTCGGTTGGTTGAGGAGGGGACGCCTATCGTCATTGACGACGTGAGGGAGAATGACCAGGCCTGGATAGAGACCGAGGGTCTGGAGCACGTGCGGTCGAGCATTGGGGTGTCGCTCCAGGTGCGAGGGGAGGTGATCGGCATTTTGACGGTTGACAGCTGCTATCCCAATGCCTACACTGAGCACGACGCCCGTCAGGTCGAGACGTTTGCTCAGCAGGCGGCCGTGGCCATAGAGAATGCTCGTCTCTTCCGGGCGGAGAAGGAGCAGCGGGAACTGACCGAGGCCCTGGAGGCGGCGGGCGCCGCTGTCAGCAGCGCCTTGGATTTTGACGAGGTGCTGGATCGCATCTTGGAACAGGCGGCCCGGGTCGTGGATGGGGATGCCTTCAACATCATGCTGGTTGAAGATCTCTATGCCCGCATCGTCCGCTCGCGGGGCTATGAGCGCTTTGGTGTCAGCGATTTCGTCTCCTCGGTCAGCTTTCACGTGCCCAAAGTATTCAATCTTTGGCACATGTCGGAGAGTGGAAAACCCATAGTCATTGAGGACACGACCACTTACCCAGGCTGGGTAGATGTACCGGCGCAGCGTTGGCTGCGGTCCTACGTTGGCGTCCCTATCAAGACCGGGGAGACAATTGTCGGCTTTTTGAACGTGGATAGCAGTGAGCCAAATCATTTCAGCCTGGCCGACGCGCGACGGCTGGAGGCCTTTGCCAGTCACGTCGCCGCCGCTATCGAGAACGCACAGCTCTATCGGGAACTGCTGGGCTATGCTGACCATCTGGAGGAGCGAGTGACAGAGCGGACTGCTCAACTGCGCTCTCATTTTGCCCGGCTGGAGGCGATCCTGGATAGCACGGTTGACGGTATTGTCGTCACCAACGCCGACGGCGAGTTGGTCCAGGTCAACCCGGTCGCCCAGGCGTGGCTCACTCAGACCCTCTCTTCGGAAGAGGCGGGATTGCTGCATGAGGGCATTCGGGATCTGGCCCGACAGGTCTTGATCCCTCAACCCGAGTCCAGAGTGGATGAGCGGCCTAGAAAGGTGCTCGAACTGACCGGTCTCGACCTGGAGTTGAGCGCAGCTCCCATTGTCGGGCTTGAAACAGGCCAAGCAGAGGCGGTGATCGCAATCCACGACGTCAGTCACCTCAAGGCATTGGATCGGGTCAAGTCCCGGTTCGTGTCCAACGTCTCGCACGAACTGCGCACGCCAATCACGACGATCAAGCTGTACGCTCACCTGATGAAAAAGCGGCCAGAGAACTGGCAGGACTATTTGGAGCCGCTGATCAGGGAAGCGGACCATCAGGCGCAGCTTGTGGAGAATATCCTCGAGATCTCCCACGTGGATGCTGGACGATTGGAGATAAATCCCAGGCGCACAGACCTGGGCGTGTTGGTCCGAGCCCTCGCCAAGAGCCACGCGACACTGATCCAGGAGCGGGGATTGATCCTAGAGCAGCGCACGAAGGGGGTGGGCCCCATCGCCTTTTTGGATTCGCAGCGGATGATGCAGGTTTTGAACAATCTGATGGAAAATGCGATCCGGTACACGCCAGCAGGAGGCGGCGTGACCATCGTCACGGACGAGGTGGAGGCCCAGGGATGTATGTGGGCCACAGTAGCAGTAAAGGATACTGGCATTGGCATTCCAGAGGAAGAGTTACCACATATCTTTGAGCGCTTCTTTCGGGGAGAGGAGCCACGGACCATGCAGATCTCGGGAACCGGCCTGGGACTGGCGATTGTGAAGGAAATCGTCGAGCTACATGGTGGGCGCGTCACAGTGGAAAGCGAGGCCGGCGTGGGGAGCACGTTCACCGTCTGGCTGCCTCTCGTCCTGAACGGAGCAGCGCTCCAGGGGAGAGATGATTCGAGTTAAGGAGTTTAACGATGAACGCATTATTCATTGGCGGGACGGGCGTCATCAGCTCGGCCTGCGTGCGCCGCGCCTTGGCTCAGGGGATCGAGCTTTACGTCCTGAACCGAGGCCAGACGGCGATTCGTCCCCTGCCGGATGGGGTCAAGATCCTGCCCGGTGATATCCGCGATCCGGCGTCGGTAGAGACGATCCTGGGGGCGTTGACCTTTGACGTCGTGGTGGACTGGGTGGCCTTTGTGCCGGAGCACATCGAGACGGACCTGCGGTTGTTCCGAGGTCGTACGGGGCAGTACGTGTTCATCAGTTCGGCCTCGGCGTATCGCAAGCCGCTGCCCGGGCTGCCGATCACCGAGTCTACGCCGCTCGACAATCCCTATTGGCAGTACTCGCGCGACAAGATCGCTTGTGAGGAGCGGCTCCTGTGGGCCTACCGTGAGGAAAAGTTCCCGGTGACTATCGTGCGGCCTTCGCACACCTATGACTGCACCAAGCTGCCGTTCTATGGCAAGTACACCGCTTTGGATCGCATGCGTAATGGGGAGAAAGTCATCGTGCACGGAGACGGCAACTCGCTGTGGGTGCTGACGCATCACACAGATTTTGCCAAAGGGTTCGTGGGCCTGTTGGCGAATTCACGGGCTGTCGGGGATGTGTTTCACATTACCTCGGACGAGGTGCTGACCTGGGATCAGATCTATCGCATCGTGGCCCGGGCGGCCGGCGTAGCCGAGCCGCGCCTGGTGCATGTACCCTCGGAGCTGATCGCGGCCTACGACCCGGAGCGTGGGCCCGGACTGTTGGGCGATAAAGCCCATAGCGTGATCTTTGATAACTCCAAGATCAAGCGCGTGGTGCCAGACTATGTGGCCTCGATTCCGTTCTCCCGGGGCGCTAAAGAGATCGTAGCGTGGTATGACGCTGATCCTGCCCGGCGCACGATCAGCGCGGAGGATAATCGCCTCTTCGACCGCATCATCACTGCCTACGAGTCCGCGTGGCCGGGGGACTGATAGCCGACGGCTGTTGCAAGGCCTCCTCTCCCTATAGCACTGGTGGCGCACCGGCTTCTCTACAAATCGGCATCAACTACAGGCAGGTTGCCCGCAATGATCGCCACGACCAGGGATGCACCCAGCCCGACGAACAGCGGGTCCACGTCGAACGGCTGCCAGACCTGCCAGATCAGCGCCGACCCTGCGCCGCTCAACAGGCAAATCAGCGCGGCGCGCGGCGGCAGCCGCTTCCCCGCCAGCGCCGCCAGCGTGGGCGCCAGCATCCCGCACGTCCACATCGTCAGCGTGAACAGCAGCGCCGGCACAATGCTCTGAAACCAGAGCGCGATTCCCAGGCTCGCCAACCCTAAAATGACCACGCCGACCCGGGAGACCCACAGCAGCTGCTCCGAAGTCAACGCCGGCCTCAGGTGGCGCATCACGTCGTAGGCCAGGCTGGCGGCCCCCGATTGGAGGAACGAGTTGACGGTGCTCATGATCGCCGCCAGCAGCCCGACGAAAAAGACCCCCCGCGCCAGACCGGGCAGCGTCTGGCCGATCTCGATCAGCGCCAGGTCCGGGTCCGCCAGCGCCGGGAACGCGCTCAGCGCCGCGAATCCGCTCAACACGACGATCAGGTCAATCGCGGCCCAGATTGCGATGGAGGCGACCACTGCTTTCCGGGCCGAGGCGGCCGATTCCGAGACAAAGAACCGCTGGTACAGCGGGGCCGAGGTCAAGGGCAAGAAGAACAGCAGCGTGGTGAGGACGACGATCTCCTGGATGGATAGGAACGCGAACGGGTCGCGCATCTCGGCCGGCAGTCCGGCCGCCGCTCGGATCCCCGGGCCGAACGCCGCCGGCGCGACGGCGCCCAGCATCAGCAGCATCAGCGCGAACTGGGCGATGTCGGTCATCACGTCGGCTTTCATCCCGCCGATGGCGACCGGCGCGATCAAGACGAAGGCCATCACGCCCATCGCCGCTTCGACCGGGAGCGCAGTGAACGCGGCCAGAATCTTGCCCCCGGCGATGATCTCTTCGGGAATCAGGCACAGCGTGGTCAACAGGATGGCGCTGGCGATGGCGAACTCGCGCCCGTAAAAGTCGCCCAGAAAGTCCGGCAAGGTGCATTTCCGCGCCCTGGCGATCTTGCTCACCCACAGGATGAGGAGCACGTTCCCCAGGTAGAACGGCAGGATGAACCAGAGCACGCCCAGCCCCACCTGGTAGGTCAGGCTGACGCCGCCCAGGATAGCCGACGCGCCGTAAAAAGTGGAGGCGACGGTGGCGACCATGGCGCGGGTGCTCAGTTGGTCGCCCAGAATGAACCGTTCCAGTGTGTGCGCCCTGGCTTTGATGCCTATGGCAACCATGGCGGCGACGTAGATGAACAATACAGCTTCGCTCACTTTTCTCTATCCTCCGTTGGTTTGATGTATTCCGCCCCGTCCAGGGCCGCCGCGCCGACGACCAGCCGCCGCGGCTCGCCGTCCACGGTTTCCAACTGCCCTACCGCTTCAATCGTCTGGCCGACTTTGGCGATGTCCCGGTAGCGCCCCTCGTAAGAGATGACCTCCTGCACCCCCTCGGCGGCCGCGTCCCCCGCCAGCACCCGCACCGCGCCGACGCGGTAGATGGCGGGCTGAAAGATCGCTTCGTCGGCGGCCGTCAGCGCAGCGCGGATGCGCGCCCGGCCCTGGCCCCGGTAGACGTGGTCGCCGTACTGCTCCGTGATCTCGGCGTCGCTGCGGGTGGGGTGGATGCCAAAGAACCGGCCCCGGTAGACGCCATAGTTCCAGCGCCGGCCGACGTTGTAGGCGGCCTCCTCGAGCGTCAGCGGGAACCAGGCCGCCATTTCCTCTGCCCACCGCGCGAGCAGCGCATCGTCGGGCGGCCGGACGGCGGGGCGGCGACCCTGCCGCTCGCGCAGCGCGTCCCGCACCCGGCGACCGTTCTCCCCCCCGTACACCGTCAGGTTGATGTCCGAAAGCGCCGGGTGGTGCAGCCCGATCAGGATGGAGCCGGTGACGCCCAGGTCGGCGGCGGAGATGCCGGCGCTGGCGGCGATCTCTACCGCCAGGTCGCGGGCCTCCACTTCCAGGGGGTCGCTGGGCGTGGCAATGAGGGCTTGCAGCCGCGTTCGTGGGTCGTAGTATTGAGCGACCGATGCCTGCGGCACCATCGAGAAGCGGATGCCGCGCACGGGGCAGTCGGAGACGTAGTGAGGGTAATGCTGTTCCAAATAGCCGATCGTCTCGGCCACGCTGCGGACGTGGTAGTAGGGGATCTCGCGCCGGTACGCGATGTCTTCATGCCGGGCGCGCCACCGTCCGGCCGGGTCCGGGGAGTACTTGAGGTAGGCGGTATACCGGTCCGGCGGGTGGAGGTAGCCCGTCACGCAGAAGAACATGCCCTCGACGGTGCGGATGAAATCGCGGTCTTTCGGTTTCTTGTGCATGGTTTCCCCGAGTCCTCGAAGAGAACCGCTGCGCCTCCCTGCCTCAGTGCCTCTGCGTCAAGTTAAACGACGGGCGGCTTCCAGCGCGGCCTGGTGGACCGTCTTGAGCGGGACGCCGTGCGCCTCGGCCAGGCGGCGGCAGTCCTGGTACTCGGGCGCCACGTTGACGGCCGCCTCGCCCCGCCGGGCGATCTTGACCCGCACCGGGCCGTAAGGCGTCTCGACCGTGCTCTCGACGCGGCTCAACTTCCAGCGGTGGGCCGTGTGGACGCGCAAGCCGATGGTCGTCGTCTCGGCGAACACGACGTCGCGCGCGGCCGGCGCGTGTTCCGCCGGGACGAGCACGCTGAGCTGGACCGCCGGGCGGTTCCGTTTCATCTGGATCGGCGTCAGGAAGACGTCCACCGCGCCGGCCTCGAACAGGCGGGCCAGCACATGGTCGTAGAACTGGGGCGACATGTCGTCAATGTTCGCCTCGATCACCGTGATCGTGTCCTCCTCGTATGCGCGCTCTTTGTGTTCCGTCTCGCCGATAGAGACCCGCAGCAGGTTGGGGATCGGCAGGTCGCGGGTACCGGCCCCGTATCCGACGGCGGTGACGCGCATCGGCGGCGCGCTGCCGAATGTTTCGGCCAGAGTGGTCAGGATAGCCGCCCCAGTCGGCGTGACCAGTTCGGCGTCCACGTCCCGCCCGTAGATCGGGACGCCGCGCAGCAGCTCTTGCGTCGCGGGAGCGGGCACCGGCAGGACGCCGTGGGCGCACGTGACGGTGCCGCGACCTACGTGGAGTGGTGAAGCGTACACCCGCTCGACGCCCAACAGCCGCAGCCCGGCCGCCGCGCCGACCACGTCTATGATGGCGTCCATCGCGCCGACCTCGTGGAAATGGACGTGGTCGGCCGGGATGCCGTGGACGTGGGCCTCGGCCTCAGCCAGCCGCCGAAAGATCGCCAGGCTCTGCGCCTGGACCGGCTGCGCCAGGCTGCTGGCGGTGATGATCTCCTCGATCTCGTGCAGGTGGCGCTCGACGCCCCGTTCGGTCACTTCGACCTCGACGTGGATGCCGCGCAGGCCCCGTTTCTTCACCGATTTGGCGCGGATGGCATAGCCGGATAGGCCCAGCCGCTCCAGTTCGGCCTGCAACCGGGCCAGTTCCAGTCCCGCGTCCACCAGCGCACCGAGGATCATGTCGCCGCTGACGCCGGAAAAGCAGTCGAAGTAAGCGATTTTCATCTGATATGTTCCCCTTTCTTAGTCAGTCAGGTGCGACGCAC
>DSDT01000372.1 GCA_011048615.1 Chloroflexota bacterium | reverse complement strand
GTCTTGTCATATCGTGATGATGGATCTGTCGGTCGTCGTTGTCAGTTGGAACGTGTGTGATCTCCTGCGCCGCTGTCTCCGTTCGGTGACCCGCACTCGATCCTTGAGCTGTGAGGTCATCGTCGTGGATAACGCCTCCACCGACGGCAGCATCGCGATGCTGCAAGCCGAGTTCCCCCAGGCGTGGGTTATCGCTAACACCGATAATCGGGGCTTTCCGGCCGCTAACAACCAGGGACTGGCCGTGGCTCAGGGGCGATACGTCCTGCTGCTCAACCCGGATACAGAGGTGGTGGGGGATGGCCTGGCGACTCTGGTGGCCTACGCCGACGCCCACCCGGATGTGGGGATCGTGGGACCGCAGCTCCTCAACCCCGATGGCTCGGTCCAGTCTTCGCGCCGCCGTTTTCCCACCCTGATGACGGCTTTCTTCGAGTCCACCTGGCTCCAGCCGCACGCTCCCCGGCGGCTGCTGGAACAGTATTACGTCCTCGACCGGCCGGACGATGCGATCCTCGACGTGGATTGGTTGAAGGGCGCGGCGTTGCTGGCCCGGCGAGAGGCGGTCGCGGAGGTGGGGGAGATGGACGCGAGCTTTTTCATGTACTCGGAAGAGTTGGACTGGTGCCGGCGGTTTCGAGAGGCCGGCTGGCGGGTGGTCTACCTGCCCACGGCCCGGATCGTGCATCACGAGGGTAAAAGCAGTGAGCAGGTGCTCCCCGCGCGTCACGTTCATTTTCAGACCAGCAAGGTCCAGTATTTCCGCAAGTATCACGGCCGGTTTGTCGCGGAATTCCTGCGCTGGTTCCTGTTGGGGAATTACGTCTGGCAGTTGACGGTGGAGGCGATCAAATGGCTGATCGGGCACAAGCGTCCGCTGCGGGGGCAGCGGGTGGGAGCGTATTGGCAGGTGCTCCGCTCTGGGTTGCGCCGCCAGGAGGAATCCGCACGTGACTGAGCGGCTCTCGCGGCGGCTGCTGGCGCTGCTGTTGGTTTTTTTTCTGCTCGTTGGCCTGACGTATGCGGTGGTCACGCCCTGCCTCGAGGGATCCGACGAGTGGTCTCACCTCTCCCTGGTGCGCTACTATGCGACACATCGCTCACTGCCGCCACCGGTCATTCCCCCGCGCCGGGCGGCCACCGGCGCGGACATGGCCTGGTTCCTGGAATATCACGATCCACCGCTGTATTACGCGCCGCCGCTCTACCACTGGCTGGCGAGTCGCCTGATCTTTTGGACTGACATGGACGACCTGCCGTCCCTGATGGTACCCAATCCCAACTGGGCGCGCGGCTGGCCGCCGGAGCCGGACGGTACCCCCTGGAACAAGAATCTCTACGTCCATCAAGCGGAAGAGACGTGGGCCCAGAGCGGCACCGTCCGGGCGACGTATGCGCTGCGGCTGGTGTCCTTGTGCCTGGGCGGGGTGGTGGTCTGGTCTGCCTACGCGCTGGCTCGCTTGCTGTGGCCCGACCGGTCGGTGTTGGCCCTGGGCGCGGCGATATTGATCGCCTGCAACCCCAAGTTCGTCTCCGTCTCGGCCGGCGTGACGAACGACAGTCTGCTCAATGCCTTGTTCAGCCTGTTTCTCGCCTGGGGGTTGGGCGGGATGCGAGACGGCGCGACCTGGCGGCGTTGGGCGGGCCTGGGAGCTGTAGCGGGGTTGGCGCTCTTGACCAAGCAGAGTGGGGCGATCCTGCTACCCCTGGGGCTGCTGATGCTGGTCTGGCAGCGCGGGGAGGGCGGCTGGCTGCGGCGCAAGAATCTGGTCAGCGGCGGCGCGTTCCTCCTGGCGGCGCTGGCGGTGGGCGGCTGGTGGTATGGACGGAACGCGATCCTGTACGGGGACCCCTTGGGCCTGCAGCCGCACCTGGCCAGCCAGGTCCCGTTGACCCATTTTGGATTGAGCAGCCTGGCGACGATAGCGCGCTCCTATTGGGCGGCCTTTGGGTGGGCGCCGATCCTGGCTGAACCGCCGGTGTACGGCGCAGCGGCGTTGGTGTTGGCGGCGGGAGTCCTGGGGATGGTCCTGCGCGCTGGAGAACTGCGGCGGGCTTCGTGGGTGACCCAAAGGGGCCTGGTGGTGCTGGGTCTGGCGTTCGTCTTGAACCTGTTCAGCCTGTTTCGGTGGGCGGTGGTCACCGGCGCCCCAGTAGGGCGGTTGCTATTTCCCACCTTGCCGGCCGTGGCGGTCTGGCTGGCGTGGGGACTAGGCCACTGGTGGCGCGTCCCGCTGGCTCGCTGGGGGCTGCTCTTGGCGGGACTGCTGGGACTGCTGTTCGTCGTCATCGTGCCGTGGCGATATCTGCGCCCGGCCTACGCCTCGCCACGCCTAACGTCCAGTCTCCCGGACAGAGTCGAAGCGGTAGATTTGACCTTCCAGAACGGCATTCTTCTGGTGGGATACGAGCCGCTCACAAAAGATCTATGGGCCGGTGACGATTTATCCCTGACGCTGTATTGGCGCGTGGAGGAGGAACTGGGGCGCCGCTATCGCGTCTGGGTGCAGGTCGGACCGCAGGATCCAACCCACAAGGTGGCCGATCAGGACGTCTGGCTGGGGGGCACCCTCTACCCCAGCGAATTTTGGCGGGCGGGAGACACCGTGCGGCAGGTCCATTCCCTGTCCATCGCCGAGTGGTCTCCGGCCCCGGCCTTGTATTGGATCCGGGTGGGGTTGGTGGATGAGGGGACTGGCGAGCGACTGAGACTGGCGGATTTCGACGGCGACATGGTGGTGCTGGGCCCGTGGCGGATGCGGAGCGCCGATCCGCCGCCATCGCCGACCTGCGCCACAAATTTTCGCCTGGGCGAGGTGATCCGATTGGTGGGGTATGACCTGGAAGGGCACGAGGAGGCGATCGCCGGCCAGGGTGCGAGGGTGCAGTTGACGCTGTACTGGCAAGCGGAGGGGATTCTCCAGGCGGATTACACTGTCTACGTGCACCTGTTGGATGGGGATGGGGAGCTTTTGGAGCAGGACGACGGGCCGCCCCAGGAGGGGATGTACCCGACCTCCTGGTGGCTGCCGGGCCAGGTGGTGGTTGATCAACACGTCATCCATCTGCCGGTGGATCGCTCTATAGCAGATGCGGCCCAACTGCGGATCGGGATGTATCACCCAGCCACCTTGCTCCGTCTCCCGGTCTACGATGGAGCGGGGCAGCGCCTGCCCAACGACGCGATTCTCTTGCCGGGGCCGGCTCCTGACGGCGTGATCTGCGAGCCGCCGCTTTCGACGGCGAGGTGAGGTGATGGTATGCGGATTGGATTGGTAACCGGGGAGTACCCTCCTATGCAGGGGGGGGTGGGGGATTTCTCCACCCAATTGGGACAGGCCTGGGTAGAGTTAGGGCACCAGGTGCACGTCATCACGGGCCAGGTCGAGGACCTGACCCTGGCATCGGGCGGTGCGGCCCCGCATCCGGGCCTCGTCGTGCACCGGGTGGTGGAGGGCTGGGGCTGGGGCTGTTGGAAGCAGGTGCTGGCGACGGCGTGGGACGTGGGGGCGGAGGTGTTGAACGTCCAATACCAGGCCGCGGCCTACCGCATGCACCCGACCATCCATTTCCTGCCCCGGCGCGAACGCCGCCCGCCGGTGGTCGTGACCTTTCACGATCTCAAAGTACCCTACCTATTCCCCAAGGCCGGACCGCTGCGCTGGTGGATCGTGCGCATGCTGGCCCGGCGGGCCGACCGGGTGATTCTCACGAACCGGGAGGATTATTCCCGCTTGGTGAACGAGATCTCGCGCCAGCGGTTGAGCCTGATCCCCATCGGCAGCAACATCCGGCCCGGCCCGCCGTCGGCGTATGATCGGGACATCGAGCGGGCCAGGTGGGGCGTGGGGCGGGAGGACCTCCTGCTGGGCTATTTCGGCTTTTTGAACGAGAGCAAGGGCGGGGAAGAGTTGATCCAGGCGTTGGCCCTGCTGGTGGAGCGGGGGATTCCGGCTCACCTGCTGATGGTCGGTGGGCGGGTGGGCAGCTCCGATCACACCAACCGGGCCTACGCCGCGCGGGTGGACCGCTTGATCGCCGAGTTGGGGATGGAGGAGCGGGTCCACTGGACCGGTTACCTAGGTGAGGAGGCGGTCTCGGCCGGGCTGATGGCGACGGACGTCTGCGTGCTGCCCTATCGGGACGGCGTCTCCTTTCGGCGGGGAACGTTGCACGCCTGCCTGGTTCACCAGCGGGCCATCGTGACGACTCGGCCGGCGGTCCCGCTGCCCGAGGCGCGGCACGGGGAGACGATGCTGCTGGTCCCGCCCCGAAATCCGGTCGCGCTGGCGGAAGAAGTCGCGCGGCTGGCGGAGGACCCGGCGTTGCGCGTCCGCTTGGAGGAGGGAGCCGGGAGCCTGGCGGCCGAGTTCGGCTGGGAGCGGATCGCCCGCCAGACGGCGGCCCTGTTCCGCAGGCTGCTGGAGAGCGAATAGTGAAAAAACATGGCTCCCTTTCCCCCTGGTTGTGGCGGGGTGCGCTTTTGCTTCTGCTCGCCCTGGCCTGGGGGCTGCGTCTCTACCGCCTGGATGCGCAGAGCTTTTGGTACGACGAGGGGTACGCCGTCTACGTCGCCGGTCTGCGGCCGGCCGAGGCGCTGTTGTGGTCCTCGCGGGACGTGGTGCCGCCGCTGCACACCTATCTGCTCTCCCTATGGCTGCCGTTTAGCGGGTGGACCGAGTTCGGCGCGCGTTTCCTCTCGGTCTGGATGGGGACCATGACGGTGGCGGCCGTGGCGCGGATGGGGACGGACCTGTGCTCGCGCTGGGTCGGATGGGGGGCCGGCCTGCTGGCCACCCTCTCGCCGTTCTACGTCTGGCACAGCCAGGACGCCCGGATGTACGCCACCCAGGCAGCGCTCGGTTTTCTGGCGACGGCGGCCCTCGTCCGGGGTTTGCGCCGCCCGGAACGGTGGCGGCGCTGGGCAGCAGTGAGCTTGTTGAACGGCCTGGCGCTCTACACCCAGACCACGGGAGGGTTCCAGGTCGCCTTTCACGGGCTGGTGGTGCTGGCGACTGGTCTGCGGGATCGAGGGCGGCGCATACGGCTGCTCCGGGGCGGTGGGGCGCTGCTCGGCGCCGTCCTGTGCTGGCTGCCGTGGGTCGCCTATGCGCTTCCATTCCTGAGAGAGAACGCCGGCTACTGGCCGGGGCAGCTCGGGTGGCAATTTTTTGTCTCCGAGGCCTGGCGGGGTTTCGTGACCGGCGGCCTGGTGGGCAGAGAACTGGCCCCGGGGGTGATGCTGACGTGGGCGGCTGCTGGCGTGGTGGGTCTGCTGGCGTTGGCGGCCCTGGGAGGGGAGCGGGGTCGCAGAGCGGCCGGTTTCCTCCTCGCCCACCTGGCCGTGCCGGTGGCGTTGATGGCCTGGCTCTTTCGGGGCGTGCCCAAGTTCTCGCCGCGCTACCTGATGCTGGCCTCTCCGCCGGTTTTTGTGCTGGCGGCGGCGGCAGCGGAGCCGCTCCTGCGCCGCCCCGGGCCTCGTCGTCTGCTGGGAGGGGCGGTGCTGGCGGCCCTGACGCTGACCGAGGGGCTGGGCCTGGTCAACTGGTACGGCGATCCGAACTTGGCGAAATCCGACTTTCGGGCGGCGGCACGGTTGGTGCAGGCGCAGGGGGGACAGGACGATCTCGTGCTCCTCGTGCCGGGGCACATGTTCCCGGTCTGGCAGTTCTACGCCGGACCCGTCGGCTGGCGCGCACTGCCGGACGATCCCGTTCTGGACGTGCGGCACGTGCTGCACTATCGGGACGTGGTGGGGCCCCTCAACGCCTGGCTGCGGGAGCGGAGTGACGTCTGGCTGGTCGAATGGGAGCCGTGGGTGGTAGACCCGACCGGGGTGGCGCCGGCCCTGCTGGCGTGGGCGGGGGAGGAGGTCTCGGCGGCGCAACTGGCTGATCTGCGCGTGCGTCGCTACCGGATTCAGGCGGACCGGCTTCCACTTCCGTCCGACCCGATCCTCACGCTGCCGCAGGAGACGGCGCTGGACCTGCCGCTCCGTCTGTTGGGCTGCCGGCTGCCGGACCGCAGTCTGGCCGATCATCCCCTGGCGGCCGATTGTTATTGGGATGCGCAGGGAGCGCTGCCGCTGCACCTGAACGTCTCGGCGCGGCTGGTGGACGACGCGGGGGTGGAGTGGGGACGGGCCGACGGACCCATCAGCGGCCCCTACCTGGTGGCTGGGCGGTGGCCTGTGGGTGAGCCGGTGCTGGGGCAGTATGGGGTGGCGCCGTTTCCGGGCACTCCGCCGGGGGATTTCTACTGTCTCCGTCTGCACGTTTACGGCCCGGATGGCGCCAGCTATGGAACGGCGGCCGTGTCGCCGATCATCATCGCGCCGCCGGAGCGGAAATTCACCCAGACGTTGGCGGGGGGCATCGTCTCCGCCCTCCGGTTGGACGGCCTGACCCTGGAGGCGGTCGTCCTGCGGACGGAGCAAGTGCGGCCTGGCGACGCGTTCGAGGTGGAGGCGGTGTGGCGGGTGGATGGTCCCTTCACAGAGCCGGCGCTGCGGCTCGGCGACGACGGGGCGGTCCATCCCCTGCTGCCGTTGGAGGGGGCGACGGCCGCATGGCAGCCCGGCGACCGGTACCGCACCATCAGCCGGCTGCCGGTCTCCCCCCACGCGCTGGGCGGCCCGACGACGGTCTGGGTCGTGTCGGGGATGGAGCAGTTCCCGGTCGGGGAGATGCGCGTGGACGTCGAGCGCGCCTTCGACATGCCGGCTGGGATCGCGCCGCTGGCGTACACGTTGGGAGAGGGGATCGAGTTGGCGGGCGCTCAACTCGACTGTGATCTGGAGGGGGTGGCGCTGGTGCTGTACTGGCGAGCGAATCGGTCTGTGGAGACCTCTTACACCGTCTTTGTCCACCTGGTGGGGCCGGATGGGGAGATCTATACCCAGGCGGACAGTCTGCCCCAGGCGGGCCGCCATCCCACCCCTCACTGGCTGCCCGGTGAGATCGTCGCGGATCCGTACCGGCTGGTCCGGCCCGCCGACGCGCCGTCCGGGCGGTATCGGCTGGTGACGGGGATGTACGAGGGGGCCACTGGCGACCGGCTGCCGGTGCGGGATGGGGCCGGCCGTCTGCTGCCGGACGACGTCATTCTATTGGGAGAGTTAGAGGCGCCATGAGACGATTCTTGGTCCTGATTCTGCTGACGTTTTTTGTCGTCGGGGTGGGCTACAGTCTCCTCGTCCCGCCTTTCGAGGCGTCCGATGAGCTGTGGCACTATCCGATGGTCAAGTATATCGCTGACCATTGGGCCCTGCCGGTGCAGGAGCCGGGCGTCGAGACCCCCTGGCGGCAGGAGGGCAGCCAGCCGCCGCTCTATTACGCGCTGATGGCCGCGGCCACGTTCTGGATCGATACGTCGGATATGCCGGAGGTGCGGCATCTCAATCCCCACGTGGACAATGGCGTCGCCACCCTCGACGGCAACATCAACCTGGTGGTCCATCACCCGGAGCGGGAGGGGTTCCCCTGGCGGGGCGCAGTCCTGGCGCTTCACCTGATTCGCCTGCTCTCGGTGTTGATGGGCGTTGCGGCCGTCTATCTGACCTATTTGATCGCGCGGGAGGTGTTCCCCGAGCGGCCCGATCTGGCGCTGGGGGCGGCGGCTGTGCACGCCTTCATCCCGCTGGTGGTGTTCATCGCCGGCTCGGTGAACAATGACAACCTGGTGGTGCCGCTGTCCAGCCTGGCGCTGCTGATGCTGCTGCGGCTGCTGCGCCGCCCGTCGCTGGAGGCTGATCCCCGGTCCTCGCTGGTCGCCTACCTGGCGCTAGGAGTCGTGCTCGGGCTGGCGGCGCTGACCAAGTCGAGTTCGCTGGCGCTGGCGCTGCTGACGGCGCTGGTGGTCACGGTACGGGCCCTGCGCGGCCGCTCGTGGACCGAGTTCCTGGTCGGTGGGGCGGCGACGGCCCTGCCGCTGCTCCTCGTCGCCGGGTGGTGGTTCCTGCGCAACTGGCAGCTGTACGGCGACCCCCTGGGACTGAACGTGTTCAAGATCGTCCTGGGGACGCGCGAGATCCCCGCCGACCTGGCCCAGTTGTGGCGGGAGCGGTACAGCTTTGCGGCCGGATACTGGGGCAACTTTGGCGGCCTCAACATCCCGATGCCGGCCTGGGTGTACGCAGCCCTCAATGGAACGGCCATCGTCGCGGCCCTGGGCTTGGTGATAGCAGCGGGCCGGGCGGTGGTCGAGTCCTTCATCCCGGGGAAACCGGACGACGGGCGGAAGTGGCCGTCTCTCGACCTGCCGCTGCTGATTTGTGTGCTGTGGGGGCTGGGGGTGTTCTTGCCTTGGGCGCTTTCGTGGGCCCGCGAGACCTGGTCCTCGCAGGGGCGGCTGATCTTTTCTGCCCTGCCCACCTGGTCGCTGCTGCTGGCGCTGGGGCTGACGGCCTGGCTGCCCCGCCATTGGGGCCGCTGGGTGCTGGCTGCCTTCGCGCTGTTCCTGTTGGGGCTGACCGTGATCGCGCCGTTCGCCTGGATTCGGCCGGCCTATGCGCTGCCTCCAGCGCTGACGGAGCGTCAGATCGCGGCCATTCCCCACCGCGTAGACGTGGATTTTGGGGCCAACCTGCGGCTGCTGGGGTACGATCTGGAGGCGCAGCGAGTGCAGCCGGGAGGACAGGTGGCCGTGACGTTGTACTGGGAGGCGCTGGCCCCGACCGACCGGGATCACACCGTCTTTGTCCATCTGTTGGGCGAGGGAGAGCTGTTGGTCGCCCAGCGGGACACTTTCCCCGGCCTGGGCTTGCTCTCGACGACCCGCTTGAAACCGGGGGAGTCGTGGGCCGACCGGTACGTGCTGCTGGTGCCCGGCACCGCCTACACCCCGGACGAGGCCCAGATCGAAGTCGGGGTGTACGACCCCACCACCGGCGATCGGCTGCCGGTGCGGGATGCCGGGGGGCGGCCGTTGGGGGACAATGTGCGCTTTGGGAAGGTCGTCATTCAACCCCGCGCGGGCGACTTGCCCCATCCCATCGCGGTCAATTTTGGCGACCGAATGGCGTTGGTGGGGTACGATCTCGACCGGCGGGTGCTCCATCCGGGGGAGGAGGTCACGCTGACGCTCTATTGGGAGGGGCTGCGGCCGATGGATGAGAATTACAACGTCTCGGTCCAGTTCATTGATGCGGCGCAGCGCAAGGCCGCCCAGCGGGACGGTTGGCCGGTGGATGGGGCCGCGCCGACGGGAACGTGGCAGCCGGGCCAGGTGGTGACCGACATCTATCCGCTGGTGATCTCGCCCGATGCGGCCGCGGCGGTCTATGACGTGCGGGTGGTGGCCTATCTCTTTGACGCGGCGGCGGGCGAGATCCTGCATCTGCCCGTGACCCCGGAGGGGGGGCGAATGCAGTCGAAGCAGGTCACGCTGACGACGGTGCGGGTGCTGCCGTAGGGGATGGGCATGGCTCGGATCGGCATAGATTACACGGCGGCGGCGCGCCAGGGTGGGGGGATCGGGCGGTACACCCGCGAGCTGGTGGCGGCGCTGTTCCGGCTGGAAAGCGCGCACCGGTACACCCTCTTGGCGGCGACGGGCGGGCTGTTGGACGACGGGTGGCGGGCCGGGTTGGCGGCGGCGGCCCATATCCGCACCTTGCCCCTGAGCGACGATTGGCTGGCCCGCCTGTGGCAGCGGCTGCGGCTGCCCATTCCGGTCGAGGTCATCACCGGGCGGCTGGACCTGTTCTACTCGCCCGACTTTGTGCTCCCGCCCACCCTCGGTGGCGTCCGCACGCTTCTGACGGTTCACGATCTCTCTTTTCTGCACTATCCGGACGCCTTTGTCCCGTCGCTGCGCCGCTACCTGGAGCGGGTCGTGCCGCGCGCGGTGGCCCGCGCCGACCGGGTGCTGGCGGATTCGGAGAGCACGCGCACGGACCTGGTGACCCATCTCAACGTGCCCCCGGACCAAGTCGAGGTGCTCTACAGTGGCGTGGACGCGCGCTTCTGTCCCGCGCCGGAACCCGGGGAACGGGAGCGGATCGGGGAGCGATATGGGATCGGCGAACACCCCTACGTGCTCTCGGTGGGCACCGTCCAGCCCCGCAAGAACTATGTCCGGCTCGTGCGGGCGTTTGCCCAGGTGACGGTCCCCCGCTGGCCTGGCCTGCGCCTGCTCATCGCCGGCGGCCAGGGCTGGCTGTGCGACGAGATCCTGGCCGAGGCAGAGCGACACGGCGACCGGGTGCGTGTCCTGGGTTTCGTGGACGATGTCGACCTGCCAGCCCTGTACCGGCACGCGGCGCTGTTCGCCTTTCCGTCGCTGTACGAGGGGTTTGGACTGCCGGTCTTGGAGGCGATGGCCTGTGGAACACCGGTCGTCTGCTCGAACACCTCTTCGCTCCCAGAGGTGGCGGGGGAGGCGGCGCTGTTGGTGGACCCCCTGGACATCGCCGGGCTGGCCGAGGGCATGCTGTGGGTGTTGGCGGATGAGGGGCAGTGTCAGGAGATGGTCGCCCGGGGGCTGGCGCGGGCGGCCCAGTTCACCTGGGAGCGGGCAGCGCGCCAACTACACGCTGCCTTCGAGTTGCTTCTGAACCTCAATGGGGTATAATTACGGCCTGATGACGGGAGGTGGATGATGTCCAAATTGATGCGCTGTCTCTATTGTGGATTGTTGCAGGATGAGCCGGAGGGGGTCAAGACCTGCGCTCGCTGCGGCGGCGAGTTGGTCTTTGAGCAGCCGGCGCCGCCCCGATCCTACGTCCAGGCCCAGATGGAGCTGGACCAGATCACTGCGCCGGCCGACCAGATCGTCGCCCGTCACCTGGCTGTGACGATTCAGACGCCAGCGCAGGTGCCCGAGGGCGAGGCAGCGCCGACCGAGAGCGGTCGGGAGCCGATGGGGTTTGCGGCTGTGCTGGACGTGTCCGGCTCGATGCGGGGACACAAGATCGAGTCGGCCCGGGAGGCGGTGCGCCAGGCGGTGCGCCGGCTTCACGATGGAGACATCTTCTCCCTGGTCACCTTTTCCAATCAGATCAGGACGGTGCTCAAGCCGGGCCCGATGGACGCCCGGCGGCGTCAGGAGGCGGAGGAGGCCCTGCGCCAGGTCGAGGCCGGCGGCCGGACTGCTCTGTGCGGTGGGCTGGAGGCTGGCATCGAGGCTATGCTGGGCGATCCGCAAGAGACCAACCTGGTGCTGCTACTCAGCGATGGGCAGGCGAACGTGGGCGAGACCGATTTGGAGCAGGTGGGAGAGCGAGCGTTCCAGGGCCGTCAGCAGGGAGTCACCGTCTCGACGTTGGGCGTGGGGAGCGACTATAACGAGGCGCTGATGGTAGAGGTGGCGGTGCAGGGGGGCGGACGATTCTACCACGTCCAGAGCGCGCATCAGATTGCGCCCTACGTCTCCGGCGAGTTGGGCGAGGTCAGCGCACTGGCCGCCCGGGACGCGGCGCTGCACCTGAGCCTGCCGGCCGGGACCGGCTTGCAGTCCTTCTCGCCCGCGTATGCCGTCGCGACGAACTCGACGGTCCGGGTGGGCGACATTCCGGTGGATACCCAGCTCGAGGTGGTGCTGCGATTGCTGCTGCCGGGTCAGGCGGTCGGTTCGCGGCTGCCGATCGAAGGGCGGCTGACGTACTGTTCTCCCGCCGGGAGCGATTTGGTCACGCCGCTGAACGTGGTGACGGTGCGGTTCGTCGCCCCGGCCGGCTTTGACCGTCGAGAGGGGGCCGTGCTGCCGGTGGTCGAGCGGGTGCTGGAGCAGATGAAGGCCCGCAGTGTGTTGGGAGCCGCGCGGGCGGCGGCCGTCAGTGGGCGAGCGGCGGCCGCCGATCAGGCCCGTTCGAGCGTGGACGAGCTGCGGAATTATGCCGCGCTGCTGGGCGACGACGAGGCCGAAAAGATGGCGGTCGAGCAGCGACAGTTTCTCAACGCCATGGCCGCTGCTCCCGATGCGGCCAAGAGCGCGGTCAATATGGCGTTTCGTCGTCAGCGCAGCACCAAGTCGTTCGACCAGGATTAGAGATCGAGACGGCGTGATCGGAGGTCCGATGAAGCCTATTTACTCCACGGCCGGTGATTGGGTGGCGCTGCTGGACGAGGGCGAGGGGCGGCTGTACGACACCCGGGGGGAGTGGATCGCCTGGCTGGATGGGCGGGAGGTCTACACCCGGGATGGGGAGTATGTCGGCTTCCTGGCGGAGGATGGTCGGGTACTGCGGGAGCGGGTTCGGCCCCAGCGTCCGCTGCGACCAGTTCCCCCATCCACGCCCAACATCAAGCCGCCGGCCCGGGTGCCGCTGCCGCCCTATTTCGCCGAGCTGCCCTGGAACCAGGTGGACGTGTTCGACGAGGAGCCGGAGGTCTTTCGCTTCGTCTCGGAGCGGCGCCCGGACTGGGAAGACTGAGCGGTGAGGCTGGATTTTCGAAATCGGGTGCTGCGTTCCAGGCTGGGCCTTGTGGGTCTCGCGCTGGTGCTGGGCGGGTATTTCGGTCCGTGGGTGGCCCACCGAACCGCCGCCCTGACGGTGACCGGGTTCGAACTGGCCGAGTTTGCCAAGTTCTTTCCAGAGGTTCAGAGCGGGGCCGTGGTCGTCCACCGTCCGCTGTTTTATCTCCCCCTGATCGCGGCGGCTATCCTGCTGACGCTGTGCGCCGCGCGGGGCTGCTCTCGCCTCGTAGGGTGGTTGGTCGCTTTCCCGGTCGTCGCCGTGCTGGTGGCGATGTTACTGCCCTATTCCATCGTTGATGGTGGGCGTCAATGGCTGGCGACCCGCATCCCACCGACCCTCGATCCGACGTATCGGGGACAGTTCTGGCTGATGCTGACAGGGACGGCCCTGGTGCTGCTGACGCCCCTGGCAAGTCGGTGGTCAGGGCGTGGCCACGGCGCGTTCGTCGGTCTGCTGGTCCTCGTTGGCATCGTTCCCCCGGTGTGGCAGTTTGTCCGCTTGCGCCCTCTCATCGCCGCGCTGTACGACCGCCCGGTGGGGGCTGGGTGGGGGCTGCTCGTGTGCGCCGTCGGATTTGGGCTGCTGGCGCTCTGGGGCGCGGCGGTCCTGCGCTATGGACCGGCGCTGACCAATACGTCGAGCAAGTAGGGTTCCTCCGTCTCGAAGGCCGCCCGGACGGCTGGCCCGATCTCTGTCGGGTCCTCCACCCGCCGCGCCGGCACGCCGAACCCCTGGGCCAGTTGGACATAGTCAATGTCCGGCTCGGTCAGGTCCAGGTGGGGATACCCGCTCCCTGACACGCCGAAAAAGTCGCGGTACCGGTCCAGGTTCTGCTTGACGATCTGGTAGGCCCGGTTGTTGAGGATGACGAACGTGATGGGCAGGTGGTAGTGGGCGGCCGTCCACAGGGCCTGGATAGAGTAGAGGGCGGAGCCGTCGCTAGAAAGGGCCAGGAGGGGACGGTCAGGGTGGGCCAGCCGGCAGCCCAACGCACCGGGCAGTCCCTGGCCGATGCCCCCGCCCCGGGAGCCATAATAGTCGCCCGGCCGCTCGAAGGGGATGGCGCGGATCAGGTCGCGCCGGCCGGTGTTCACCTCGCTCACCACGACCACGTTCGGTGGCAGGGCGGGCCCTAGCTCGGTCATCAGCCGCGCGATGGTCATGGGCCGCAGATCCCACCCCTCCCGCAGTGAACGCTTCCATTCCTGCCGCTCCTGGAGCCTCAGGTTGACGTACTCCTCCCGGCGGGCGGCGCTGGCGGCCTGGAACTCGGCCGTCGCCCCGGCCGCGACCAGGGTGTCCAACTCTTGCAGGCTCTCCCTGGGGTCAGCCACCAGTCCGACAGTGACGGGGACATTGCGGGCCAGGGCCTCCGGCGCGGCCTCGATCTGGATCACGGCCGCCTCGGCCGGCCAGGAAGGGGTGGGGGTGTAAAAGACCTCGGAGAAAAAATGTCCCCCCACCAGCAGCACGACGTCCGGCTCGCCGAGGCAGTGTCGGATATGGGCCTGGTTGTCGGTCAGCTCGCCTCGGAACAGGGGATGGTGCATCGGAAAGTTGACGGCCGAGGTCAGCAGGGTGTTCCACACGGGAGCGGACAGCCGCTCGGCCAGGGAGACCAGTTCCGCCTGGGCGTGGGCACGGGAGACGCCAGCCCCGCAGACGATGACGGGCCGGCGCGCCCGGAGGAGGATGGAGGCGGCCTCTTGGAGGGCGTCGGGGTCCGGCCTGGCGCCGGTGAACGGGCGGGCTGGTGGGAAGGGGCGGGCGTCGGCCTGTTCTTCCATCACGTTCACGGGCAGGGCGATGAACACCGGGCCGCTCGGTGGGTCCTGGGCGATTTTGAAGGCGCGATGGAGGATTAGGGGTAGCTCGTCCGCCCGCTCGGCCCGGACGCTCCACTTGGTGAAGGGAGCGCTCATAGCGACCAGGTCGTGGCTCAACAGGGGGTCCCGCAGCCGCAGCCGCGTGTCTGGCTCCCCAGCGGTGATGATGACGGGGGAGCGACCCGTAAAGGCGTTGTAGAGCATACCCAGGCCGTTGCCCAGCCCTGGCGCGACGTGGAGGTTCAGCACGGCTGGCTGGCCGGCGGCCAGGGCGTAGGCGTCGGCCATGCCCACCGCGACCCCTTCGTGCAGCGTCAGGATGTATTCGATCTGGGGATAGTCGGCCAGGCAGTCGAGCAGCGGGGTCTCGGTGGTCCCGGGGTTGCCAAAGATATAGCGCACGTTCCGGGCGATCAGGCTTTGCATGAATAGATGTTTGCCCTGGGTCATTCTGCACGTCCTTTCAAGAATTCGGTCACGGCCCGGAGGAATTGGTCTGGACACTCCTCGTGGGGCACGTGGCCGCAGCTAGGGATCACGACCAGCTCGGCGTTGGGCAGCTCGCTCGCCAGGCGGATGGACTGGTCAGTCGGCACGATACGATCATCGTCTCCGGTGACGATGAGGCAGTCCATCGTCAGCTCGTCCAGCCGCTCTGGCAGGTCCGAGGGTCGAGCGGAGCGGGTCAGCTCCCACAGGGCGCGGTCCCAGTTCTGTGCTCGCAGGGGCTTGAGGTAGCCTTCCCAGATCTCGGGCGTGATTTGGGAAGGGTCGTGCCAGGCCGAGCGGGCAAAGTCCACGCCCCAATCCTGGATGCGGCGCACGATGAGCGGCCCCACGCGGCGCATGTGGGGGGTGTTGGAGAGGAATCGGATCCAGGCTGCCCGGCTGCCTTGGGCGTAGACGGCCGGGTCGACCAGGATCAGCGTCTCCACCCGCTCGGGGTGATTCAGGGCGGTCTGCATGGCGACGGCGCCCCCGGCCGAATTGCCCACCAGGATGGCCCGCTCGATTCCCAGCTCGTCCATCAGCCCAACGGTCAGCGCGACCTGCCCGGCGGTGGTGTAGGGGTTGGCGCGCTCTGATTCCCAGTCGCCGGGCCACGGGGCGGGGAGGGGGCGCTCGGTCAGGCCAAACGCGGGGCGGTCGAAGGCGACCACGCGCCCCATCTCGGACAGCGGGGCCATCACTTGGCGCCAGGAAAAGGTGCTGGCGGCGAAGCCGTGTAGCAGCAGGAGAGTCGACTCCCCCGCGCCCAGCGTCTTGTAATGGACGGATAGGCTGTTGACCTGGATGAATTGACTGTCGGGGTCGGCCAGTTGCCCCGGTGGGAGGGTGTCCTCCAGGGGGGGGATGGGGATCAGCAGCGGGCTGATCAGTGCGACTGTCAGTAGCAGCCCGACGGCGATCAGGGAGATGCGGTGCCAGCGTTTCATACCATTGCTCCTCTCAATGCTCAGTATTCCGAGGACGGGGTGGGGCGGCGCAGCCGTTTCTTTTGACTCTGGCGGCGCTTGGCCTCCAACCGCCGTCGTTTGGCAGCGGCCGAGGGCCGAGTTTTTCGGCGGCGTTTCGGTTTCTTGGCTGCTTGTCGAATCAGGGCAGCGAGCCGTTCCAGAGCGTCCTGTTGGTTGCGCTCCTGGGAGCGGAATCGTTGAGCCTTGATGACCAGCACGCTTTCCTTGGTCGCCTGTTGGCCGGCCAGGCGCAGCAGCCGTTTGCGCACATCGTCGGGCAGGTTGGGGGAGTTGAGGACGTCGAAACGGAGCTGCACAGCCGTGGCGGCCTTGTTGACGTGCTGACCGCCGGGGCCGGAGGCGCGGACAAAGCTGAACTCGATTTCGCTCTCGGCGATGGCGATGGTAGGGGTGATCTGGATCATAGACGTCCGGCCTAGTACGTCAACCCGGTGGGGAGGAGGAAGGATATACCGATGGCGATGGCTGTCGCGACCAG
>DSDT01000373.1 GCA_011048615.1 Chloroflexota bacterium | reverse complement strand
CCGCCCCATCCTCCCCTGGCCATCTACCACCTATACGCCAATCAGAACGACCTGGACTGGCTCGCCTCGGACCCCTATCGGGACGAGACCATCCCGGCCACCTTTGTCTATGGCCGAAGCTGGGGCGTGGACCTCCGCTACCGGGGCGACACCGCCCGGCGGATGCCCAAAAAATCCTGGAAGCTGTTTTTCCCCGGCTCCGACCTGTTCCAGGGCCAGGAGGAACTGAACCTCAACGCCGATTACGTGGACCAAACGCTGCTGCGCAGTTACATCGGCTACGACCTGCTCCGGCGAGCCGGCGTGCCCACCCCCCAGGCCGGTTACGCCCCCCTCTACATCAACGACATCTACTACGGCCTGACATCACAGACAGAACAGGTTGACGAGCGGTTCCTCCATCGGTTGGGCATCGAGATGCACGGCAACCTGTACAAACCCTGGTACGGCAACCTCGGCTCCCTCGACTTTATCGAGGACCCGGACAAAAGAGCCTGGTGGTACAACTATCACTATCCGAAGAAAACCAACCGGGACAGTGGGATGGAGGACATGATCGCCTTCATCCAACTGATCAACTATGCACCTGACGACCAGTTCCCGATCGCCATTGCCAAAGCTATGGACGTCAACGGGTGGCTGGACTGGTACGCGGTCAACATCCTCCTGGGCAATTTCGAGATGCTGGAAAAGAACTATTATCTCTACCACGATTTCAGCACGGGCCGCTGGATCATTCTGCCCTGGGATGTCGACCTCTCCCTGGGCCACAATATGTGGGCGACGGGCATCGGCGGGCTGCTCGACACCGAGATCAGTTGGGACAATCCCATTGACAGCGGCTCCGAGGAGAGCAAAAAGATAGATGGCAAGTGGAACCACCTGATCGACCGTATGATGGGCATCCCCGAATTCCGCCAGTTCCATTGCCGCCGCCTTCGTGAGTTGATGACCGACCAGTTCAGCCCAGAGGTGCTCTTCCCCCTCATTGACGCCGCCTTCGAGACGATCCAACCCTGGGGCGAGGCGGACCCCAACCGCTGGAAGCCGGAGGGATTTCAATTCGCCGCCGGCCCCGCCGAGCTCGAGACCTATGTCGTCAACCGCATCCAGTTCCTGGAAAGCCAGTTTCCCGCCTTTTGCCCCTCCATGCAGCCGCCCCTCCTCATCAACGAGTGGATGGCCGATAACCAAGGCCCCATCGCGGACGAAGCGGGCGACTACGACCCCTGGCTGGAGCTGTATAACGCGAGCGCCACGCTGACCTGGGATATCGGCGGCATGTACCTGACCGACGACCTGAACGAACCGACCCAGTGGCGCATCCCCGCCGGCACCCGCGTGCCCCCTCAAGGGGTCGTGCTGATCTGGGCCGACGGCGAGCCGGGCGAGGGCCCCCTGCACGCCAACTTTACGCTGTCCCCCACCAGCGGGCAGATCGGCCTGTTCGACCGGGACGAGTTCGACCACGCCCTCGTCACCACCGTGAGCTATACCGCCTCCATCCCCTCCGTCTCCTACGGACGTTTGCCCGACGGCAGCGCGCAGTGGGAGTACCTGACCGTGCCCACCCCCGGCTGGCTCAACCAGGGCCGTCCCCCGATCGTCGGCCAGACCGCCCACACCCCCATGTGGCCCACCGCCGGCATCCCCGTCACCATCACCACCGTCATCACCGACGAGGGCGACGTCTCGGCCATCGTCTGGTACCGCGCCTTTACAGCGGGCGCGGATCCACCGGAGAATTACAACCCCAAACCCATGCTCCCCAATGATGACGGCCGGACCTGGCAGGCCGTTCTCCCGGCCCACTCCAACGGCGCCTGGGTCGAGTATTACATCGAGGCGACAGACGAAGCGAGCATGGTCACGGTGGACCGTCCCGGCTGGCCACAGGGGGATTATCGGTACATCGTCGGCTGGCAGCGCCCTCCCCTCTATATCAACGAAGTGATGGCGATCAACACCCACACCGCGGCCGACGAGCAGGGCGATTATGACGATTGGATCGAGCTGTACAACGCCGGCCCGACCGACATTGACCTGGGCGGGATGACGCTTTCGGACAACATCGGCGATGACCTGGCGTACTCCCTCCCCGCCGGCACCATCGTGCCCGCTGGTGGCTACTTGATCCTGTGGGCCGACGACGCCGGCGCCGGAACCCACCTCAATTTCAAACTCTCCAGCGCCGGTGAATACGTGGGACTGTTCGACAGCGCCGTCGGCTACCGCGCCCCCATAGACGCGGTCTACTTCCCCCCCCAATCGCCGGACATCTCCTGGGGCCGCTTCCCCGACGGGGCCGCGTCGTGGCACGAGATGAACACCCCGACGCCCGGCCGCGCCAACCGCTTGTTTCCACCCCAGTTCTCGGCGGTCTCTCGCACGCCCCTCTGGCCCGGCGTGGGCGAGCAAGTCACCGTCACCGCCGTCATCAGCGCCGGCAGCCCCATCCTCACCGCCACGCTCTGGTACGACGTCGGCACCGGCTACCAGGCCATCTCCCAGCCCGGCGGAGCGATCTGCCAGTTCCTCCTGCCAGCCCAGCCGGATGGCACGCTGGTCGCATACTACGTGGAGGCGGTGGACAGCCTGGGGCAGCACACGCGCCACCCATCCGCCGCCACCCACCGCTACTTGGTCGGCTACACGCCCCCCACCGTGCGGATCAATGAATTCCTGGCCGACAACGCCACCGTCAACCGGGACGAGGCCGGCGAATACGACGACTGGGTCGAGTTGTACAACGCGGGGTCTACCACGGCTGACCTGGGCGGCATGACGCTCTCAGACAACCTGAGCCGACCGACCAAGTGGCACATCCCGGCCGGCACTCTCCTCCCACCGGGCGGGTACCTGCTCATCTGGTGCGATGGCACCCCGGAGCAAGGCCCACTGCACGCCAGCTTCCGGCTCAGTCGGCGCGGCGAAGAGATCGGCCTGTTCGCCGACGCCGCCCACGGATACGTCCCCCTCGACACCGTCGTCTTTGGCCCCCAGGCGGAGGACATCTCCTCCGGCCGCCAGCCCGATGGGGCAGAGACGTGGGTGCGGCTCGATCCCCCCACCCCGGGCGCCAGCAACGGAGGGCCTTGACCCCAGATGACCGGGGAGCGGGAACAGGAGCGCCGTCGCTTGGCGCGCCGATTGGAAGAAGGACCGGGGCAGTCCCTCAGCCTGCTCCTGGCGCAGGCCAGCGCCTACCAGGCCGCTCTGCCACCAGAGGCGGCCCAGGCCCGGCAGGCGCTCCACACGCTGATCGGGATGACGCAGGGTGGATAGTGCCACGAGTTTGGCGTCAAAGGCGCTCCACACGCTGATCGGGATGACCATCCAGTCCCTGACCGAACTCGGGGATCTGGTCGCCGACCTGCACCCGCGCGAACTGGCGGACCTGGGCCTCGGACCGGCGCTGGAGACGCTGGCGTTGCGCATCGAGCGGCGCTATGGTCTGGTCGTGACCCTCGATCTGCCCCCCGATCTCGCGCCAGACGTGTCCCCTCTCCCTGGCCTGGCCCTGGCGGCCTACCGCATCGCCCAGGAAGCGCTGCACAACGCCGGTCAGCACGCCAGCGCCGGGCGGGTCGGTCTCAGCCTGCGGCTCTCGGAGCGCGACCTGCGGCTGACCATCGCGGATGACGGCATAGGCTTCCGGCCGCCGCGCTCACTGAACGGCCTGACCGGCGAGGACAGATGGGGCCTGGCGAACATGGAACGCCAGGCCACGGCGCTGGGCGGCCGGGTCGAGATCAACTCCGTATTGGGTGTGGGCACCCAAGTACGGGCCACGCTACCACTGACGGAGACGAGCCCTCTCCCCGAACCGAGCGAACCGCTGTACGAGCCCCTCACTCCCAGGGAGCAAGAGGTGCTGCGCGGAGTCACCGCCGGGCTGACGAACAAACAGATCGCCGCCCGGCTGGGCATCTCGGACCGCACCGTCCAGTTCCACCTGGGCAACGTGCTGGGAAAACTCGGCGTCGCGTCCCGCACCGAGGCGGCTGTGCTCGCCCTGCAGCGCGGCCTCGTCTAGCGCGAGATCAAAAGAACATGCCCTCTGGAAAGACCAGTCCCGCGGCCGCCAGGGTCGGCGCAAAGGAGGGGGGCACGTGCGTGGGCCTAAAGTGGCCGATGAAACGATGACCATCATCCATCACCTTCATCTTTTCCCACGTAAAGAGGTCCTGGAGCTGGATGTGATCCCCCCTGAGACCCTGCACCTCGACGATAGAGACCACCCGCCGCACGCCATCCTCCAGCCGGTTGACCTGGACGATCAGGTCCAGAGCCTCGGCGATCTCGGCCCGGATGGCAGGCAACGTCAAGCTGGGCTCGGCCATCGTCGCCATCTTTTCGATCCGGGCCAGCGCATCGCGCGGACTCTTGGCGTGGATAGTCGTCAGTATGCCCTCGTGCCCCGTGTTCATCAGCCGCAGCATCTCTAGCACCTCTCCCCCCACCAACTCGCCGACGACGATCCGGTCTGGGCGCATCCGCGAGGCGATCTGCAAGAGGGTGCTCATCTCGACATCGTCGCCGCCGATGGCGCGGGCCGCCTCGGCCTCCAGGTAGACCACCCGCTCCTGGCGCAGGTGCAGCTCGTTGGTCCGCTCGACGGCGATCAAACGCTCACCATCGGGCATCAACTCGGTCAGCATGTTGGTCAGCGTCGTCTTGCCGCTGGCGGTCCCGCCGGCGACGACCACGTTCAGCCGGGCCTGCATCACCACCCGGAAAAAGTCCAGCATGGTCTGATCAATGCTGCCATACTTTAACAATTGATCGAACGTCATCTCTGGCGATAGAAACTTGCGAATGATCACACTGGGGCCTTGCACCGCGACCGGCGGGAGGACGACCAGCATGCGGCTGCCGTCCTCCAGCCGCCCTTCCGCCCACGGCCGCCCCTCCCCCGCCGGCGGCCAGCCGTGGCGCGTCAGCAAGCCGTTCGCCCAATCCACCACCGCCTGCTCGTCGGCAAAGCATATATCGGTCTCTTCCAATTTCCCCCACATCTCGATGTAAACTCGCTCCGGGCCATCCACCATGACCTCGGTCGCGTGCTCATCCTCCAACAACTTGCTCATCGCTTCCACCGCCGTACCCATCGTTCACCTCCATCACATACTGGACAATTTGCCCTATTGTACCCAAAGGCTTGGATCACCACAACCGCCAAACCGCCAGGTTGCGACCTGGCAATTTGGCTTGGGCGGAATTACGTGGTATTCTATGGAGGGCAACGAAAACGAACAGGAGCGGACGATGCGCGAGATAGCGAACGACGTGAAACGCTGGTTGGCGAACGACGAACAGATCGTCCTGGCGACGGTGGTGTGGGCCGAGGGGCCGTCCCCCCGGCCGCCGGGAGCGCGCATGGCCGTGACCGGGTCCGGTCAGATGGCCGGCTCGGTCAGCGGCGGCTGCGTGGAGGGCACGGTCTTTGAGCAGGCCCAACTGGTGCTTGCCGGCGGCGCGCCCCACCGGCTGCGCTATGGCGTGACCGACGAGAGCGGTTGGGAGGCAGGGTTGGCCTGCGGCGGCGTCATCGAGGTCTACGTCGAGCCGCTGGCGGACGTCCACTGCCGTTTGCTGGAGGTGTTGGAGGCAGAGGAGACCATCGCGCTGGCCACCCGGCTGGACGGTCGAGGTCACCTACTGGCCTGGCCCGACGGCCGGCTGGAGGGCGACCGCTCTCTGGCCCCGCTGCTGACCGGCCTGTTCCCCGGCCCGGCCGCCGAGCTGCGCTCCACCCCCGGTGGTGACATCTTCCTCCAGGCCCTCCCCCCGCCGCCGACGCTGGTCATCGTCGGCGCGGTGCACATCGCGGCCCCGCTGGTCGAGTTGGCCCAGACGGTGGGCTTCCACGTGCGGGTGGTGGACGCCCGGCGGGCCTTTGCCAATCGGGAGCGCTTCCCCACCGCCGACGAGTTGATCGTGGCCTGGCCGCAGGACGGGCTGCAGGCCGATCGGTTGGGACCGCAGCATCACGTGGTGATCCTCTCCCACGACCCCAAGTTCGACCTGCCGGCCCTCGAGATCGCCCTGCGCAGCCGGGCCGCTTACATCGGGCTGATCGGCTCGCGCAGCACGCAGGCCAAACGGCGGGCCGCCCTGCGGGAGGCTGGCTTTACAGAGGCCGAGATGGCCCGCATCCACGGCCCGGTGGGGCTGGACCTGGGGGGGCGGGAGCCGGCCGAGATCGCGCTGGCGATTCTGGCCGAGATCGTTGCCGTGCAGCACGGTAGAGCGAGGGAGCGACTGATCCCTCCCCGGCCCGGCGATGATCGGTCTCGAACGTTGACAGAGTGAGCGGGAGAAGTATAATCACGGGTGACGAAAGAGATCGTCGCATCGCACCCAAACTAGCTATGAAATTACAGGGGGGGAATATGACCGCGCAATTCAAGTTACGATGGCCCGTGGAGCGACGCATCATCACCCAATACTTTGGCGAGAATCCTCACATCTATGCCAAGTTCAACCAGGCTGGTCACGAGGGAATAGATTTCTCGGCCGCCGTCGGCACGAACATCCTGGCCTGCGCCGATGGTAAAGTGCTCGACGTCCGTCCCGACGACGGCAACGCCTACGGGCTGTACGTGCGCCTTCAGCACCAGCACAACGGCCACACCTACCAGACCATCTATGCCCACCTCTCCAAACCACTGGTCTCCAAGGGCCAGACGGTCCAGGCGGGACAGGTGATCGCTCTATCGGGCAATACCGGCCATTCCTTTGGCCCGCACCTGCACCTCACCCTCAAGTTGATCGGCGCCAAGACGCCCGGCTATCCTGACGGCGTGATAGACCCCCTGCCCTATCTGCAAGAACAAATCTCCCCTCAACCCAGCGACCTGACCATCTATACCACCGACCAGGTGCGTCTGCGCTCTGGCCCTACCACCGCGTCGGCGCACCTGGCGTGGATGGGCAAGGGAGAGCGTCTCACCGTGCTGGGCAGCGCCGACCAGGCCCGCGCCAAGATAGGCCGGCAAGAAGAATGGATCCAGGTTCGACGGGCCGACGGAATGGATGGATTCGTGGCCGCCTGGTACGTCCAGCTCGGCCCCACCGCTCCCGCCCCACCCGAACCGCAGCCAGAACCGCCGGAATCGTTGGTCGTCTACGCCACCGAACCGCTGAACGTGCGCAACGGCCCCTCGATCGGCACCAGCCGCATCGCCATCGCCCTGCCCCAAGATCCTCTGCCGGTGATAGGCGACGCGAGCAGGATGCAAATGAAAATCGGTGACCGGGGAGAATGGCTGCCGGTGCGCCTGCCCAACGGTATCAAGGGGTACATCGCCGCCTGGTACGTGCGGACGGAGCCAGGAGCGGCGCCAGATGTGCTGCTGACCATCTCTCCTACTGAGGACATGAATATGCGCGAGCGTCCGACGACCAGCGCCCGGATCGTCGGCAGACTGGCCCTCAACACCCCCCTGACCGTGCACGACGACCCGGAGCGGGCGCGGGCGTTGGTGGGCCGCTACGGTGAATGGCTCTACGTAGATACGCCGGAGGGGCAGCAGGGGTGGGTCGCGGCCTGGTACGTGCAGATTCAGCCGCCCAGCTTTGCCCTGCCGACCGCCCCCAGAGCGGAGGCGGTCGAGCCCCTGACCGTGTATACCATCGAGTCGCTGCCGGTCCACAACGGCCCATCCCTCGACACCAGCCGCGTCGCCGTCGCCTTGCCCAACGAGCCATTGATCGCCACGAGCGATCGTTGGATCGCCGAGTCGAGGCTGGGCCAGCGCGGGGAATGGTTACAGGTACGCCTGCCCGACGGCAAAGAGGGGTACGTCCCGGCCGGGTACGTGGGGAGCGAGCCAGACCCGGCCCCCATTCCCCTGCTGACCGTCTATCCGATGCGAGCAATGAGCCTGTACGAGCGGCCCACCGCCGGCGCCCGGTCGCTGCGCCAGTTGGAGCACAACACGCCGCTCCAGGTACACGACAACCCGGAGCTGGCCCAGGTCGCGGTCGGCCGGTTCGGTGAGTGGCTCTACGTGGAGACGGAGGACGACCAACGGGGCTGGGTGACAGCCTGGTTCATCTCCACCGAGCCGACTTGACCCGCCCTACGGCCCTACAAACCGAAATTGGAGAGACGGCACGGCCCCCCAGTTCAGCATCTCTTCCAACGTCGGGATGGCTGACCGGGCCTGAAATCCATACATCAGATCGAAAAAGCTGGTGGGCGTCTCCAGCTCGACGACCCGCGGCTGACCCTCGATCCCTCCCAGAGCTGCAGCCTTGGCGACGGCATCCTCCAGCACGCCCAATTCGTCCACCAGGCCCAGCGCCAGCGCCTGCTGCCCGGTATAGATGCGACCATCCGCCAGGTCCTGCACCTCCGCCAGCGGCAGATCGCGCGCTTGAGCCACCACCTGCACGAACCCGTCATAGGTCTCGTCAATGATGCTCTCCCACAACGACTGTTCCTCCTCCGTCATCTCGCGGAAGGGGCTGCCAATGTCCTTGCTGGGACCGGAGGTAATGACTACCGCATCCACGCCGATCTTTTCCATCAGGTCCTCGACGTTGAGGAACTGACTGATGACGCCGATGGAGCCGGTCAGCGTGTGGGGATGTGCAAAGACGTAATCCCCACCGCAGGCGATATAGTATCCCCCGGAGGCGGCCATCTCGCCCATCCAGATCACGACCGGTTTTTCCAATTCGAGCAGCATGCGATAGATGCGATCCGAGGCGACGACACTGCCGCCAGGGCTGTTGACGTGCACGACAATGGCCTTGACCGTCACGTCGGCCGCGGCCTGCTCCAGCAGATCGGCAGTCCGCTCCGGCGTAATTCCCAGGGTATAAAGGAGATACTCGTTCGGGTCGCTGGTGATGGCGCCATCCAGCCGGATCACGGCCACCGCATCCCCCACACCTCCCGCTGGCGATGCGGTCCCTCCCACCACCCGTCCCATCAAGCTGAGCGCCAGGAATCCCGACCCCACACAACTACACACCGGCAGGGTGAAACCCAGCAGAAAGGCCAAAAACACCCAGACCATGGTACGATCCTTCATCTTTATCCCTCCGATTTCACGAGTTGGAGAAAGCGGCGCTTTCCCACCTGCAGCACCCCTTCGCTCTCGATCTCTACCTCGATGCCGTCCACCCTCTCGTCGTCCAACCGGACCGCGCCCTGCTGCACCAACCGGCGGGCCTGGCTCTTGCTCGGCGCCAACCCGGCATCATAGATGATGTCCACGACGTTGGCAGAGCCGGTCAGAGCAAAGGTGGGCATGTCCTGGGGCAGCTTGCGCTGCTGGTGAACGCGCTCGAAATGGGCGGCTGCCCTGTCGGCCGCCTCGTCGCCGTCAAAGGCGGATACGATCTCCCAGGCCAACCGTTTCTTGGCCTCCATCGGGTGCACCTCGCCCCGCTCCACCTGCTCCAGCAGCTCATTGATCTGGGCCGGCGACCAGCGGGTGACCAACTCGAACCAGTTGCGCATCGCCTCGTCGGGGATGGACATGGTCTTGCCGTACTTGTCCTCCGGCGTGTCGGTGATGCCGACGTGGTTGCCCGTGCTCTTGGACATGCGCAGCGTGCCATCGGTGCCGACGAGGATAGGCATCGTGACACACACCTGCGGGCGCTGGCCGAAAGCCTCCTGAAGCTTGCGTCCGGCCAGTAGATTGAAGAGCTGCTCGGTACCACCCACCTGCACGTCGGTCTCCATAGCCACGGCGTCGTACCCCTGCATCAGGGCGTAAAAGAACTCGTGCAGCCAGATGGGGTCCCCGTTCTGGTGACGCAGGGCAAAGTTCTCCCGCGCCAGGAACTGCTGCACGGTAAAATGGGACGCCAGTCCGATGACGTCTGCGAAGGTGAGTTTGCTCAACCAAGTGCCGTTTTCACGCACAATGGTCTTTGCTGGGTCTAGGATCTTGAACGCCTGTTCGGTGTAGGTGCGCGCGTTCTCCATCACCTGTTCCCATGTCTGCTGCTGGCGCGCGCTGGTCTTGTCGCTGGGATCACCGATCAGGCCGGTGAAGGTGCCGATGAGGAACGTGACCTCGTGGCCCAGTTCCTGGAACTGGCGCAATTTGCGCATCGACACAGTGTGGCCGAGGGTCAGATATGTAGCGGTAGGGTCGAATCCTGCGTAAACGCGCAGCGGCCTTCCGGTCTTTTCGGACTCGATCAACCGCTGGCGCAGTTCCTCCTGCATGTGCTCCTTGATCTGCTCGTCGCCGAACTCGGCGCCGCGCATCAATGTGGCTACTTGTTCGTCAATCGTCGGTTTGCTCTTGGTATTCACTGGTAACCTCTTTCATGTCATGGATCAGGATACGGGGTAACAAAAAACCCACTCAACGTGGGCCGGGGGGAAGCGGATTGCAACGTCAAGCGGCGCAGGCTTGCCGCCGCCGCGCTACAATCCGCTCGCATAGATGTAGGTACAGAAACTCCGATCTCGGGGCATCAGCTTTTCACCTCGTGACCGAATTATACCGAAAACGAGTGAAAACACAATCCAGTAACCCAGTTGTAACTTGCATTGGACGGGATATGTGGTAGATTAAAGCCAGCGAGGAAAGATATGTCACACAGAATCACCCGCCGCCAACTGCTCAAACTGATCGCAGCCGCCACGACCACCGCCGCGCTGGCGCCGGCCCTCCACGCCCGCGCTGCCTACCCCCTGCCTCCCGACCCCGGTGACGAGGAGGGCGACAACGGAGCCATAGATCCAAACTTTTGGGTTCGGATGGGCCGGGCGATCCACACCGTCACTTTTTACGAAAAGGCCGATCCCTCGTCCGCACGGTTGGACACGCGGGTGCGGGATCAGTCATTCCTCATCATCGGCGAGGTGCGCGCCCCCTTTAGCGCCCACAACGACCTGTGGTACAAGACGCTGCTGGGCTACGTCCACTCCGCCTGGGTGCTCCCGATACGGGTCTATCCTCCCCAGCCCCTCATCTCCGACGTTGGAGATTGGGGATTCTGGGGCGAGGTCTCCCAGCCCTATACCGACGCCTACGCCGAACCCAGCCTCCAATCGAGGCGCATCTACCGGTTCTACGGCGGCAACGTCCTCCACGTGATCGACGCCTTCGAGGACGGACAGGGGGTCGGGTGGTACAAGGTCTACGACGAGTTCCCGCCCACAGCCCCAACCCATCAATGGCTGTTAGCGCGCGATATGCGCCGTATTCCGCGCTCCGAGATGGCGCCCATCCGTCCCTTTGCCGGCGAAAAGCGGATCGAGGTGGATATCGAGGCCCAACGGCTGAACTGCTACGAGGGAGAGCGGTTGGCGTTTACCACACTGGTCGCCTCTGGATTGGGGGGGGCCACCGCCACCCCCACGGGAGAGATGAGTGTGCTGCTCAAGCAGCCCTCGCGCCACATGTGCAACCATCCCTATCCTGGCGGCCCCGCTCCCCTGGGGGATTTGTTCGACCTGCCGGGCATTCCCTGGAACATCTTTTTCGACTTGAGTGGGACGGCCATCCACGGCACGTACTGGCACAACGACTTTGGCGTCCGCCGCAGCCACGGCTGCTTGAACGTCTCGCAGGAAGCCGCCCGGTGGGTCTATCGCTGGGCCTATCCCATCGGCGGCTACGAGGACGACTTCATCCAGAGCGACCATCGCGTTGGCACGCCGATCATCTTATTCTGACGGCCTAGGCCGCGCCTCACTCCACCACGGTGAACGTCTCTCCGATCAAGCGCAGCAGCGGCGAGATCGCGTCGCCGCCCATCGCCCGCAGCCGCAGCACGTACAGCCAGCGATCCGGCCCCTGCACCACCAGGGCCTCGGCTGGCCCACCCCTCGCCCCCGGCCACTGCTCGTGGAACAGAAACGCCGTCTGTCCCTGCCACTCTGTCTCGGGGACCCCTTCCAGATCAGCGGCGGGCGGGTCACCGGACTCGTAGGTCGCTTCCAGCATCACGATGGCGTTGTTGAGCAGCAGCGGCTCTGCTGGGCCAGGCGCCCACCACAACGAGACGTGGTCGTCGCCGTACCACCACGTTCGCGCGCCGGCCCATAGGTCCCCGCGAGCCTCCTGTTCCACGAAAGCCAGAGGCAGGCGCAAATTGATGCCGGCCGGCAAGACCTCTCGCAGATCGTGAAACGGGAGAGGGGAGAGACGGAACGTCAGCTCGCGCTCCCCCACGACCGGCCATGCAGACTGCACATCCACACGCAACCGCCACACCCCCTGCGGCGGCTCTAGCCCGAGCTGCAGCGACTCGTGGGATACGTAGCGCACCCGCCCCAGCCCTGCGCCGTGGTCCTCGGGGCGCAGGTCAAAGATCCACGTTCCCTCCTCGAGCTCGGGGGGAAAACGGAACCATTCCTCGCCCGCGAAGCGATGCCCCTCCTGGGGCGTCAGGTCGAAAGGCCGCTCCGGGTCCGGTGGACTGGACAGGATGGCCCGCACAGGGGGAGGCTCTTCCACCCCCGGCGGCAGGATCACATCCACTTCGATGACGACCGGCGCCAGGGCCGAGGCCTGCTCCGGCCAACGGACGCGCACTTCCAGCGGAGGAATCGGCGTGGCGGTAGGAGAGGGCAGCGGCGTCGGTGCAGGGGCCAGGGTCGGCGAGGAGACCACGGGGGAAGGGTGAGACCCGGTCGGTGTGAGAAGAGCGTTCAAAGACGCCGGCGCACAGGACGCCAACAGGACCAATCCCACTCCAATCCACAAGAGCCGAATACGCCAGTCGTGGTCTCCGGATACCATGGGCGATATGATAACACAGGATGATCAATAGGACAATCTGGTGACCGGTTCGCGTGATGCGCGGCCCCATCTCAGATCGGGATTTGGCAATCGCCAGAGAGCGGGGGAAATCCGCGGGACCTCAAGTTGTGGTTTAGGCAGAGGGCGATATAATAGGGTTCCAAGACCCCACAGATGCTCATTCGGGAGATGGTATGGACGGTCGGATTCTGATTGTTGACGATAGCACCTCGGTCGTTGAGGCTTTATCCCGTATCCTGACCGGTCGCGGCTACCAGGTCGAATCTTGCAGCGACGGGGAAAGTGGATGGGACCGCCTGCTCGCCGGCGTAGAAAATCGAACCCTGCCGGATTTGCTCATGCTCGATATCAACATGCCGGGCATAGATGGCCTGACTCTCCTGCGCCGCCTGCGAGATGACGAGCGCTTTGCCCTGCTGCCAGTGGTCATCCTCACAGTAGAAGCGGACGCAGACACCCGACTGAGAGCGCTGGAACTGGGGGCAAACGACTATCTGGCCAAGCCGGTCCAGACCCTGGAGCTGTTGGCCCGGGTCAAGACCCTGCTGGATTGGAAACTGGCGGAGCGGCGGCAGCAGCAGAGGATGCAACATCTGATTCAGGCCGGGAACGTGCTGTTATCCACCCTGGATCTGAACACCGTGCTCCAGCGAGTGATGCGCATCGCCATGGTGGGGATGCAGGCCGAGGGCACATCCATCTGGTTACGCAACGTGGACGAGCGGCTCGAATGTCGGGCGGCGTCTGGTGGAGGCCAGGAGCGCCTGATCGGCATATACCTGACGCCAGGCCAGGGGATCGCTGGCTGGGTATTCGAGCACAAACAGTCGGTCCTGGTGGGCAACGCGCAGATCGATCCACGGTTCTACCGCGAGGTGGACGCGCAGATTGATTTTCGCACTCGGGACCTCATCGCGGTGCCCCTCGTCGTCAGGGGAATCAGCATCGGTGTCCTGGAAGCGACCAACAAGAAAGAAGAGGTGTTTTCACCAGCAGATCTTGCCTGGATGGAAGTGCTGGCTCCTATGGCCGCCGTCGCCATCGCCAATGCCCGCCTCTTCCAGAGCCTGCGCCAGCGCACCAGCCAGCTCCAAACGCGCAACGAAGAGCTGAGAGCCTTTGCCGCCACTGTGGCCCACGACCTGAAAACTCCCCTGTCCAGCATCGTCGGATTTGCCGAAGCCCTCGAGACGAGTTGCATGGACATGCCGGAGGATGAACTGTGTCACTATCTGAACACGATAGGACGAAGCGGGCGCCGGATGAACCGGATCATTGACGCGCTGCTGCTGTTGGCCGGCATAGGGATCACAGAAGTGACCATCGGCCCACTGGATATGGCGAACATTGTGGATGAAGTGATGCAGCGCCTCTCGATGATGATCAAACAGCAAGAGGCCGAGATCATCCTCCCCGCCTCATGGCCAACGGCTATGGGATACGGGCCCTGGATCGAAGAAGTGTGGAGCAACTATGTCAGCAATGCCATCAAGTACGGGGGAGACCCACCCCGGGTCAAACTCGACAGCACAATGCAGAGGGATGGCATGATCCGGTTCTGGGTGCGCGACAACGGGCCGGGACTGTCGCCCGACTCTCAGAGCAAGCTGTTCGTCCCTTTCACCCGGCTGGATCGAAACCGGGCGGAAGGGCACGGCCTGGGACTTGCCATCGTCCAGCGCATCGTGGAAAAACTCGGCGGTCAGATCGGGGTGGAGAGCCAAGTTGGCCACGGAAGCCTATTCTACTTTACGCTGCCGGCTGCGGCCAGCCAGCCCCAATCCTAGCCCCAGTTTGTAGCAGGCGATTCATTGCCCCCTCAATGCGTTCAAACACACATAGCAAGTGACGCGGATCGGTGATCCGCCGCCACAATGCAGAATACCCTTCCGCCCTACCCGTCCTCGCTCCGCCGCCCCGGAGTGATGTAGACGACCGTCTTGTAGGGCTTGACCTGCTCCCCCACCTGATCTCTGAGCATGTGCCCGGAGACGTGCATCAGCGTGTCGTCAAAATCCGGGTCCTTGACCATCCCAGCCAGACAGGGGTAATGGTGATGTAGCAGCCCGGCCTCTTGCTCCGCGTCGTTCGCTGAGGCTCCGACCAGGCCCTGAGCCACGTGCCGAGCGCAGCCGCAGACAGCATCCCGCGCTACCTCCGCCTCGACGACCAACCGCGACACCGGGTCCACGGTGAGGCGCAAGTCAGGCCGCCCAAAATGGCGCGCGAACTCGGCGATGGTCGGGTCGTCGTACTCGACCCGATGACGGCGCACGTTGTAGTGGGTCTCGGTCAGCGAGCAGAGGGGCTTGGGGGTGACGCAGACCACCCCTTGATCGGCCAGCCAGCCCCGCAGTTGACGGGCCAGTCCTCGTGGCAGCCATTCCTCCCGGTCCACCGGCGCGATGACAGCCCGCGCGCCCGTCATCCGCGCCACCTCCGGCACCAACTCGGCCACCCCTTTGTGCTCACCGAAAGCGAGCACCAGATCGGCCGGCGGGAGGGAGGCCGGCAGGTAGTCCTCGGGATCGTCCACCACCGGCGGCAGGATCGCGGGCGCCTGCCAGACCTCGATCTGCCAATCGGCCGGGCCGTGGGCAAGCAAATTATCTACGTGCCGCTGTCCATACTCGGCGCTGATGATTGCCAGAATCTGCATCGCGACATCCCTCCTAATCGTCCAGCAGCCGCCGCTCTCCCTCCAACGCGCGGATGGGCGTGACGTCCTGGCTCACTTCCAACGTGCCCCGATACCCGCCCCGCTCATCTCGCACGGCAAAGTAGCGGATGTGGATGAAACGGCCCTGCATCTGAATCCAGAACTCGGCCTCGTCCCGCCGCCCGGCCCGGAAATCGTCCAGGATGCGCTGCACCCGATCCACACTGGACGGCGGGTGACACTTTTGCACCTGGCGGCCAATGATCGCCGGGGAACGGGGAAAGATACGCTCCTTGGTCTGCGAAAAGAAGCGCACTCTGTCATCCTGATCCACGTAGGTGACATCTACTGGCAAATGGGTCAACAACCAATTGACCTCCTGCGGCGTAAGGATGCCAGTGTCCAGGTGAAGCAAATCACCGGCCGTGCGCCGCCCCTCGCCCGGCTCCGCAACAGAGGGAGACGCCATACCGAGGGGCCACTGGTCGCCCGGCTCGACGTAACAGTATCCCACTTCCGACCCCTGAGCACGAATATCCAACCACTCCTCCCGGCTCAACGTTTCCAGCGCCATGGGGTAGAGGATGTGTTCCTCTTTGTAAATCATCTCGCGGATGGCCGTGTCGAGGGGCTTGAAAACTTGCTCGATCTGGGCGGCGAGCGTCTCGACAGCGTCGCCTGGGTCCCGACTCAGCAGCTCGTCCAACGCTTTCCATCCGACTCGCACGTCATCGTGAATCGCCCACATCACCGCTGTCGGCCCCGCAAGGCCATGCCTTTCGAGGTAGGGAAACAGGACGT
>DSDT01000206.1 GCA_011048615.1 Chloroflexota bacterium | reverse complement strand
TTCCTCGATCAGTTCGCTGGCTCGCTCCACAGCCTCATCTATGGAGCCGATCATGTAGAATGCCTGCTCGGGCAGAGCGTCGTGACGGCCCTCCAAAATCTCACCAAAGCCCCGCAGCGTCTCATCCAGCGGCACGTAGCGCCCTGCTGCCCCCGTGAACGGCTCTGAGACGAAAAAGGGCTGGGTGAGAAATCGCTGCAAGCGCCGCGCCCGGTGGACTGTCACGCGGTCTTCCTCGTTCAACTCTTCTATTCCCAGGATGGCGATCACGTCCTGAAGCTCCTGGTAGCGGGCCAGGATGGCGCGAATCTGGTTGGCGATGTAGACGTGCTCCTCGCCCACGCCCTCTGGCGTGAGAAGCGAGCTGCTCGATTCCAGGGGATCAATGGCTGGGTAAAAGCCCTGGCTGGCCTGGCGGCGGGAGAGAATCGTCGCTGCGTCCAGGTGGGCAAAGGTCGCCACGACGGCTGGATCGGTCAGGTCGTCGGCCGGCACGTAAACCGCCTGCACCGAGGTCACGCTGCCTCGGTTGGTGGTGGTGATGCGCTCTTGCAACGATCCCATCTCGCTGTCCAGGGTGGGTTGATATCCCACGGCGCTGGGCAGGCGTCCCAGCAGGGCGGATACTTCGGTACCAGCCTGGATGTAGCGAAAGATGTTGTCAATAAACAGCAGAACCTGGCGGCTCTCTTGGTCGCGAAAGTATTCCGCCATCGTCAGGGCGGTGAGAGGGACCCGCAGTCGAGCGCCAGGGGGTTCCTTCATCTGTCCAAAGACCAGGATGGAACTCTCCAGCACGCCGCTCTCGTGCATATCGAGCCACAGCTCGTTCCCCTCACGGCTACGCTCGCCGACCCCGGCAAAGAGGGCGATGCCCGAATGCTCGCGGATGGTGTGGCGCATCAATTCGATCATCAACAGCGTCTTGCCAACTCCGGCGCCGCCAAAGAGACCGATCTTGCCTCCCTGGGGGTAGGGGGTGAGCAGATCAATAGCTTTGATGCCGGTGACGAACGGTTGCCGGGCCACTTGCTGCTCTCGCAGCGGTGGCGAGGGCGCGTGGATCGGGTGCATAGCCATCCGTTGGAGCGGAGGGCCGTCATCTATGGGCTGGCCGAGGACGTTGAACATACGTCCCAGGGTCGCCCGGCCCACGGGGACACGGATGGGATGGCCAGTGGAAACCACTGTCAGACCACGCCGCAGCCCGGCTGTGTTGCCCATAGCAATAGTCCGCACAGTGTGGGGGTCAACGTGCTCCTCCACTTCTACCACCAGGTCCCGCCCGGTCTCCTGTCGGATGACCAGCGCGTCGTGGATGCTGGGCAGATCCCCGGAGGGGAACTCGGCGTCTATGACCACACCAGCCACTCGAACGATGGTGCCCGTTCTCTGCAAATCTCTCTCCTTGCTAGATTGAATTATGTATTACAAGGTATGCGCCAATCAGGATCAGGAACCCGTAGACGAGCCGCGTAAAGCTCTCGCGGGGTATCCGGTGGCTGAGCCATCCACCCGCGAAAACCGCCAGTAGAATGAAAGGCAGGGAGTACCCGTAGAACCGCAGGACTGTGCCCGTCAGCGATCCCGCCAGGCCGTGGCTGATCAGGATCAGCAGCCCCGTCGGAAAGAAATATCCCTGGAGCGTGGCGCGAAACCGGTCCGGTGACCAGCGTCGCAGCGCGCTGTAGAAGATGACGGGCGGCCCGTTCGTATTATACGCGCCTCCTAAAATTCCGGCAACAAAGCCAAATCCATACGCCCACCCCATTCCTTCGAGGGTTGGCAGGCGCGGCGTCACCAGGTTGTACCATCCAAACAGGAGCAGCAGTGCTCCCATAGCGGCGTTCACGATCCCCGCAGGCATCTGTCGTACCAGCAGGATGCCCAGTGGTATGCCCAGCAGCGAGGAGAGGATCAAGCGCCACACTGATTTGACGTCTACATCTTGCCACTGTTTTAGCAGAATGACCGTGGACGTAGTGGGACCGAGAAAGGCGACCAGCGGGGCAGCCTGCTGGGGGCCGATCAGCAGCGTCAAGATCGGCATAGCGACCAGGGCTTCGCCGAATCCCAGGGTAGAGCGGACCAGGACGGCGAATGTGACGATGACGATAAAAGTTGCCAGGGTCTGCTCCTATCCCTTACCGGTTGACGAATTGTTTCACACTGGGGCCGTCGCGTCGCTGGATGTCAGTTTCTTGTGATTGGTAGATGACAGCACGTCACGGTGCCCATGCCCGTGGAATGGTAACACGACTTGCGCGAAACGTCAACCCTCCGCCGTCATCTTGACAGCCTGGATGCCAGAAGGTGCGACGCACTTTGGAAGTGCGTCGCACCCGAGTTGCGACTTGGCTTGACTTGTGGTATCCTTTTCCCCAGTACGCGATCTGGATTCCGGGGATCGGCCACGCGAGTGTCGTATCGTTACAACTGTCAATCTATCAAAGGAGTCGTATGGCACGCTTACACGAATATCAAGGCAAGGCGCTGTTGGCGCAAAAGGGGATTCCAATCCCCGGGGGGCGGGCGGTCAGCTCACCCCAGGAGAGCCGCGAGGTCGCGGCCGAGATCGGTGGGCCGGTGGTCGTCAAAATCCAGGCTTGGGTGACCGGGCGGGCCAGTCTGGGTGGGATCCGGTTCGCCGATACTCCCGACGAGGCCGCCCAGGCGGCCGAGGACATGTTGGGGATGCAGGTGGGAGGGTTCACCGTCGAAAAGGTGTTGGTGGAGGAACGGCTCGCTCTCGAACGCGAATTCTACACCGGTGTGATCGTCAGCGATCGGGAGCAAGCGCCGGTGCTCATGTTTTCCAGCGTCGGCGGGACCGGGATCGAAGAGATCGCGCAAGAGCACCCGGATGCGGTCGCCAGCGCTGTGGTGGACATCGAACATGGTCTGCGGGACTATCAGGCCCGCAACCTGGTGCGGCGCACGGGCATCCACGGGCGCCTCCAGCGAGACCTGGGAGGGCTGCTGGTCAAGCTGTACGACGTGGCCCGTGCCTGGGAAGCGCGCGCGGCCGAGATCAACCCGCTGGTGTTGACGGCCGATGGCAAGCTGATCGCGGCCGACTGCCGCGTCACGGTGGACGATTACGCCGTGTTCCGCCACCGGGACCTGGGGATCACCTTCGCCCGCGAGTTGAACCGCCCACCGATGGAATTGGAGCGCATCGCTTACGGGGTCGAGGAGGGGGATTACCGGGGCACGTTTTACTTTATCCAAATGACCGACGAGTTCCAACAGGGTGAGGGCGTGGTCGGATTCCACGGCGCCGGCGGCGGCGGCTCGATGATGAGCATGGACGCGGTCATCAACGAGGGATTCCGCATCGCCAACTTTGTGGATACGTCGGGCAACCCGCCGGCCAGCAAGGTCTACCGGGCGGCCCGCATCATCCTCAGCCAGGGCCCGATTGATGGGTATTTCGGCTCTGGGTCCGGCGTCGCCAGTCAGGAGCAGTTCCACTCGGCTCGGGGGTTGGTCAAGGCCTTCCTGGAAGAGCCGCTGACCGTGCCGGCCGTCGTCCGGTTGGGGGGCAACTCGGAGGATAGGGCGGTCGAGATCTTGGAGCGGGTCAACGACTATCTCTCTGCGCCGGTGGAGGGGTACAAGAAGGACGATTCGCCCCAGTTCTGCGCGCAGCGGCTCAAGGCGCTGGTGGAGAGCCACACCCCGCCGGCAGAGCCCCCGACCGGGCGGAAGCAGCCGGTCGCGCAGCGCCCTTATACCTTTGAGACGGTGACCAACGGCACCGTAACCTTTGATCACGCCGTGTGCGCGACGTGCGAGACCAAGATCTGCGTGCAGGAGTGTGTGCCCCAGATTCTGAGCCTCAACGAGGAGGGCTGCCCGGTGTTGAACATCACACTGGAGGAGGCCAAGAAGGGGCGCTGCATCGAGTGCATGGCCTGCGACGTGGACTGTTACTTTCAGGGGTCCGGCGGCGGGTTCGTCGAACTGCCCATCCCTGGACTGGAAGCATACCGGGAGAAAAGAGGGAGAACGGGATAATGGCGATCCTGATTGACGAAACCAAGCGAGTGATTGTGCAGGGGATCACGGGCCGTGAGGGACAGGCGCGGGCTAAACTGATGAAAGAGTATGGTACCAACATTGTCGGCGGCGTGACGCCCGGTCGCGGCCGGCAGGAGGTCGAGGGCTTGCCGGTCTTTGACACTGTGGAGGAGGCGTGGGAGACCCTGGGCCCGATAGACGTCAGCGTGCTGTTCATACCGGCTCCCCTGGTGCGCAGTGCGGCGCTGGAGGCGATGGACGCCGGCGTCCAACTGCTGGTCATCGTGCCCGACCGGGTGCCCATCTACGATGTGCTCGAGATCGCCAAGGCGGCCAAAAACGCGGGGGCGCGCTTCGTCGGCCCCAACACTCTGGGCGTGCTCAGTCCCAGCCGGGGCGTGCTGGGCATGATCGGCGGACGGGCGATGTCGGCCCGTTCGTGGTTCTTCCCCGGTCCCGTGGGGGTCTGTTCCCGCTCTGGGGGCATCACCTCCTCGATGACGTATTACCTGGCCCAGGAGGGGATCGGAGCGACGACCCTGGTCCACGTGGGGGGAGATGCCATCGTCGGCCTGCCGCTTCCCCAGGTAGTCCAGCTCTTCCAGGGCGATCCAGAGACAAAGGCGATCGTGATGTTCGGCGAGATCGGCACCAGCCAGGAGGAACAGGTGGCCGACCTGATCGAGCAGGGCCAGGTGACCAAGCCGGTGATCGCCTACATCGGTGGCAAGGGGGCCAAGCAGGGGACGCGCTTCTCCCACGCCGGGGCCATCATCGAAGGGGGGCGGGGCACGCGTGAGGGAAAGGTGGCCCGGCTGGAAGAGGTCGGCGCGCACGTGGTGGAGAATTTTGGGGACATCCCCAGCGTGACGAAGCAGGTGTTACGAGAGATGAACGTGCTCTAGGGGAAGGAACCAGGTTTCTAGCAGCATAACGAGTAGACGGGAGGGGTAAATCAATGAGTGACTTGCATTGGACGACGGCGATCACCTCCGTCAAGCCTAACGAAATTCGGCTGCGGGGGTATCGGATAGACGAATTGATAGGCCAGGTGACCTTTGGGGAGGCGGTTTACCTGGCGTTGAAAGGAGAGAGGCCCTCGCCGGAGGTGGGGCGGCTGATGAATGCGATGCTGGTCTCTTCGATAGATCACGGTGCGACGCCGCCTTCGGTACTGGCCGCTCGCACCGCCGCCTCCACGGGGGCCACCCTGAGCGCCAGCCTGGCTGCCGGCGTGCTCGCCATCAACCGCTATCACGGCGGAGCCATCGAGGGTTGTATGCGGCTGTTGGTGGAGGCGATAGGGCGGCTCGATGGGGATACCCTTCCCCAGGCCCTGGCCTCCAAGATGTTGGCTGAGCTAAAGGTCGAGGGGAAACGCGCCCCCGGCTTTGGACACCGCATTCACACCGACGACCCGCGCACCCGGCGTCTGCTGGCCCTGGCAGACGAGCTGCAGGTCGGGGATAAAGGTGTGATGATGGCCCGAGCCTTTGAGGAAGCGCTGGAGGTGGACCTCGGGCGCCGGCTGCCGCTCAACGTGGATGGCGCGTTGGCCGCCTTGCTGGTGGATCTGGGCTTTCCCCCTGAATTGGGCAACGCGTTCTTCATCGCCACTCGCGTCATCGGCCTGGCGGCTCACGTCCACGAGGAGATGGCCACTCAACGGCCCATGCGGCGCATTCACCCCACCGACCACGAGTACGACGGTCCCGACCCCAGAGAGTGGGAATGAGAGACCAGTGGGGGGCATAGACATACGTTTGGGGGCATCCTATCGCGGGATGCGGGCCCGGGATGTTCCCGTCAATACGCGAGGCATTGCCCGCTCATCACGTATGGAGGAGGAGCTATGAGTCAAGAGTTTATTCAGACTATTCTGGCCCGTCGGAGCATCCGCAAGTACACCGATGAACCGGTTCGAAGAGAGCATATCAACACGCTGCTGGCGGCGGCGATGGCAGCCCCTTCGGCCTCGAACCGCAAGCCCTGGCAGTTCATCGTCGTCACCGAGCGGCAAACCCTGAACGCCCTGGCCGAAGCACACCCACACGGCAAGATGCTCGCCAATGCGGCGCTCTGTATCTCGGTGTGCGGCGATCTGACCGAGACAGAGCGGTACTGGGCTCAGGACTGTTCGGCCGCCACCGAAAACATCCTGCTGGCGGTCACAGCGCTGGGACTGGGGGCGGTCTGGTTGGGCGTCTATCCCAAGGATGATCGAGTGGCTGCCGTGCGCCAGGTACTGCAGCTCCCCCATACCATCACGCCCCTGAACCTGATCTCTATCGGGCATCCGGCGGAGGAAAAAGAGCCGCGCACTCAATACGACGAGGCGCGCGTACACTGGGAACGCTGGTAGCGGGAGGGCGACGCGTCACGCTAGACGGGAGGCAGAGCATGGATATGCGCACGTTTCTCGCTTGGGCGGAAACGTCAGGCGATCTCGTCGAGATCGAACGGGGGGTCGCTCCACACCTGGAACTGGCCCAGATCATGCACGCGCTGGATGGTCGGCCGGTGCTTTTTCGCACCCTGACCGGCTTTTCCGATTGGCAGGCGGTCGCCGGGATATGCGCACAGCGGCGGTATTTTGCCGCTGCCCTGAATTGCGTCGAGTCCGACTTGATCCATCGCATCGCCGATGGGCTGGCCCATCCGCTCCCTCCCCCGCTGCTCGACGCTGGCTCTTGCCAGGAGGTCGTCCAGGCCCAGGTGGACCTGACCCGGCTGCCCATCCCCCGGTATCACCCCGACGACGGCGGACCTTACGTCACGTCCGGCGTGGCGGTCATCAAGGACCCGGATTGGGGGCGCAACATATCGTTTCATCGCTTGATGCGGCTGGACGAGCGCCGGCTCGTCGCCCGCATCGTCGAGGGGCGGGGCACCCACACCGCCCTCGCCAAAACGGCGCAACCCTTGCCGGTCGCCATCGCTATTGGCTGTCCCATCCACGTGCTGCTGGCGGCTGCGACGAGCCCTCCGCCGGGGGTAGACGAGTTGGGCATCGCCCACGCGCTGGCCGCCACCCCCCTGGTGACGTGTCAGACGGTGGAGTTGGAGGTGCCAGCCGATGCGGAATTGATCCTGGAGGGACACATCACTCACACTCTGACCGACGAAGGGCCTTTCCCGGACCTGACCGAGACGATGGACGGTGTACGTCGCCAGCCGGTGATCGAGATCGCCCGTGTCACCCATCGCCAGAGCCCTATCTTTCACGCTCTCCTGCCCGGTGGTATGGAGCACAAGAGCTTGATGGGAATGCCCCGTGAGCCTACGATATTTGCCGCCGTGGAGCAGGTGTGTCGTTGCACCGGCGTCTATATCACACCGGGAGGTGCGTCTTGGTTGCACGCCGTCGTGCAGATTGAAAAGCAACACGACGAGGATGGACGGCGGGCGGTCTGGGCAGCTTTTCAGGGGCACACGTCTTTGAAGCACGTCGTGGTGGTGGATACAGACGTAAACATTTACGATCCCGCCGATGTAGAATGGGCTATCGCGACCCGTTTCCAGGCCGACCGCAATCTGATTGTGCTGAAGGATGAGCCGGGGAGCAGTCTTGACCCTTCGGCGATGCATGCGTTGGGTCAAAAGACCCGCACGGCCAAGATGGGTTTGGACGCCACGGCCCCGCTGGATGTGAGCCGGCGAGATTACGAACGGGTCAAGTACGCGCCGATGGACCCCGGTCGGTATGGGTTGAAGATTGTGGGCCAGGATGTGTACATCGCTTGCAATATGGATGATTCTAGTGTATTATAATCAAAACCGCACCTAAAAAATCAGTGAGCCCGGACGGGTTGTGACGAGTACAACAAGGTCCAGCAAGCGCAAGGAGGGAGGCAATGGATATCATCAAAGTCGCGGCCAATTCTCGCTCAACGGCAGTGGCAGGCGCTATTGCCGGCGTCATGCGAGAGAAGGGACAGGTGGACGTGCAGGCCATAGGAGCTGGAGCGGTCAACCAAGCCATAAAGGCAGTTTGCATCGCCCGTGGCTACCTGGAAGAGGATGGAATTGACATCATTTGTGTCCCCTCATTCGTCGAGGTGCTGATTGACGAACAAGAGCGGACAGCGGTGCGGTTGAGTATTCAGAGACAATTACAATGACCGCCTGAACTGCATATCCATACGTATGACAACCCTCCGACGGAGCCTGGGCTTCGTCGGAGGTCGTTTATGCCGCCTTCGAGTTCAGAGCCTATGGTGTTTACCGGGGAAGATCAAGCATCAGTACTTCGAGAGCGAGGCGTGGATTGGCGTTACAATTCAGCCGATCAACTGCCTGTTGCAAGGCCTGTAACACGTCCATACTGCCCTTTACTCCGAAGCGCCGGGCATGGTCTTGCAACATGTTCCGACAGTCCACATTCGTCAATAGAGCATTCTCATCAGCGGCCAGAAGCATCACGTCGCGCCACCAACCGAGCCATAGGTCGAGGATTTCCTGTACAGCAGCAGACGTGCGGGCCAGTTTCTCGGCGTAACGAAACCGTTCGGTCATAGATGCGGCCAACAGGCGGTCCAGATCGTCCAGGCGGTGGGTGCGGCGCTGAAAAGCCGCTTTGTCTTCGAGTTGACGGACTGCCCATCCTACCCGCCCCCCAGATAGATGGGCCAATAGGTCCGCCCGTTCTGCGTCCACGTTCCAGCGCTCCACCAGGGCCTCTCTCACCAGGGCTACTGGCAAGGGACGTAACGGGACCCGTTGACATCGGGAGACGATGGTGGGCAGAAGAGCACTGGCGTCGGCGGTCAGAACCACGATCACCACGTAGGGCGGCGGTTCCTCCAGGGTCTTGAGCAGTGCGTTCGCAGCAGAAATCGTGGCTTCCTCGAAGCGGGATAGGATGGCTACCCGCCAGCGTCCCTCCACCGGCCTGAGCGCCACTTGACGCTCCAGGTCGCGCACCTGCTCTATCTTGAGACTCGCTCCGACTTGTTCCGACTCGATGATGTGCAGATCGGGGTGATGACCAGCGGTGACCAGGCGACAGGCGCGACACGTGCCGCAGGGAGTGTGAGCATCAGTCTGATTTTGACACAACAAGGCGGACGCCAGTGCCAGCGCCAGCGTCATCTTGCCAACGTTAGCCGGGCCGATGAAAAGATAGGCGTGGGAGACCGTGTCTGTGTCCACGGCGTGGCGCAGAAATTGGACCGCCCATCTGTGTCCGACCAGGTTCCAAGTAGGACTCGCTGTTTCCATACGTCAAAGGTGACTGCTCACCGCAGAGAGACGATTCGTTTCTCTGCGAAAACATGCCATGCAGATTTCCAAGATTGTATCACAGAAAGCGGGCTCTTGCAAAATGAGAGTGTCGGTGGTATAATTCGATCGTTGTGGGCGGTTAGCTCAGATGGCCAGAGCGCCACGTTGACATCGTGGAGGTCACAAGTTCAAGTCTTGTACCGCCCATTCGAAACCGGGGGGCAACTGTTGCTCCTCGGTTTTGTCTATCTCTCCGCCGCTCTCTGACTGCCAACAGACCTGGATGTTTCGCTCCCGTGGTTCAGCTTGACAATGGCTCGGCGTCTGTTGGTGGATGCGATCAGCGACCAAGGCTTTTCGATCCAGACAATCCCTCGACGCAAAAATCAGACTTTGCGTCTCTTGGTGGGCGGTTCTCACAAAACTTGCTTGTTCAAATTCATAAAATGCTGTATAATCTCGTTAGGAATTTGTTTACGGTGGATAAAAACTCGGCATGATTGCACTGTACCAGATCAGGCAGCAGGCCTCTTGTATCATTCGAGTCAAGAGAGAGTAAGGAGCTATGCGACGTCGTTTTCGCGTTCTAGTCGTGGATGATCAGCCCGACGTGTTGGCACTGTTGCAGGCGATGTTGAACGCTGAGGGCTTTGATGTAGTCGTGTCCAGAGATGCTCTCTCTGGCTTGCGTGCTGCTTATCAAGAGCATCCCGATGCGATTCTATTAGACATCATGATGCCTGATATGGATGGGTTCGAAGCATGTCGTCGGTTGCGTGAGATGACCGATGTGCCCATTATCTTTGTAACTGCTAAAGGCACCATTGAAGACATTGTCAAGGGCCTATCTCTGGGCGCGGATGATTATGTCGTCAAGCCCTTTGAGCGCTCGGAATTGGTCAGTCGTCTAGCGGCGTGTTTACGACGGGCGGGGGAACGAGCCAACGAGGGATCAGACTATTTGTTTCCCACCGACTCGGTCGTCCTCGACTGCGACCGTCACGAGCTGGTGATCGGGAATCGCACGGTGTACCTGACGCCCAAGGAATTCGAGGTCCTACGGCTGTTGATTCGGCACACCGGCAAGGTACTCAGTACCGACGCCATCCTGACCCGGGTCTGGGGACCCGATTGGATTGGCGAGCCAGACTTGGTGAAACAGTATATCTACCGGTTGCGGCAAAAGATAGAACCTGATCCAAGCTCTCCCCATTACCTTCACACGGTTCGGGGAGGAGGTTACTACTTTGACACGGATGACCTGGGTTTGAGTACCTGACTCTGCTGAGCGCGATGCGTTTCCTCGTCCCCTAGGCCTGACTTGGGGATTTTTTTTCGCTTTTTGACCTATTCTTTACCTTTCACATACGGTCTGCTGTTATAGTACGAGTGTCAGTGTCGAGGGTTGGGTCAGAATATCAGAGGTTCTTGTATCATGTCCAAGCTCGTTCGTAGAGGTGTTGATCATGAACGAAAAAATACTTGTAATTGATGATGATACCGGTCTGCTTACGCTACTGCAGCTTGGGCTGGAGCGGGATGGGTTTACCGTCATCACAGCCGATAGCGGTAAGGAAGGGCTGCGCCGGGCTTACGAGACCCGACCAGACGTCGTTGTTCTGGACGTCATGATGCCAGAAATGGACGGCTGGCTGACGTGTCAACGACTCCGCAGTATGTGTGATACTCCCATCATTATGCTCACCGCTAAAACAGACCAGGCGGATATACTCAAGGGGCTCTCCCTAGGGGCGGATGATTATCTGACCAAACCGTGCAGTTTCGACGAGTTGAAGGCGCGCATTCGCACCGTTCTGCGTCGAGCCAAGGCGGACTCTCGAGACGAATGGCGGGCCATCTATGCCGATGATCATCTGCGCATTGATCTCAAGGACGGGACCGTCATACGCCAGGGGGAGGAAATTCACCTCACCCCCATCGAGTCCCGCTTACTGATGTATCTGGTCAGTCAAAAGGGGCGAATTGTCCCGCATCGGGAACTGCTCATCAGCATATGGGGGCCGGAATATGCCAGGGAAACGAGTTATCTGAGCGTATACATCCGCTATCTACGCCGCAAAATTGAGGATGATCCATCTAGCCCACGATACATCTGCACGCGCTGGCGAATGGGTTATTATTTTGCCGGCAATGGCACCTTTCAATCGGAATTGAAAGAGTAGAATGAGCTGCGATGTGATATCACTCGCTGCGGGGTCCCAATTCCACAGTCGGATGTGCCAGCCATTCCTCGTTATTTCTCAGAATGAGGGGCAGATAAATCCGATTTACCTCTTGTGTAGTAAAGGTCAACGCTAAAGGTTCAACCAAAAGATTGCCCGCCAGGTCTTGAGCGGTGTGAAGGGTAAAGGTGTACGTCTCTTCCCCCTGAAAGTCGGCGTGGCGAAACCTCGCTATTTGTCCTTCCACATCCCACAGCAAGAATCCAGTGATGGGCGGCTCTATCGAATAGGCCGTTGCCTCGGTACGTACAGGTTCTGTGAATGTAATAACGACCTGGGCGGTTACCGGTACATTGACCAACTGTCCCCCCTCTATGCCAATGACGGCATTGGGGGGTACGTTATCGTTGGTCACCGTAAAGGTCCACGTACTCGGAACGGGGCCGTCGCCCAAAACGTTTCCCGGGCGATCCTGACCGCTGATGGTGAAGGTCAGGATGCGGCCGTGCTCAAAATTCGGATGAGCATAGCTGAGGATCGTGTTCTTAGCGCTCCAGGTGGAGGTGAAGGGCAACGCAAGGGTGCCTGGTCCACCCAGCTCTACTGTAGAGGTGATCATAGGTTTGCTAAAGACAATCTGGATGTCTTGATCAATCGGTACCTGGTGATCTCTATCAGCGGGAATAGAGCTTTTCACGTAAGGATAATTGGTGGGAATACCCAATTGGGTTGCTGGATCTCCAAACAGGATAAAGGTTTCTACGACTTCTCCCCACAGATCATAATATCCCAGAGTGTTGATTTTAGCAGCGGTAGTAGACGCCCCTAGGCTGTATTGATCGTGTTGGAAGATGGCTTCGTAGAACTCGCGTAGCAATATCTGGTGGCTGGCAGGATAGCTGACACTGCTGGAAGCCCAAACGGCCACCGCGCCTCTATTTTCCAGTCTCTGGAATAATTCTGCCACTGAAGACCAGTTACGATAGAGTGAGAAGAGCCCATTCCGGCAGTTGCCCGCTGTGACGACCGGCAGGCGGTGGGTATTGGTCAAGGCTGTGATGTCAGATGCCTCGAAAATAAATTCGCTGTTGTTGTTCCATTGCCCCCACCACTGTAATCCACCGTGGCCGGTGTAATTGACCAGGATACTGCCTTGGTTTATCGCGGCGCTGATATCGAGGGCCGGATCACTCGGTGGATAGGCGCTGGCATAGACTTTGGTGACGGTATAATAATAGGGCAGGCGATCAGCCAGTTGCTCGGAGGTCAGCTCGAAAACTGAGGCATCATCGTCTGCGACCAGGAGCACGTTTTTATTCCAGGATTCGTCCGGTGGACTTTGATCATAATGAATGATCTTGTTCACGATTCTGGCTGCCTCCGAATTGCTCCGCGCACTGAGGCGGCCAATTAGCATGTCTGGCAAGATGTCCTCGCCACTGACAGCGACAAACCAGTTGTCGGAAGGAGACTGTCCGTCCAGTTCTGATTCTATGACGTGCGTGGGTACATAGTTTATGGAACCAGAATCGAGGGTGTCTCTATAATCCTGGCAGGCATCTCCGAGCAGCACGACGTATGTGGGAGCCGGCGGAAACCAGTGATGATAGGCGTAGGACAAAAAGTCGCGCAGGGCGCCAGGATTAAAGACGCCAAAGTTGAATTCGTCATAAATGTCTTGGACTTGGACGACCGCTACATCGAGACCCTCTGCCCTGCGGTGGTCCGCCAGGGTCAGGGCAGTGGAATGAAAATCCTCGTGTGTGATCAGAATATAGTCCGCTCTGTTTTGGGGGGACTTCCAAGACGATGGGGAATCCAGTTCGATACGCGCTGGCGATTTGTACTGGTTTGGGGTTAAAGCGAGATACCGCGTGTTTGAGGATCCAGTATCTTGAAACTCGAGTTTATACCCAGTTCCGGTAGGGAACACTACGGAGTCAGTCAACATACTGACGTCTGAAGGATAGCTCACTTCAAAGAGCTGCACGTCGTTCTGGCCAAATCCATCCACTTCAAACTGAAACGTCCCTGTCGTGGGAGGTGCAAAGTAGAGTTCGTCGAACTCGGCGATGTAGGTATCCCAGTACTCGATCTCGATCCAGTTGACCAACAGTTGATCCGCCGCTGCTCCGGTGTCGACTGTTTGAACCCGCAGTGTATTGTTCCCATCGGTCAAATAGTAGTGAGAGACCGGGATCTCGTGCTCATAGTTGTCCCGTCCACTCCATTGCTGGTCGTCTATTTGATTCCCGTTGAGGTAGATTTGCGTGCGGTGTTCTCGAGACGTGAACCCCTTCAATCTGACGCGCACGGTTGCCAAGATGGAGCTATCCGTGGAGATGTGATTCAGAGTGAAGGAATAGACTCGGTGATCTGGCATATCATTCGTTGAGGGACTCAATCTGTCTCCCCAGAAATAATGATCTTGGCCCTCTCCGTTGGGCATTGTTCTCCAGTAATATGTGTCCTCCTCAAGATGCAGGAGCACAGGAAAATGGACCGGAGTCTCGGCTCCTGCGGGAGGGACCGGGCGTACACTCATCCGCTGACCATGCTCTTCACCTATGGTCAGCCAGTAGATGTTTTCGGTCGTATACACGCTGGTGATAGCTTGACCGTAGAATAGGACGACGTCTGTGGGATCGAACACGCCGTCCTCTTCGCCTGGCACATAGATGGGCAACTCGGTTCCTTGATGATGTATCTTGATGGTCTGAGGAAGCGCGCTATCTAGGTCGAGTCCAGCGCTGGTCAGATCATCGTAGGTCAACTCGTATAGCCCGTCTTCGATCACGCCGATTTTGAGCGTGTCTGAGACGAGTTTGACGGCCGATATATCCGCAGCAGGCATCTCGTATGGTACCTGTTCCATCTGAGGGCGATCCAGAGCTTGATAGTTCAACAGTGCATTGCTCAGGGTAGCCTCGTACGCAGGACTGACCCACCGGCCACGGTTGACATCGGGCGCGGGGGACGGATCCCACGTGACGCGAGCCAAAACACGCTGGTAGAGGCGTAATGTGTTGGTAGCGGGATCACGTTGTACGGGGTAGAATTGCAGCCGCGCTACAGCCTGGTCGCGCAGGTATCCGGTGGGACTGGCCTCAACCAGGCTGCCCGGCAGGGAGCGAGGTGATTCATCACTTGCTTGATGACAGCCCTGATCGGTCTTGACAGCACGCTCAGGATTTGCCACTAGCGATCCAGTCTCGGGGACGGGAAAAAGGCAGTCATCTGTCAGAATCTGGTAATCCGACTCTAGCACTTGTATGGATAGACCTTGCAGCGTGGGAACGCCCAGCAGTGTCCCGCGCGTGGGAACTTGGAGGGTCCCGGGAACGTCACTTTGAGCCATGCCGGCAACGACTAGACGGTGATATACGTGTCCTTGGTATGGGATCGCTTCCACGTCAAACCCGTCCAGGGTGAATTCCAGGACAATCTCGCGTTCATTTGACCAGAGTAGATTGATGTCACTTTGTGGGGATGCCGCTGCCGCCTCGACGAGCGTTAGACTGCCATTCAAAACGATACAAGCTACGATCAGCCAGACCATCCATCGGTTGAGATTTATCATTCGCATTCCTTCCACGTTCCCTCCCAGGATTCCAGGTCGGTCATTAGGGCGCGATATAAAGAGTCCGACCAATTCACTTGATCGGACTCCCTGATTCAACTCGATCCACGAGCACTTGGCCGTTAACCGAATGATCCCATCACCGATCGGAGCAGAATCTCTCCAGACTTGCCCCACGATGATAAAAGGGCTTTTCGAGATCTATCCTATTTGGACAAGCTCCAATCATCTACTGACCGGGCATCATCGGGCGACGCACGGGACGGCGGAACGCAGGTGTGACCAAGACCTTGACCAACCTATGGAAGGAACTCTCCCCCTCATGGTTCATATTCTCTAGCTTGTAGTAAAAAGCACCATAACCTGGTCGGTCCACAAAGCTGTAGCTGGCACCCTCTCCTGCCTGGCCCTGTGCGCCGATGAGATTCTCGTTCACCTTGAGCCACGGGCTATTCTCAGACCGAGCGCGGTACACGTTGAACCCGGCATTGTCGCTTTCTGCAGTGGTCATCCAGTTCAGCGTGACTTCGCCCCGGCTGATTCGCGCGTTGAAGGATGACAACTCGACGGCGGTGGGGCGGCATTCAATCACCAGGTTGATCCCGTCCTTGCCTGTGGAAGAGGTAGCCCCGTCCCCACCATTGGGCTCAACGATTTGAATGTGGGCTTCCAGGCCGGTGTAGGTCGCTTCTGCCAGGGCAAAAGCTGCCTCGTATCCCCTGAGCTGCTCGTTGACGTACACCCAATCGAAATCGGGCGGCGGATCGGGATTGTTCGCGTCGTCACCGTCTACCAGCGTATTGTTGCCCAAGTCATAGATTTTGATCCAGGCATCTTCTGCCCACGGCAGCGGCACATAGCCGTCCTCTGCAAGCACGAGAGCATAGAGCATGCCGGAATCACACGCATAGCGCAAGTACAACTTGGACATGAGCGCATATCCCGGCCAGGCCGGGTCAGGCCTTCCTGCATTATACATATTGGCAAAGAAATCGCCCGTCCCATCTTCGGCCAGATTCCATTCCCCATAAGCGCCATCCACGACCGTGGCCGGGGTGTCGCTGGGAACGATGTAGCTGGGCTCCGGGGGATTGGCCGGCTCGTATGCCCAAACGAGCGTGGCGAATACGGACAGCAGTAGCATCGAAGTCAGCAGCAATCTAGTCAACATTTTCATCGGTTGTTCCATAGATAACCTCCTGATTATCAAGTTCAATAGTTGATCCAGTATCTCTTTCCATTCTCCCTCGGGTAACAATCTCTTGATGAAAAGCCTCCTTACTCTATGATGGTCTTTACTGACTATATTATATCATCATTGGGAAAGGATGGGTGAACAATTAGTAAATTCGAGAT
>DSDT01000309.1 GCA_011048615.1 Chloroflexota bacterium | reverse complement strand
GGGGGCGGGGGTGCCGGTCGGACGGGGAGTCGCCGTCTCCCCCGGACGCGAGGTCGCCGTCGGGCTTTCATCCGCAGGGGCACTCGTCGCTGTGGCCTGTCCCGGTGTTTCCACTGAGCAGCGGAGAGTATAGTTGCTGTTGGACAGGTTGGGTGGGGTCCGGTCGCCGTACCCCACCAGCAGGTACATCCAGCCTTCGTAGGTGGCATAGTAGGCGAAAAAGCTGTTAAAGTTTCCCGGCTCGACGTCGTCGTTGCCGCCAATGAGGTTGCGGTTGTGATCGTAGACGATCATGTTGGGGTCCACCCCCGGCGAGAGGTCCGACGTGCGACATTGGTACAACAGTCCGGGCTTGACCCAGATTTTGTAAAAGTCGTTATCCACGCCGCCGTAAGGGGGAGGGATAAAGTTGAATACCTCCGAGACGTTGGGCGAGATGACGCAGGCGTGGTCAAAGTCATAGTTGCCCAACCCGGTCCGGTCGCAGCGGTCGGCGTTGGGATCGGCGGCGGCGGGCGCGGAGGTGGCGGTGGCGGAGACGCTGATCTCTGAGATGGTCAGGTCGTAGGTGTCCGTCGGGGTGCTGAAATCCACCATGTTGGTGACCCGGATGTAATAGTAGCCGTCGTAAGTGGCGTTCCACTCGACCCGGCTGGCGAATCCTCCGCCGCTGTCATTGTCCTCGGCGACGCGGTTGCTGCTCTCGTTGAATACCTCCAGGTAGGTATCCACGCCCACCAGGTTGCTGGTGGAAGCCCGGTAACGGCGGCCCGATTTGACATAGAAGGCGAACCAATCTTGGTCCGTATCGGAGGGGACGAAATTGGCGTCGGTGGCGCTGGCCGAGATGGAGACGGGAAACACGTAGGCGGTATCTTTGGTGTCGTTCGGCTCGTAGGGGTCGGCGCCAGGCGGTGACGTAGCGGTCGCCGTAGGGGTAGCGGCCACCCGGTTGACGTCCAGGCGGTAGCTGGCTGTCTTGGTGGTCACCGAGGCCGCTTCGATGCGAATATAGTTTTGGTGTTGATTGGCCGTCCAGGACATATTGGTGCTGCTGGCGGAGGACGAACTGGCCTTGATGTACTCTTGGTCGGTGTTATATAGAATCATCCTCAGCCTGAGACCATCGTTGTCCCAGATAGTGAGGGTGGCCTCGTACTCGCGCCCGATGTCGGTGTCCATCACGAAAAAGTCCACGTCTTCGGGGGGATTGATGGTGCCGGATACGGAAACCGGGATGGTCACGTTGTTGGCCTCTGAAAAGTTGTCGTTAGGTTCCACCTCGGTGGTTGCCTGAAGCAGAGGCAAGTTCGTGGGGGAGGCCAACGTGGCCGAGATGGAGACGCATACCAAGGTCACGATCACCGACAGAGCGACAAATGTGTATTTACGTCTCATGTTCCTGCCTCCTGATGGGATTACAAGCAAATCCCTGATCCGGAACTCGGAAGCCGCCATCCAGTCTCAACGACGGTCACGTAGCACGGAATGGTGTTCCGCCCTGCTTGGCGTTTTAGCGCCGCTTGGCACATCCTTTTGCACCAACTGTACTATACCACAAACAACCCCAGACTTCAAGCGTACCATGGTACTCGTCATGGCGCTTTACCCGCCCACGCCGTACCCCAGCCGCCGCAGTTCGGCGTCGTCCTGCCGCCACTTTTTGCGCACCTTGACCCACAGATCGAGATAGACCTGCCCGCCCACCATGCGCTCGATCTCTTCCCGCGCGGCCGACCCAATCTGGCGCAGCATCTGCCCTCCTCGCCCGATGACGATCCCCTTTTGGGAGTCTCTTTCGACCACGACGTTGGCCGCGATATAGATCACGCCGCTCTCTCGCTCCTTGAACTCTTCGACGACGACGGCCACGGCGTGGGGCACTTCTTGGTGGGTATAGCGCAGTACCTGTTCGCGGATCAACTCGGCGGCGATCTCCCACTCGGTCTGGTCGGTGATTTGGCTGCCGGGATAGTAGCGCGGGCCCTCTGGCAGCGCTGCGACGATCCGCTCCACCAGCTTGTCCAGGTTGTCCCCGTCGGTGGCGCTGGTCATCATCCAATCCTGGTGGTAGGGAGCCAGCTCCCAGTATGCCTCGGTGTGGGGTTTGACCTTGTCCGCCGCCAGCAGGTCCATCTTGTTGAGGACCAGGATGACCGGGGAAGTGGTGTTTTCGCGGACGATTTTTGTGATCACCCGGTCCTCGTCGGTGGGTGGGACCGAGACGTCCACCATGAACAGGACCACGTCGGCGTCGGGGAGGGCGCTGGTGGCGGTGGCGACCATAGCCCGGCCCAGCCGGTGGCGTGGTTTGTGGAGGCCGGGGGTGTCCACAAAGATGATTTGGTGTTCCTCCCGGGTGAGGATACCCAGGATGCGGTTGCGGGTGGTCTGGGGCTTGGGGGAGACGATGGCTATTTTTTGTCCCACGATACGGTTGACGAGGGTGGATTTGCCCACGTTGGGGCGGCCGATGACGGCCACGAACCCGGATTTGTGATGGGGGGGGATTTCGTCGAGGGGGAAAAGGGTCGAGGGGGTCACGTCTTGGTTGGTATCTGTCATGCCATTCTCCTAACTAGAATTCGTCTCCGGGACGAGATAGATGCCGGGCAGGCTCAGCAGGGTCACGCCCCCTTTCACGAGCAGGTTGGCCCAAAAGATGGACCAGACGGTAGCTGAGGGGAGCTGTCCGCCAAAAGCGCCCCAGCAAAAGATCAGACTGTCCAATGGGATGCTGACGCTGTTGCTGACGAGCACGCGGGCCCATTGATACCGGCGCGTCACCCGCGTGACCCACAGGTGGTAGACCTCGGTGTCGGCGATCTCGCTGACCACCTCGGCGGCGATGGAGGCGACGACGATGCGCCACACCGGGGTGAGCACGGCGGCGAACTCGGCTTGCAGCGGCCAGGTCGGGTCGGGCGGCAGCCAGGCGGCCACGGCGAACAGTCCGGCCATCAGCAGGTTGATGCCGGCAGCGGCGACGATCACCGTCCGCGCGGCTCCCCGCCCCAGCAGCTTGTGCACCAGGTCGCGCAGGGTAAAGGTGAAGGGGTAGACGATGGTGCCGACGTCCACGCTGAACCCGGCCAGCAGCGCGATCTTGAGACTCAGCACGTCGGAGAGCATCTGCGCGGCCACGTAAGCGGCCACGACGAGCACGCCGGCCGTCGTGAGAGTAGACATGTGATGGGATCGGTTCATATTCTCCAGATCCAGCAGTAGAATGAGAACAAAGGCTCGCTCCACTCCAGGAACGAGCCTTTACATGATTTCTCTCTCCGTTTCCTGGCTACTCTTCTTTCTCGCGCTGGTGTGCTGCCATGATCTCTTGGGCCAGATGGGCGGGCATCGGCTCGTAGTGATCTATTTCCATCGAAAAGATGCCCCGGCCCTGCGTCAGGCTGCGGAGATCGGTGGCATACCGCTGCATCTCGGCTAACGGCACCAACACCTTGATGATGGACTTGCCAGTTTGCTGGTCCATGCCCTGGACCTGGGCGCGCTTGGTGTTGAGATCGCCGATGATGTCGCCGGTGTATTCCTCCGGCACAGTGACGGTGGCGCGGCAGATAGGCTCCAGCAGCGCCGGGCCGGCATCTTGCATCACTTTCTTAAAGACCTCCCGGGCGGCGATTTGGAAGGCAATGTCCTTCGAGTCCACGGGGTGTTCCTTGCCGTCGTAGACCACCGCTTTGACGTCCACCACCGGGTAACCCGCGATGACGCCCTGTTCCATCACCTGCTTGATCCCCTTCTGGATGGAGCTTTCGAAGGAGCGGGAGATGGCCCCACCAAAGACCTCCCACTCGAACTCGTAGCCGGTATCTCGCGGGAGCGGTTCCAGCCGCATGTGCACCTCGGCGAACTGTCCCGCGCCGCCGGTCTGCTTCTTGTGCCGGTATTGGTCGGCACGAGTTTGGGTGACCGTCTCTCGGTAGGGGACCTTGGGGATGGTGGTGGTAACTCCCACTCCAAAGCGGTTCTCCATCCGCCGCACGGCAATGTCCACGTGCGCCTCTCCCATCCCTTCCAGGATCGTCTGCCGCGTGCTGGCCTCCTGACGCCATTGCAGAGTCGGGTCCTCCTCGCAGATGCGGGTCAGGGTGGGACCCAGCTTGGCCTGGTCGGCCTTGCTGGTGGGATGGACCGCCACGGCGAACAGGGAGGAGGGGAAGGATGGGCCGGGCAGGCGGACCGGGTGTCCTTTGTCACACAGGGTATCTCCAGTGACGGTGTGGGCCAGTTTGGCTACCGCGCCGATGTCACCAGCGCGCAAGTGGGGAACCGGCATCTGCTCCTTGCCCCGCATGACATAAATCTGGCCCAGCCGCTCCTCTTCCTCGGCCCGGCTGTTGTAGACGCGGCTGTCCGATTCCAACAGGCCGCCGTAGACGCGGAAATAGGTCAGTTTACCCACGTAGGGATCGGCGGTGGTCTTGAATATCAAGGCGGTCAACGGGGCCAACTCGGTGGGGGCGATCTCTTCCTCGCCGGCCGGTCCTTGAGCGATCACCGGACCGCGATCGGTCGGAGAGGGCGCGTAGGAGACCAGCGCGTTTAACAGGGCCTGTGTGCCCAGCCCGGCGGTGGCGGCTGTCACCAGGACTGGAACAGCGGTCCCATTGAGCACGGACGCGCGCAGTCCCCGGTGAATCTCCTTGTCGGTCAGCTCCTCCCCTTCCAGGTATTTCATAATCAACTCGTCGTCTGACTCGGCCGCGGTCTCCACCAGGGCGGTGCGCGTCTCCTCTACTTGGTCGGTCAGACTGGCGGGGATGTCCGCTTTCTGGCCCGCCGCCCCCATCAGGGCCTGCTTCTTGATGACGTCGGCCACGCCGGCAAATTGTCCCTCCGTCCCGACGGGCAGATTGACGGGCACAAAATTCTGGTCGAACGCTTCCCCGAGCGCCTCTAGCACACGCTCCAGGTTGGCGTTCTCGCGGTTCATCTTGTTGACGACGACCATACGGGGCAGGTCATACTCGTCGGCAAATTTCCAGGCCAGTTCTGTTCCGACCTCGACGCCCGAGACGGCGTCCACCAGGATCAGCGCCAGGTCGGCCACTCGGATGGCGCTCTTGACCTCGCCGACGAAATCGGTGTATCCTGGCGAGTCCAGAACGTTGATTTTGCAGCTCTCCCATTCAACGGGGACGAGGGCCAGGTTGAGGGAGATATGTCGGTTGATCTCTTCCTCATCGAAATCGGCGACGGTGGTGCCGTTTTCGACCTCGCCCATGCGGTTGATGGCTCCGCTGGCGAACAGCATGGCTTCCGCCAACGAAGTTTTGCCTGCGCTGCCGTGGCCGAGCAAGACGACGTTGCGCAGGTTATCTGTAGCATACTCTTTCATTAAATTCAAGCCTCCTTAACACGCGATCTTTCGATGGAATTTTAAACCGTTCAATGATGTCATAAGCGCTTCATTCTACCCCGACTTGTCCCGTTGTGCAAGTTTGCTTTCGGTGTGTCTGGCTTGCCTTTTGAGGGAAATTGATATATGCTATTTGTGATGGAGCGATGGGCCGTTTAGGACACCGAGGCATTCTCAGTCGCATGCTCCTATGGTTGTATAAAGATATGCAGTAAGAATAGTCAAGCTGATTCTGGAGGTGATAGCTGCACTAGATCCAACAAAAGAGCGTTACACAGTTTGTCGTTTCAAATATAAATCGGGTCTACACGGATTCGTGGGGGAAAATTTCACAGCAGCAGGTGACGAAGGCGAAAATACACCTGTAGGGCGGGTTTCTTACCCGCCGGGCAGGTATGGAAACCTGCCCTGCGTAGAGCCTATAAATCATAAAACAGGAGGAGATAACAATGAACGCAAAGCGTATAGTGGCGATATTGGTCGTAAGTATGCTGGCCCTGGGCATGTTGACGTCCTGCGGGCCGGGTCAGTTGGGCACAGAAAAGAATCCCATCGTCTGGGTATTCGTCCCTTCCGGTGAGACAGAGCGTGTGACGGCTGGCGCCCAGTCGGTGGTGGATTTGCTGGAAGCAGAGACCGGCCTGTTCTTTGAGGTGCGCGTCGCCACCGAGTACGCCGGCGCCATCGAGGCGATGTGCGCCGACCCGGCCGAAGCCCACATGTCCTCGCTGGCCACCTTTGCCTACGTGATGGCCGCCGACCGTGGCTGCGCCGAAGCAGCCATGCTCTCCGTGCGCTATGGCAGCCCCACTTACAACGGTCAGATCCTCGTCCGGGCCGACAGCGGCATTACCGACCTCTCTCAGTTGAATGGCAAGACCTTTTGCCGCCCCGACCCGCTTTCCACCAGCGGGTGGGTGATCCCCTCGATCATGCTCAAGGGTGCGGGGGTGGACCCCAATACTGGTCTGGCCCAGGTTGTGGACGCTGGCAGCCACGATGCGGTCGCTGCTAGCGTCTACGATGGCACCTGCGATGTCGGCGCCACCTACGTGGACGCCCGCACTCGCATCGAGGAACAGTATCCTGATGTGATGGATCAGACCGCCGTCATCGCTATCGAACCGGACATTCCGAACGATGGTGTCCAGTTCCAGTCTGCCATGCCGCAGGATTTGCGTGACAAGATCGTGAATGGCCTGCTGGCTATCGCCGCCACCGAGGAGGGTGTGGAGGCGTTGAAAACTGCCTATCAGTGGGAAGAGCTGATGAAGGCCGATGACTCTTACTATGACGCATTCCGTCAAATCCTCCAGGCGGCCGGCATCAGCGCTGACGATCTGGTCGGAAACTAGTCGAGGCGCTTTGACGACGCGAGAGTCAACTATAGAATGATCTGTGCGAGGGGGGACACGGCGTCCCCCCTCGTGACAAAAGGGCAGAAGGATGTTTCAAATCAAAAATCTGACCAAAATCTATGATGATGGAACCGTCGCCCTTCGCGACGTCAGTTTCGAGGTGGCGGATGGCGAGTTTCTGGTCATTATCGGTCTGAGCGGCTCGGGCAAGTCCACTCTCCTGCGCTGCATCAACCGGTTGATTGATCCCACCGGGGGGCAGATCATTTGGGACGGCGTGGATATCTCGGCCGCCGAACCAGCTCAGTTGCGCCAGATCCGTCGCCAGATCGGAATGATTTTCCAGCACTTTAACCTGGTCAAACGCTCGAACGTGCTCACCAACGTCCTCTCCGGGCGACTGGGGTACGTGAATCCCTGGTCAAGCCTGCTGCATCGCTTTCCCGCCGAGGATCGGGAGATGGCGATGGCGGCGCTGAAGCGGGTGGGGATCGCCGACCAGGCCCACAAGCGGGTGGACGAGTTGAGCGGCGGTCAGCAGCAGCGAGTGGGAATCGCCCGCGCGCTGATGCAGCAGCCCCGCATGATCCTGGCCGACGAGCCAGTCGCCAGCCTGGACCCGGTGTTGGCTCACTCCATCCTGGAACACCTGGAGCGACTGAATCAGGAGGAAAAGATCACCGTCCTGTGCAGCCTGCACTACCTGGACCTGGTGCAGCGATACGCCACCCGGGTGATCGGCTTGCGGGATGGACAGATCGTCTACCGGGGCAGTCGCGAGGAAATCCGGGCAATGACCGATAGAGAATTCAAGGACATCTACGGTGAAGAGGCGGTCCGGGTGAGCGTTGTGCCCCAGGGGAGGGAAGAGTAATGGCGACGCGAACGACGAAACGGGAACTCCAACCCAGCCTGGTATCTCCGCCTGTGGCAGGTATCGCCTCGTTGTTCATTCCCGGCCTAGGACAGGCTCTGGCCCGCCAAGTCCAGCGGGGATTGACCCTATTTGGCTCCCTCTTGACTCTCGTCGGCCTCTTTGCCTGGCAGGTCAGTCTACTGGCCACGCGAGAGCAAGGAATAGACGCCAAATTCGTCAAAGCTCTGGACAGACGTCCGGCATTCGTGATCCCCATCCTGGCGCTCATTGTTATCCTGTGGCTGTGGATTGCCTGGGATGCGTACCGGCAGGCCCAACCGGGTCAGCGGGGAGGTCTGAGTGTCTTTGCCCTCGTCCTGGCGCTTTTCTTCATCCTGGGTTGGAAGATCAGCGAGATCAACCTGTACAAATTGGCCACGGAACTGTCGGATGCGAAAGGTCCTCTCTCTCGAGTGCTGTGGCCCTGGGAAGCAGCCGTCACAAGAGATGTCGAAACCACAGTTGCCGGGGCAGATATTCTCTCGCCTTGCGATGACTTGCCCCCCCCATCACCTCCTGTAGAAACGCCCGGTGAGCCGTATGTGGTAGCCGACCCGACCTGTGGGGATCTTTCTCAGCAAGTGGAGGAAGGGGGGGTACTCAAAACCGTGCCCGGCACCCTTTTGACCGTCGTCGGGCGGGGTTTTGAGCCGAACACCGAGACCCAGATCTGGTGGTCAGATCCCATCGGCAACAAGTTTCAGATGCGCCAGGAGGGGAGATACCTAGCCATCATGACCGATGATGAGGGCGCCTTTCAGATCGAGATCCATATGCCCTACCGGCTCATTCCTCCCAGCTCTGAGGGACGGCAGGTTCACCGGGTGGAAGCCAGGCAAGTCTCGTCTGTGGGTGATCTCAAATTCAGTGATGCGTTAAAGCACAACGTCGAAAAAATGGTCGAGACCATCGTCCTGGGCATGATGGCCACTCTCTTTGGCATCATCTTTTCCGTCCCCGTCAGTTTCCTGGCGGCGCGGAACCTGATGTCGGGTTCCCCGTTGACGATGGCCCTCTACTATATCACTCGCACGCTCCTGAACATTGTCCGTTCCATCGAGCCATTGATCTGGGCCATCCTCGCCGGTGTCATAGTTGGGCTGGGACCCTTTGCCGGCGTCATTGCGCTGACCGTTCACTCCATCGCCGCGCTGGGCAAGCTCTACTCCGAGTCCATTGAATCCATTGATCCCGGCCCCATCGAGGCGATCCAGGCGACCGGCGCGACGCGGCTGCAGACGATCATGTACGCCGTAGTGCCGCAGATGATCCCACCTTTCGTCTCCTTCTCCATCTATCGGTGGGACATCAACGTGCGCATGTCCACCGTCATCGGCCTGGTGGGCGGCGGCGGCATCGGCTTCCTGCTGACCCAGTACATCCGCCTGTTGGACTATCGCTCGGCGGGGATCGCGGTCTGGTTCATCGCCATCACCGTGGCGACCCTGGACTATGTCAGCGCGGAAATTCGGCAGCGATTCGTCTAGGTGGCAATGCCCGATCTAGCTGTTGTCATCGTCAGTTGGAACGTGCGGGATCTGCTGGAGATGTGCCTGGGATCCCTCTGTGCTGACCTGGAGCAATCAGGCCTGGAAGCCCAGGTCTGGGTGGTGGACAATGCTTCCGCCGACGGCACGCCCGACATGGTGGCGCAGGCGTTTCCCTCTGTCCGCCTCATCGCCAGTGACGAGAACCTGGGTTTCGTGCGGGGCAACAATCTCGCCCTGCGCCAAATAAACTCTCACACTCCCACACTCCCAAACTATGTATGGCTGCTGAATCCAGATACAAAAGTGCTGCCGGGAGCCACGACAACGCTTCTCTCGGTGCTCGAGACCAACCCTCAAGCCGGCATGGCCGGGCCGAAACTCCTCTATCCCGATGGTTCCCTACAACACGCCGCATTTCGCTTTCCGGGTCTGGTGCAATTGATCTTTGACCTCTTTCCTCTCCCCCCTCGTCTCTACGAAACTTGGCTCAACGGGCGCTATCCACGTCGTCTCTACGAAGGCATGCAGCCTTTTCTCGTGGACCATCCCCTGGGCGCTTCGATGATGGTCAAGTCCGTTGCCATCACCGACGTGGGCCTGATGGATGAGGGATTTTTTATGTACTGCGAGGAAGTGGACTGGTGCTGGCGGATGCGCAAGGCACACTGGCTCATATATTGCGTTCCCATCGCGCGCGTGATTCACTACGCTGGCCGATCCAGTGGTCAGGTGCGGGTTTCTTCCTTCGCCAATCTATGGACCAGCCGGGCGCGGCTCTATGCCCGCCATCACGGCCCGTTCACACGGCGATTGGCGCGAGCGCTGGTGCGCACCGGCATGCGTCGCCGGATGCACGGTGCCTCTGAGGAAATGGTCGCCGCTTGCTGGCAGGTCATCCGAGCCTGGGAGAAGGTTTGATGAACGTGACGGCCATCGTGCCAGCGCGGGATGAGGAGCGTAACGTGGTGGACTGCCTGGCGAGCCTGGCCTGGGCGGATCGGCGCGTGGTGTTCGTTGATACCCGCACCACCGACCGGACGGTGGAACTGGCGCGGCAGGTGAGGGCCGATGTGATCCAGCACCCATTCGAGAACTTTGCCCAGTTTCACAATGCCGCGATGGACGCGGTGAGGGCCGATTGGATCCTGTTCGTGGACGCCGACGAGCGGGTCACGCCCGAATTGGCGGTCGAGATGCAGACCGTGACGGCCGAGGAGCGAGAGGAGGTGCTGTGGTGGGTGCCGCGTCACAATTACATCTTTGGCCGCCTCACACTGAGGGCGGGCTGGTATCCCGACTACCAGGCCCGCTTGCTGCGGTCGGGGCGCGCTCGGTGGGAGCGTCCGGTCCACGAGGTAGCCGTGGCGGATGGACCGGAGGGGCGTCTGGTTCATCCCCTGATCCACTACAACTATGATGACGTGGCGGATTTCGTCTCGCGGCAGAACAGATACACCGATTTCGACGCCGACATCCTCTTCCAGGAGCGGGTGCGGCCCCAGTTTTACACTCCCTATGCCCAGGCCGTCCGTCACTTTTGGTGGCGGTACGTGACGCTGCGGGGGGCGCGGGATGGACTGCACGGGCTGCGTTTGAGCCTGCTCATGGCGTATTACGAGGCGGTCAAATACCGCAAGCTGGCGCGCTTGTGGCGGAGGGCGGGTCGTTGACGGCTTAAATCAGGTGTGTTATACTGACCATCGTGCAGGATGATAGAAGTACGGCCTGGTAGGTAGAGAAGCGCATGAATGAGCCGGTCTTGGTGCTCAACGGCAATTACGAGCCTATTCACGTTTGTAATACCAAGCGTGCGATCGGGTTGATTCTGGCGGGCAAGGCCACGGTGTTGGAGAATGGGCGCGGATTCATCCACACGGTCTCGCGCGCCTACGAGCGTCCGGCGGTCATCCGGCTGGTCTATATGGTGCACCGCCCCCGACCGAGGGTGCGGTTATCCAAGCGGGAGGTTTTGCGCCGGGATGGTTACTGCTGCCAGTACTGCGGGCTTCAGGCCAGCCAGTTGACGATAGACCACGTGACACCCCGCTATCGAGGGGGGGAGTATTCGTGGGAAAACATGGTGGCCGCCTGTCCGCAGTGCAACCGGCGTAAAGGGGGGCGGACCCTGGCCGAGGCGGGAATGCGACTCCTGCGCCTTCCGTTCGAGCCTCGGCCTACGGCGCAGTACATCTTTGGTCGTTACGCGGTGAACGATGACACGTGGGCCAGGTATTTGACCGGTTGGTAGGAGCGTGCGAGCGGTTGAGGAGGGGGGCGGTCTCGACCGGCCCTTTCTGTTTGTCTGAATAATGAGGAGTTACTGTGAGTGAATCGTTTAATTACGGTGGTCAGGCCGTTATCGAAGGGGTGATGATGCGAGGAGCGCGCACGATGGCCGTCGCTCTCCGTCATCCTGAAGGACATATCGTCGTAGAGACCGAGCCCCTCAACGAGGCGCTTTACAACGGTCCCATCAGCCGCATTCCGTTCCTGCGGGGCATGGTGATGCTATGGGATGCGTTAGGCCTGGGGATGAAAGCGCTGATGCAGTCGGCCGACGTGGCGGCAGGTGAGGAGGTCTCCTTCTCCGGCCCGGTCAGTTGGGGAACCACCCTCGTCGGCGTTGGCCTGGGCGTGGGCCTGTTCATGATGCTGCCCTCGTTTTTAGTCGGCCTGGTGGCGCCCTACATCCCATCCGAATGGCTCAGTAGCCTTCTGGAGGGATTGGTGCGGCTATCGTTGATTGTGGGATATATGTGGCTCGTCGGCAGGATGCCCGATATACAGCGCGTGTTCGCGTACCATGGGGCGGAACACAAGACGATCAATGCGTACGAGGCGGGAACGGATCTGACGGTGGATGGCGTACAGTCCTTCTCCACTGCTCACACCCGTTGCGGCACCTCTTTCCTCCTGACGTTGGTGGTGTTGACGATGTTGATCTTTGCCCCTTTCCGTCCATCATCACTGCTCGAACGGGTGCTGAGTCGGGTTCTGCTGCTTCCGGTCATCACCGGCATTGGGTACGAAATTCTGCGCCTGACAGCTCGTCTGGCCGATCGGTCCTGGATGCGGGTGTTGGTAGCGCCGAATCTGGCGCTTCAGCGGCTGACGACCCGCGAGCCGGACGACGGGATGGTAGAGGTGGCCATCGCGGCCCTGAGGGCGGTGTTTGCAAACGAGGGCAGGGTGATCGGCAAGGGTGAGGAGACGCGAGGAACCGGCTGACCGAGAAACAGGCGATTCCAAGGGGTCAGCGCGGGGGCAGTGGAAGGGTGAAGGTAAATGTGGTACCTTTTTCAGACGTGCTCTCGACCCAGATCTGTTCTCCGTGAGACTCTAGAACCATGCGGCAAAAGGCCAGCCCCAGCCCGCTGCCTCGCCCCGGTTGCTGACCGGCGACGAATTTTTGGAACAATCGGTCCTGGATGTCGGGCGGAATGCCTGATCCGGTGTCACTCACAGATATGAGGAATTTGGAGCGCTCCGTGGTCTCGTCCCGAATGGTTATCCGGACGGCACCATCGGTTGGGGTGAACTTGAGGGCATTGCCGATCAGGTTTTTCAGCACCCGTTCGAGCAGTTCGATGTCGCCCCAAGCCGGAGGTAGATGGGGCGGGACATTGCTTTCCAGGGTGATGTTTTTCTCCACCGCCAGAGGGAGTTGAGAACTCGTTACGTTGGTGACCAGTTCACCCAATGGAAAGATGGAGGGTTCCAGCGGCATTTGACGGCTCTCCAGGCGGTTGATTTCCAGGATTGCCTTGACTTGTTTGAGCATGCCATCCGTGTTGTCCCGGGCGATCTCCCACAGTTGGCGTTGCGTGTCCGAGAGACTGTCATAGACCGTGTCGTGTAGGAATGACATGGCGCCATAGATGGCGGTGAGGGGATTGCGCAAGTCGTGCACCATGGCATGGATGAGATCCTCGCGCATTCTTTCCACTATGCGTTCTTCGGTGACATCGCGCAGCACCAGCAAGCGACCCAGGAGCGTCTGATCGGCTCTCACGGGGAGGGTGATAAAGTGGATGGTGTGCGGGGGGATGTCGCATTCATCCTCGTGGGCCGATGTCTCTTGTGCCTTGATCCGATGCACCTCCGACGAGATAATTTCCATGGCTCGAGGAGCGTGGTCCCTGAGAGCGGTCAAGATATGTTGGATGGGGCGGTCGATCCACGCTTCAGGATTCTCCGGTAGATGCAGCATCCCCAGCGCCTGGGCGTTGGCAACCAAGGTGCGTTTATTCATCCCGATCAGAAGGATACCGTCGCGGCTGGATTCGATCAATGCTTGCAGGCGACTGCGCTCATCGGTGATAGCCTGGAATAGACGAGCGTTGGTGATAGCGGTGGCTATCTGGCGACCAATGGTGGTGTGCAGTGTCTCGTCCTCCGTCGAAAGGGTCCGAGACTGATGGGCAAACAGACTCAAGGTGCCTAATGAGCGTTCTTGATGGAGCAGCGGAATGCACGTGATGGTGCCCAGTCCCCAATCTCTCAGGCTCTGAATAGCCTGTGGGTCTACCCCTTCCAGGCTCTTTACTTGTTCGAGGTCGCCGATCATCAGAACTTGTTTTTGATCCTGGACGTAGGCGCACAGGGTGTTGTCCACTCCCTCCTGATCGAGTTGTTCGGACATGGTCGTCGGCAAATTGTGGGCGGCCAATAGATGCAGTTGCCCACTTGTTGGATCGGCCAGGCTGATCAGGCCGGCGTCAAAGTTGAGGGATTGAATGGCCGATTGCAACGTCTCTTGGAGCACATCTTCCAATATCAGTGAGCGGCTGATGGAGCGTGCGATATTGTACAAGGTGCCCAGGTCGGCGGCGTACTGGCGTATTTCCGTGTAGAGACGGGCGTTGTCCATAGCCAGAGCGATGGCATCGGCCAACGAGCGAGCCATCAGAATATCCTCTTGAGTGAAGGCAAAGAGTTGATCGGTGGATATGTCGAGTATGCCCAAGACGCGCTCACCGCGCTTCAGCGGGACCGCCAGTTCGCAGCGGTACACGTCTGCATCGCCTACGAAATCCATGCCCGTCCGCACATCGGGGACGTATTGAGTTTCGGCGGTGCGATAGGCCCGGCCGATGATCCCTTGACTGAGGGGAACGATTTCCTCCTTGTACAGGGACAAGTCGCCGGCCCTGGCCTGAAGGGTCAGATAGGCTTCTTTTTCGTCGGGCAGGAGAATGACGACGGAGGGCCACCCCGTCATCTGAGCGACGGCTTTCACAGCCAGGTGAGCGGTGGTCTCAGGGTCGAGGTGCTCGCCCACGGCGCGGAGCACGTTGTAGAGGGTGGTCTGACGGTGAGCCAGGAGACGCTGCTCGTCGTACATCTGGGCGTTCCGCATGGCCAGCATGATCTGGTCGGTGGACGATTGCAGCAGGAAGGCGTGTTCGCTCGTAAAGTAGTTGGGCTCCGGGTGATGCAGATTGAGCACGCTCAACACCGCTGACCCACTGACGATGGGAATGGACAGGACGGAGCGAACGGTATAAGATACGTTGGGCAAATCTGTCCAGCGGTCATCCCGGGTCGTGTCCGGTATCAGCGCCGGACGACGGTGACGAACGACCCAGCCAGCCAATCCTTCCTTCATCACGTAATTCACCGTGTCGTGGTGTTCCACCTGCGGCAGTTCACGGCGGGCCAGGATGCTGTGGGTCACGTTACCACTTTCATCCAGAAGGAATATACTGCCGTCGTCGGCACCTGTGAGAGTAACCGCCATATTCAAGATGCTCTGCAGTGTACCTTCCAAAGATGTCGGTTTGGCAGCCGCACGTCCCAAGGCGACCAGGTTTTCGAACAGCCGCTTCTGGGCGATCAGGTTATCCTCCGATCTCTTGCGCTCTGTGATATCGTACAGGATAACGAGACGGCCCATGATCTGCCCGCGCTGGTCTTGCAGTGGAGAGATACGCATATCATAGGCCCGCTGTTTCTTTCCATGCCCCAGCATGATCTCGGTCTGTATCTCGTTCACATTCTGGTATTGTTCGATCAGGCCAGGTTCGGAGGTCAGGATGTGAGCGATGGGCTTTCCCAAGATCTCGGAAGCGGGTCGCCCAATGATCTCTTGGGCTGCCGGGTTGAGGTCTATGATCCGATTTTGCGTGTCCAGCACAATTGCACTTCCGCCCATACTCTCCACGACCGCCCAACGGGCCACCGGTACGATGTTGAACAGCCGGAAACGGATAATGTCCCAAATTACCAGCAACCCAATGATGGTGAAGGTGAGGGGGGTCAGATCTAGTGGAAACTGGATCAAATCAAATGTGGATAGCAGGTTACCCACCAGCGATATCAGGATGCCGGCCAGCATAATGCCGGCCTGGCCTCGATATAGGTAGGGTGAATGGCGGAGCGTGTTCCAAAGCAACAGTACCGTGAGACAGAACAATCCATAGGAATACGCCGCGTGAATCCAGAATACGACGCCGTGGGGAGCTTTCCATACCAGCAGCGATCCAACGGGTACCAGCGTGCCTTCGTGCAGCCAGATCAGGTGATGCCATTCGTTGGTCCAGACGAACAGTGTCATCAAGATCGGCTCGATAGACAGCAGGGCAATGTTGCGGGGCGTCAACCATTGATGCCGTCCTGTGTAGCGGAGCAAAAAGACCAGCCAACTGATCGGTGCGACCACGATGCCCAGGTAGCGGAACTTGGTCCAGAACAATTTGGCTGACATATCTATGCTGATCAATCGCAGTACGTCTCCCAACGACCATACCGCGACGGCCAGCATAAGCACGGCGAACGATTCCGTGTCTATGACCGAACGGCGTTTCCACGCATAATAGGCCAGCCCTATCGAGATCAACGAGGCGGCCAACATAGCGTATATCCAGGGTGTATGTTGCCAGCTCATAGTGTGCTCATTATCTCGTCAATTCATCCATCACGTGGGCTTGTGCCCGATACGGCGGCTAGAGTGAACCAGCTCCCCACCCCTACTACTAGTAAGTATACCACAAAAACGGTTTTTTTTTCATAGTAATTTATTTACAAAACGAATCCAGTTTTGGGGTCTAGATTTACAATTTCGTCAATATTGGGGAGAATGGGCTGACAAGTAATTCTCGTCATGGGAGAAAAACACCTTTGTCAATAATTTGACAATGGCACATTAGTGTAAAACCACGCTTGTGGCGCAAATGCCCGGCGATAAAGTCGCCGGGCTACGGAGCAGCGCCCGATTCATTGGGCTTGGGAGCCCCGTTCACGGGGCGAAAGCTCTGTAGCCGGGGCACTTTG
>DSDT01000385.1 GCA_011048615.1 Chloroflexota bacterium | reverse complement strand
GGCCGGGGAAGGCGTCTCGGCAGCGGAGGAGGAGGAGGAGGAGGAGGAGGGAGTCGGCGTGGCAGTGGGGACTGGGGTAGGTGTGGGGGAAAGGGGCAAGATCTCTGTCGGCAGTGGTGGGAGTGACGGGGTGGATGATGGCGGTGGGGGTGACGGGGTGGACGATGGCGGTGGTGCTGTCGTCGTGGCCTGGCAAGCCACCAACATTGCCGCCATCAAGAGGGGGAGCCATCTCCATGGTTGTATCTTCATTCTGTATCGCTTTCTCCTCGTACTCTCGCCCATTATACCCCAAAATTCCAGCTTCTCAATATCTGGATAGGAACGCTAGCCAACTTGACCCTTTCATGGTATAGTGCCGCTCTAGACCAGAAACCTAATTCCTCTCGCATCGCTGCCCTAATCTGGAGGTGCCGTTCTGTCTACGAATCAACCCGCGGCCAAGATGCCCCCCTGTGGATCGTCAAGACCCGCGCCCCGTTTTTCACCGCCGCCATCGTGCCGGTCGGCCTGGGGAGCGCGCTGGCCTGGGCGCGCTCCGGCACGTTCGACCTGGGAGTGTTTTCGCTCACCCTGGCCGGTGCCGTCTGTCTGCATGCCAGCACCAACATGACCAACGACTACTTTGACCACACCTGGGGCTCTGACGAGATCAACACCGAGTTCGCCAACCCCTTCACTGGCGGCAGCCGCCTCATCCAGATGGAGATCGTCAGGCCAGAGCTCTTTTTGCGGCAGGGGATCGCCTTCTTCGTCGTCTGCAGCCTGATCGGCCTGGTCCTGACCCTCATCCGGGGGACGGCGCTGCCCCGCATCCACGACGATCACCCTCAAGAGCTGCTGCCGGCCAACGTGTCCACCATCCAGATTCACCTGCTGACCGGTCTGTTGATCACAGCGGGGTATATTCTGCAAGGCGGCGTGGCATGGCTGCGGTAGACGAACCGACCCCATCCCTGGACAAGGCGGCCAGCCGGGGCCGGCCCAGCCTGGTGTGGCGAGCGGGACAGGAGCGACGTTTCCAGATGGTGCGCCGTTGGGCGCCGCTGACCGCCCGGCGCGTACTCGACGTAGGCTGCGGCGTGGGGATGTACACGGCGGCCTTCCAACGCGAGACGTCGCACGTTTTCGGCATCGAAGTCGAGGGAGAACGAGCACGAGAAACTCGGGAGGCAGGCCGGGCCGCTGGGGTGGTCCAGGCCGTGGGAGAGCACCTGCCCTTTGCCGACGGCGTCTTCGACGTGGTCTTTTCCCACGAGGTCCTGGAGCACGTCGCCGACGACCGGATGTGTGTGGCAGAGATGGTGCGCGTAACCCGACCGCCTCGGCCCGCTACCGGGCATCCTGGGGGGCGGATCGTCGTCTTTGTCCCCAACCGGCTCTACCCCTTCGAGACCCACGGCATCTTTTGGCGCGGGCAGTATCGCTTTGGCAACGTCCCGCTGGTCAACTGGCTGCCCACTCCCTGGCGCGACCGGCTGGCGCCCCACGTGCGGGCCTACACCGCCCACGGCCTGCGCCGTCTGTTGAATGGGCTGCCTGTGGGCATCCTCCATCACACCCAGATTTTCGCCGGCTACGATGCCATCGTCGCCCGCTTCCCCGCGCTGGGGCAGGCTTTGCGGACGGTCACGTATGCGCTGGAGCGCACACCATTGCGGGGTTTGGGCCTTTCTCACCTGCTGGTGATGGAACGGACGGGTTGACAGTCGGGGCAGCGGTCATCCTGCCGTGTAGAATTTGAGCGCCTGCCAGGCCCGCCGACCGAGGTGCATCCAGGCCGGGCGGCGAGGCTCACGCTCGCCGGGACGGGAAAATGGATGCGCTGTGATGGGGTAGCAGGATTGGCCTGGCTCCAGGATGCAGATCTCGACCTGAGGGGCCAGCTCGGCGGCATACTCGGCAAAGGCATGCGGCGGACGGCAGAGAAACTCCATCCAACCCGTTCCCACCGGACAAAAGGTGCCCCAGTGGATGGGAATGGTCACGCGGGGGCGCAGGAGAGTCAGGGACTGGGCCGCCCGGAGGGGGTCCATGTGCCCCGATCCCAATCTCGGGCCCCATCCCCACACCGGCAGCAGCGCCACGTCCAGGTCTCGCCCGATGGCTATCATCTCTGGGAACAGGTCGGTGTCGCCGGCAAAATAGACCTGACGACTCCCTCCGATGACATAGCCCAGACACTCGACCGTCGGGCCAAAGGGCAGCCGGGAATTGGAGTGGGCGGCGGGGGTGGCGGTGATCCACAGATCCCCGACCGCCGCCGTCTCGCCCACGCGCAGCTCCTCGACATGGTGAAATCCCTGGCGCTGCAGCAGGCCACCAGCGCCCCGAGGAGCGATCAGGTGCACCTCTGGGCCGAGCAGGCGCAGGGAGGGAAGGTGCAGGTGATCCTGATGAGCGTGCGAGATCAACACCGCGTCGAGCGCCCATTCGGCCGGATTGGGGGCCGACATTTGCCGCCGCAGCGGGCCGATCGAATCCAGCAGGACGGGATCGGCCAGCAGCCGCACCCCGTCCATCCCGATGAGCACCGTGGCGTGCCCGGCGTATGTCAGGTGAAGAGGGAAAGTCATTCTGCACTACATTTCGATGGGGCAGGTGGTGGACTGCCAGCCAGAAAGCCCGCCCAGCACAACGACAACGTTCTGCCAACCCTGACGCCTCAACAAACTGGCCGCGATGATGGCGCGCCGACCGCTGCCGCAAAAAACGTACACCGGGCGGTCGCGGGCGACCTCGTCCCTGCGCTGAGGGAGTTGGGTGAGGTGGATGGCGTGGGCGCCGGGGATGGGATTGACGGCCACTTCTTCCGCGCTGCGCACATCGAGAATCCACGGGTCCTGCCCCGTGTCCAGGCGATGGCACAAGTCCTGCACCGTCACCGTCTGGATCGAGGCGCTGGGTCGGCCGGCCGTGTGCCAAGCCAACATGCCACCCGATAGATACCCAACGACGTCGTCATAGCCCAGCCAGTTCAGGGTGCGGACCGCTTCGGTGGGTCGTCCGTCTCGTTGACCAGCAGGATGGGGGTGTCGTAGGGCAGGAACCAGCCGGCAAAGTTAGCCAGCCCCCCCGTCCAGATCGAGAGGGCGCCCGGCACGTGGGCCGCGCTGAATCCCAGCTCCAACCGCGTGTCGAGGACGACGGCATCTTGGGCTTGTTCGGCAAAAGCGGCCGGCGAAAGGGGTGTGGGCGCCGGCAGTGAGCGTAACAGCGGTGGCCCCTCCAAATTCAGGCGTTCCATACGCCGAAAGTAGGGGACTTTTTCCAGCTCCCGGGCCACGTTGGCGACGAATTCCGCCCGGTCGGTGAACTGGAGACGGAGGTTGTAGCGCAGTTCCAACCCGATGGTGGTCCAGACCCGCTCGGCGATGGCGCTGCCGCAGACAGAGCCGGCGCCGTGGGCCGGGCAAACGATGACCTGATCGCCCAGCGGCAGGAACTTAGAGTGTCGTACAGGTGACCTGCCATCTCTGGGGCTCGATCCATGCCCAGGAAATCCACCCGTCCCACCTCCCCGGCAAAGAGAGCATCGCCGGTAAAGAGCACCCATGGCGCGCCGTCGGGATCGTGGAGCAAATAGCTCATGCTGCCCAGCGTGTGTCCGGGGGAGTGGATGGCCCGCATCTTGAGCCGCCCGATCCGCCACGTCTGGCCGTCCTGCGCCGGTTGGCCGTACTGATAGTCCAGCATACCGTCGGCGTGCCAGACCTGCGCCCCGGTGCGCGCGACCAGCTCCAGCGACCCGATCAGATAATCCTCGTTCCGGTGGGTTTCCAGGACGTGAGCGATGCGCATCCCCGCTCGTGTGGCCGTTTGGGCGTACACGTCCACGTCGCGCCGGGGATCAATGACGATGGCCTCTCCCTGGTCGCCGATGAGGTAGGAATAATGGGCCAGTCCTTGCGATTCGATTCGTTCAAATAACACACTCGATCTCCTTTCTACCGCTGAGCTTGCCACCACTGTCGCCAGGCGGCGGGGTCCACGCTCCCGCTCTGCCCGGTGATGGCGGTCAGGGCGACGGCAGCAGCCTGCTGCACGTCCTCTGTTTCGTCCTCCAGGGCCAGGATCAGGGCTGGGACGGCATCCTGGGCGCCGGCCCCGATCCATCCCAAGGCCTGGGCCGCTCCCTCGCGCACTCGCCAGTCCGGGTCTGCCAACGCCGAGACGAGGGGGAATGTCGCCCGCGGTCCGATCAGGCTCAATCCCAGGGCAGCCGATTCGCGCACCTCCCAATTGGTGTGCCGCAGGGTAGCGGTGAGGACGGGCAAGGCCTGTGCTGCCTCCGCCCCCACCATGCCCAGCGACACCGCCGCAGCCCTGAGCACGAACTCGTCCTGTTCCCGCTCCAGGGCCTGGGTGAGCGCCGGCGCCGCTTCGACGGCGCCCGGCCCGATGCCTCCCAGCGCACCGGCGGCCGCACTGCGCGCCGTCGTGCTCTCGTCGCTGCTCAGGATATGGACAAGAGCGGGGACCGCTTCGACGGCGACCGGTCCGATCATGCCCAGGGCCATGGCGGCGAACTCGCGCACCCCGGCCTCCTCGTCCTCCAGGGTCTCGATGAGGGTCGGCACCGCCTCGTACGCACCCGGCCCGATCTCACCCAATGCCAGAGCGGTGTACCCGCGCACTTCGGCGTCCTCATCGGAAAGGGCCTGGACCAGGGCTGGCACGGCCGGGGCTGCCTGCGGCCCAATGCGACCCACCGTCTCGGCGGCGGCCAGGCGCACCCACTTGTCCTCGTCCCGCAGGACGTAGATCAAGGCTGGCACGGCCTCTTTTGCCTCCGGTCCAATCTCTCCCAATACGGTCGCGGCGGCCCAGCGGACCTCTTTGTTCTCATCTTCCAGGGCATAGGCGAGAGCGGGGACCGCCGGCGGTCCAGCCTCCACCAGCATTCCTATGGCGGCCTCGCGCACCGCTGCGTCCTGGTCCCCCAGGGATTGAATGGCAGCCTGTATCTCTGGGGCTTGGGCCCCGGGGTTGCGGGTGGGTCTCTGCGGTCCCGGCGTTGCCGGGTTGGACCCACAGGCCGACACGCCGGACACCAGGAGTGTGACAGCGGTCAGCAGGATAATAGATTTCTTCATCGCCGTTTCCCAATGCTACAGTTTCACAAACGAGGTGGGCATATACGAGACTCGAGGTTTTTCTCTCCGTCGCGCCAATGATCCCAGCCGCCGGGTTGGATTATAGCGGCGAGTCCACAAAACGTCAACGTTCATAAAGACGGGATATCCCACTTGCTCAACCCCAAACTTGGGGTATACTAGCCTGGGCCCAATCTTGACGAGTGAGCAAGTTCTGGACACAGATGCCCACGGCAGGAGAGTTTCGTCACTGGCGAGGAAACTCTCCTGCTGACAGTCTACAGCCTATGGCGCGGTTGTCCTGCTAGCGAACCTGATGATCGTGCCGCCGTATTCACCGGTATTGGGTTATAATTACCAGGATATAACTGATGTTTCAGCCAGAACGGTGGGGGAAGAGATGATAGATCAAAGGATCGTGATGGAGCGTGACAAACGTATTGCGCTGGTGGCGCATGATAATAAGAAGCAGACCTTGGTAGAGTGGGCCAGATATAACGGTGTCCTGCTGGCACATCATCACATCTATGCTACAGGCACCACCGGCGAGATTCTGGAACGTGAACTGGGCATCCAGGTGACCAAGCTCCAAAGTGGGCCCCTTGGCGGCGATCAGCAGATTGGGGCAAAGATCGCCGAGGGTGAGATAGATTTTCTCATCTTTTTCTGGGACCCGCTGCAGCCGCAACCGCATGATCCTGACGTCAAAGCGCTGTTGCGGATGGCGGTGGTGTGGAATATCCCCATCGCCTGCAATCGCGCCACAGCGGATTTCATGATCTCGTCGCCCTTGATGGATGACGAATATGACCGGCTGGTGCCAGACTACCAGGGGTATCGCCTGCGGCGGATCGGCATTGTGAACGCAGCCGAATCAGATGCGGATACCTTGGACACGGAAGAGAATACAGAGTGACAGAGTCTGTGCCGGAATCTCCCCACCCGCTCGGTCTGGAAAGACTGATGTGGTGGGCACAGCGCTCATCAGCCATCCAGAGGTGGTCGCTGCACTGGCAAAAGCAGTACGTGTACAAGCGCTGACGCAGGAAGGTGCATCGGCGTGCCGGCAAGTCTTTCGCGAGGAGTGGCATGACCTGATGCGCGTTCAGTTGACGGAGATAGCGGTCATCCGCGCCGATACGCTCGCGTGGGGACACGGTCTGCACGGTTACGACGCCGTGCGCCTGGCTGCAGCATCTCTCTGGCAGGGCGCTATGGGAGAGCAGGTTACGTTTTCCACGTTCGATCGGCGGCTGTGGGAGACGGCCAAACGGGTTGGGCTGACACACCACCCGGCCGACCTGCCGGCGTTGTTGGAGGCATGGAAAGCCGCTTGATAGTCCACCGATTTCGATCCATCAACAGGCCAAAACGGCAAAAAACCCGCCTTTTCAGGCGGGTTTTCGTGGTGCCGAGAGACAGATTTGAACTGTCGACTCCCTGATTTTCAGTCAGGTGCTCTACCGGGCTGAGCTATCTCGGCATATATTGCTGATATTCTATCTCAAAAGGCTGGTTTGTCAAGCCGATTTGGAAATTCGCTGCGCCAACGCCAGTGCCTCCTCCTGCGTTCGGACCTCACCGGCTGCCTGAGCCTCTCGGATTGTCTCCAGCAACTGCCCAATCTGGGGACCCGACCCCAGCCCCAGCGCCTCTATCAGATCGTGACCCGTGACCAGCGCGGGCGGCTCCACCGTCTCCTCGTACTGCTCAAAGCAGTGAGTCAGCAGTGTCTCGGCCGCGTGCAGGCGGCGGGACCAGCGTTCCTCCTGCAAGTTCGGTCCCCACGTCGAAAGGTGATCCGCCAGGCTGAGCAGCACGACGTCCACCCCGGCGCAGCCCGTGGCCCGAAAGTAGCGGTAGACCGCTCGCCGGGTGATGGTGTCCGCACGAGCCAGATGGGCCGGACGAAGGTGCTGTCCCACCATCACGCGCACTCGCTCCACCTCTTCCCGACTGAACCGCAGTTCTTGCAGCCGCTGGGCCGCGATAGGCGCCCCCACCAGATCGTGGTTGTAAAAGTGAATCCGACCATCATCCTCATCCTGTGACCAGGTCGAGGGCTTGCCGATGTCGTGCAGCAGGGCCGCGAGTTTGAGCACCACCCAGCGATCTCGCCCGCCGCTGACCTCGACCGCCAGGTGGGTCTCGATATCCCCGGCGAACTGGCCCAGCACCCGCGCCACATCCCCCCAAGCCGCGGGAGGTGGATCCGTCAGCGGGCGGGGTGTCACTTCCTGCCCGGTGGCAGCCGTGACTACTCCTTCCAGTGCGTCCAGTATATGGAGAGTGTGCCGCCACACGTCGAAGCGATGCGGCCAGGATTGCGTGGTTTGCTTGAGGGATTCGATCTCGGGCAGAAAATGCGCCAGCAGGCCCAGGTCGTCGATCCGCTGCACGTGGAGCGCGGCGTCTGGGAGCATCAGCGTGCGCACGAATTCGTCCCGGACACGCTCGACCGAGGGTTCCGTCAACAGCGCCGCATCCCGCCGCAGCCACGCCTCGGTCTGCGGCTCGATCTCGAACCCCAGCGCGGCCTCCCCGCGCACGGCCCGCAGCAGCCGGACCGGATCGTCCCGAAAAGTGCGCCCACTCGTCGCGCGGATGCGACGCGCCTCCAGATCGGCCAGGCCGCCGGTAGAGTCCACCAGTGAATTGGTCTGGTCCAGCGCCAGTGCATTGATGGTGAAATCCCGCGCCACGAGATCCGCCTCCAGGTCAGGGCCGCGCAGGAGTGCGAAATCCAACTCGACGCGGGATCCGTCCGCGGCCTTCAAGATCGCCCGCCCGGTCTCCCGCTCCGCGTCCAGCGGGAAATAGGCTCCGCCCAGCGCATCGGCCACCGCCCGAGCCAGTCCCAACCCGTCCCGGTCCACTGCAAAGTCCCAATCGTGCACAGGCCGGTCCAACAGCGCATCGCGGACCGCGCCGCCGACCAGCCAAACCTGAACCCTGCGCTCCTCAGCCAAACGGAGCACGGCTCGCCAGGGCCAATCGGGCAAATCAACTTTTTTCACTGGCATCTCGATTCACCTCCACGACTGGCACAAAAAACACCCGAGGTTCCTCCTTGGGCCGGCTGCGCTTGGCAGCCTGGCGGGCTTCCTCGGCCGTCCACCCCACCCCGGTCACGCGCCCCCGCACCACTGCGACCCATCGACCGGCGTAGGATGGGAGGTCCTCCGATGCTGCGTGGCTTTGAGAGATTTTTTTCATCGCCAGTCTATGATACTGGAAAAGGGGGCAACTTGTCAAGTGTCTGGACTTGACAATTCGGACAACTGAGTTATACTAAAGGTAAGACGTAAGACATCTTACCATTGACGAGGCGATTCGATTCCGATGGCTCAACTCAGGATCAGCAAGTCCCCCTTGCACATCCAGGTCCAGCAGCATTTGCTCAGCCTGATTGAGGACGGCACCTATTCTCCCGGCGATCAATTCCCCTCCGAGGTCACCCTGGCGGATCAATTGGGCATCTCCCGGCCCACCCTGCGCGAGGCGCTCCAACGGCTCGAACAGGAGGGCGTGATTGTGCGTCGGCACGGCGTGGGGACCTTTGTCGCCACCCGTACCCCCATCCTGGAATCAGGACTAGAGGTGCTGGAGAGTCTGGCATCCCAGGCCGGCCGCGTCGGGTTGGAGACCGAGGTGATGGATCTGGACGTGATAGAACGACCGGCCAGTCCCGAGGAGATGAGTATGCTGGGACTTGGCCCCGCAGAAGGGCCAATAGATGTGCTCAGCATAGACCGCGTGATCGCCGTGGCGGGCGAACCGGTGGCCTACCTCAGAGACGTCGTTCCGCAGACTTGTCTACGGCGGGAGGACTTGGAGCACTTTTCCGGCTCCGTCCTGGACGTGTTTCTCCAGCGGGATCCAGCCCTTCCCATCGTTTCCCGCACCGAGATTATGGCCGAGGCAGCCAGGACGCACGTGGCTGCCCGGCTAGGGATTTCCCGAGGGCAAGCGCTTCTCAAGCTGGTCGGGCAGTTGTACGGTCAGGATGAACGGGTGTTGGATTATTCCATCAGCTACTTTGTGCCGGGTCACTTTAGATTTCACGTAATGCGGCGGGTGGCGAGGATTGTCCCCTAGCTATCCGCTTGGAAGATAATACACAGAATAGGAGATTTAGAATGCGTAGTTTTATGGGTCGTGATATTCTCTCATTAAAGGACTTTGAGCGGAACGAGTTTTTCCACGTGCTCGAGGTCGCCGAAGAGTTGGAGCCGATTGCACGCCAGCGCCGCAACGCGGATATGCTGGCCGAAAAGACGCTGGTGACGGCGTTCTACCAGCCCTCGACGCGCACCCGCCTGGCCCACGAGGCCGCGATGCACCGCCTGGGCGGTCACGTGACCGGCTTTTCCGACGCCAAGATGACCCGCGCCGGCGACTTTTACCAGGAGTCCATCAAGGACACGGTCAAGATGCTCGAGTTCTACGGCGACGTGATCGTGATGCGCCACTTCCAGCAGGGCGCGCCGCACGAGGCGGCTAAATGGGCCAGCGTCCCCATCCTCAACGGCGGCGACGGCTGGGGCGAGCACCCCACCCAGATCCTGACCGACCTGTACACCGTCTACCGCGAGAAGGGCCACATTGACGGCCTCAAGTGGCTGGCCGTGGGCGACATGCGGATGCGCACGATGCATTCGCTCGGTTACGCGCTGACCCAGTTCGACTGTCCCGTCACCTTCGTCTCGCCGCCGGAGATGTCCCTCACCGACGAGTTCAAGGCGGAACTGAAGCAGTACAGCCTCGACTTCAAAGTCGCCGACCACGTGGAAGAGGCCATCGCCGACGCCGACGTGATCCTGGTGGAGCCGGTGGTGCAGCCTGACTACACCAAGTCCCGCGACGAACGCAGCGGGGACGTCGGCCTGACCCCCGCCAACTACAAGATCACCCGCGATCTGCTGTTCCACAAGGCCAAGTCGGACGCCATCCTGCTCCACTCGCTGCCGCGCATGGACGAGATCCCGCCCGACGTGGACATCACCAAGTGGTCCCGTTACTGGCAGGAGGCCTTCAACGGCGTCGTGATGCGCATGGCGCTGTTGGCGCTGGTATTGGGAGCGATGGAGTAAGCGAGATGCAGACCAACTTACGGGGCCGAGATCTGATTTGCGACCTGGACTTTTCCAAGGAAGAGGTCGAAACCGTTTTGGACGTGGCGTGGGACCTGAAGCGCAAACGCGCGCTGGGCGAGCCCCACGCCTATTTGCGGGACCGGGTGTTGGGGATGCTGTTCTTCTTCAGCAGCACCCGCACCCGCTGCTCGTTCGAGGCCGGCATGGCCCAGTTGGGCGGCCACGCCGCCTTCATCGAAAGTAAATCCACCCAGATCGCCCACGGCGACACCGAAAAAGAGATCGGCGACATCCTGGGCCGCTACTTCGACGGCATCGCCATTCGCCACTGCGACTGGGGCATCGGCAATCAGTACCTCAACTGGGTCGCCGAGGCCTCCCGCTCGCCGGTGCTCAATATGCAGTGTGATCTCTACCATCCCTTCCAGTGTCTGGCCGACCTGATGACCATCATCGAAAAGCAAGGCCGCGACCTGCGCCGGAAAAAGATGGTCGTCTCCTGGGCGTATGCGTCCTCCTACCTCAAGCCGCTCTCGGTGCCCCAGTCGCTGATCCTCCAGCTGCCCCGCTTCGGGCTGGACGTCACACTGGCGTATCCGAAAGAGTTCGGCCTGCTGCCGGACACCGTCGAGGAGGCGAAAGCGCTGGCCCGCAAATATGGCGCCGGCTTCGAGATCGTCCACGACATGGACGAAGCGTTCCGGGACGCCGACATCGTCTACGCCAAGTCTTGGGGGCCGATGATGACCACTACCGACGCCGAAGAGGGCAAACGGCTGCAAGATCAATACCAGGACTGGATCACCGATGAGCGGCGCATGGCGCTGGCCAAAGAGGACGCCATCTACATGCACCCCCTGCCGGCCGACCGGGACGTCGAAGTCACCAGCGGGGTGATGGACGGCCCCAACTCGGTGGTGTTCGACCAGGCCGAGAACCGCCTGCACGCCCAGAAGGGTGTCATGGCGCTGACGATGTGGTAAGCGTAGAAAAAAGGGACAATTCAATGACAAATCGTAAACTCGCTGTTGTTGCCATCGGCGGCAACTCGCTGATCAAAGACAAACAGCATCAAACTGTACAAGATCAGTACGAAGCCGCCCGAGAGACCTGCCGGCATATTGCCGATATGATCGAGCAAGGATGGGACGTCGCCATTGGGCACGGCAACGGCCCGCAGGTCGGCTTCATCCTGCGCCGCTCCGAGATCGCCCACAAGACAGCCGGCATGCACGAGGTACCGCTCGATTCCTGCGGCGCTGACACTCAGGGAGCGATTGGCTATCACTTGCAGCAGAATCTGTACAACGAGTTTCGGCGCCGGGGGATGGAGAAAAGCGCGGCCACCGTCGTCACCCAAGTGCGGGTGGGACGGGACGACCCGGCTTTCCAGAACCCCTCCAAACCGATTGGCGGGTTCATGGAGGAGGCGGAGGCGCAAGAACGGGCCGCCCGAGAGGGCTGGAGCGTCGTCGAGGACGCCGGCCGCGGCTGGCGGCGGGTCGTCGCCTCGCCGCTCCCGGAGGAGATCGTCGAGTTGGACGCCGTCAAACAACTGCTGGACGCGGGCATCGTCACCATCACCGTGGGCGGCGGCGGTATCCCGGTGGTGCGCAACGACGCCGGCAATCTGGAAGGCGTCGCGGCGGTGATTGACAAGGATTATGCCTCCTCCTTGCTGGCTCAATCCATCGGCGCCGATCTGTTCCTGATCTCGACCGCTGTGGAAAAGGTCTATCTCAACTCCAACAAACCCGACCAGCGGACGGTGGATGTGATGACCGTCGCCGAGGCGAAGCAGTACATGGCCGAGGGGCACTTTGCCAAGGGAAGCATGCTGCCCAAGATTCAGGCCATCATCTGGTTCCTGGAAAACGGCGGAAAGGAAGCCCTCATCACCAACCCGGAGAACATTGCCCGCGCGCTGCGGGGCGAAACCGGCACGCGCATCCTGCCGTGACTTGTAAGCGTCAAGCGACCGGCGCTTGGAAGAGCGCCGGTCGCTTGACCATCAGGAGGTGTTTATGGATCACGTTCTCGGGCTTCGATGCACGATTTGCGGCGCGGAATACGCCATCGGCGACGTCGAATACGTCTGCCCCAAGCACGGCGACGACGGCATCCTGGACGTCATCTACGACTATGACCGCATCGCCGCGCAGCTCTCGCCCGGCCAACTCGCGGGCGACGCGAACCGCTCCATGTGGCGCTACCTGTCCCTGCTGCCGGTGGACGCCGAACAGGCGCGGCGGCTGGCGGATGGCGCCGTTCTGGGCAGCGTCGGCTGGACGCCGCTCTACCCGGCCCCGCGCCTGGCCGCCGAACTCGGCTTGACGCACCTGTGGATCAAGGACGACAGCCGCCAGCCGACGGCTTCCTTCAAGGACCGCGCCTCGGCCATCGCCGTAGTCAAGACCCGCGAACTGGGCTACGAGATCGTCACCACCGCCAGCACCGGCAACGCGGCCGCTGCCCTGGCCGGCCTGTGCGCCGCCGTCGCTCAACCGAACGTCATCTTTGTGCCGCGCACCGCGCCCCAGGCCAAGGTGGCCCAGCTCTTGGCCTACGGCGCGACGGTGCTGCTGGTGGATGGCAGTTACGACGACGCCTTCGAGTTATGCCTGGAAGCCGCGCCCGCGTTCGGCTGGTACAACCGGAACACGGCCTACAACCCCTACATGTCCGAGGGAAAAAAGACGGCCGCCTACGAGGTCTGCGAACAGTTGAAATGGCAGGCGCCCGACGTGATCGTCGTCCCGGTCGGCGACGGCTGCATCATCGGCGGGATTCACAAGGGGCTGCGCGATCTGGCGGCGCTCGGTTGGATCGAACGAATGCCGCGCATCATCGGCGTACAAGCGGCCGGCTCGTCCCCGCTGGTGGACGCCTGGGAGCGTGGCATCGAGGGCTGGGAGATGGCGCCGGTGGAGGCGCACTCGGTGGCGGATTCTATCGTCGCCGGCCTGCCCCGCGACCGGATCAAGGCCCTGCGGGCGGTGCGCGAGACCGGCGGGGTCTACCTCCGCGTGAGCGATGATGCGATCCTGGCTGCCATCCCCGCCCTGGCCCAGGGGTGCGGCGTCTTCGCCGAACCGGCCGCCGCCGCTGCTTACGCCGGATTGGTCGAAGCCGCGGCGCAAGGACTGGTTCAGCCTGACGAACACATCGTCGTGCTCGCTACCGGGTCCGGCCTGAAAGATGTCGCCAGCGCGATGAAGGCGGTTCAGGCCTCCCCGCCGGTGGTCGCGCCGACGTTGGACGCGGTGCGGCAGGCGCTGACTGTTCAGAGCAGTTGAGACGTAGTGGCTCGGAAGGCCAAGTCGTCGAGCGCCGCCTGGCCGAGGCGGACGTGATCGCCGCTCTGGTGCGCTGGGCCTTTGCCGAGAGCCGCTGTTACCTGGTCGGGTTCCATCGGCTGGAGGAGCAGGCGGCATCGTTGAGCGCGGAGGGGCGTCACATCTACGAGCTGGCCCGCTCGGTCATCGCCGCGCGCGCCGCAGACCGAGCGGTCACCTGGGCGAGCGTCCGCGCGTTGGTAGGCCGTGATCAACAGAGTCAATCAGGCTGAAAAGGAGAACGGGGATGAACATTTTAATTTCTGCGGATATGGAGGGCATCTCTGGCGTGGTCAACTGGGACCACGTCTCGTCGAATCACAAAGAGTACGACCGCTTTCGCAAGCTGATGACGGCCGAGGTGAACGCCGCGATCGAGGGGGCACTGGCCGGCGGCGCGGAGCAGATCGTCGTCAACGACAGCCACGGGGGGATGACAAACCTCCTGATCGAGGAGCTGCACCCGGCGGCGGACCTGATCTCGGGCAGCCCCAAGCCCCTGGGCATGATGCAGGGGATGGAGGCGGACGTGGACGCTGTCTTTTTGATGGGGTATCACGCGGCCGAAGGGACCGGGGCGGCCGTCCTCTCTCACACCTGGAGCAGCCGCACCGTACACGAGCTGCGCTTGAACGGGCAAGTGGTCGGGGAGATGGGGTTGAGCGCCGTCCTGGCCGGCTCTTTTGGCGCGCCGGTCGTGCTCGTCACCGGGGATCGGGCCGCGACCGAGGAGGCGCAGAGACTGTTGGGCGAGGTCGAGACGGTGGCAGTCAAGGAGGGGATCGTGCGCACGGCGGCCCGCTGTCTGCACCCAGACAAGGCCCACGCTCGCATCCGTCAAGCCGCCGAGCGGGCGGTCCAGATGAGCGTCCCGCCCTTTGTCCTGCCGACGCCCATCACGGTGGGCGTCCGTTTCCAGAACGCACTGCACGCCGATATGGCGGAACTGACGCCCGGCAGCCGGCGCGTGGACGGCCGCACCGTCGAGTGGACGGGCGACGATATGCCGACGGTCTACCGCGTCTTTCGGGCGATGACGGCGCTGGCGTGGTCGGGTTGATGCGCCGGTGGCCCTGGCTCTGGTGGCTGGCGGCCGGCGGGGTAGCGGCCTGGCTGCTGTGGATGACGCTGCGGCCGAATCCGAGCGTGGCCGCCGACCTGTCCCCGCTGACAGACCGGGCCGCCGCGCGGGGCATCTCGCACCGCCTGCTGATCGGCCTGACGGGCAACGTCGTCGTGTTCGTGCCGTTGGGCGCGACGCTGGCGCTCGCCTTGCAGGGATCGCTCCGGCGGCGCGCGCTGGGGGCGACGCTGTTGGGGGCGGCCCTGAGCCTGGTCATCGAGCTGGCGCAGGCGGCGCTGCCCAGCCGCGTGTCGGCGCTCGACGATTGGCTGCTCAACACCGCCGGAACTGCCATAGGCGCGACCATCGGCTGTGGACTGGTATATCAAATCACGCATAGAATGAAGGAGATAGACGGACATGATTGATCTAACGATTCACCAAGAGCAATTGGAGCGGACGGTGCAGCGGGCGCGCGAGCGGGACATTATCATTCCGACGTTCGCACAGATGAAAGACCCGGCCCTGATCCCGGACGAGATCAAGGCCCGCCTCAAGGGGGTTGGGCTGTGGGACGTCAACTCGCTCAACCTGTTCCGCATCACGTGGAAGAACAAGCCGGTGGCTCACGGCGGCGGCTTTGGGGGCGTCAACTACATCGAGCTGCCGTCCACCCTCACCGGCGTGGATGCGCGCATCATCTGCCTGGTGGGCAAGTGGTTTCCCACCGGCGCGCACAAGGTCGGCGCGACCTTTGGCTGCCTGGCGCCCCGCCTGGTCACGGGGCAGTTCGACCCCACCTACCAGAAGGCAGTCTGGCCCTCCACGGGCAATTACTGCCGGGGCGGGGCCTACAACGCGGCGCTGTTGGCCTGTGAGTCGATCGCCATCCTGCCAGAAGAGATGAGCCGCGAGCGCTTCGAGTGGCTGTCGAACGTCGCCGGCGAGGTGATCGCCACGCCCGGCTGCGAGAGCAACGTCAAAGAGATTTTCGACAAGTGCTGGGAACTGCGCCAGACCCGCGAGGACGTCGTCATCTTTAACCAGTTCGACGAGTTCGGCAACCACCTGTGGCATTACGATGTCACCGGCCACGCCATGGAGGAGGTCCTGCAGCGCGAGTTGGGGCCGCACGACGCCTACCGGGGAGTAGCGCTGACCACCGGCTCGGCCGGCACCATCGGCTGCGGCGATTATATGAAAAAGCTCTTTCCCACCAGCAAAGTGGCGGCCAGCGAGGCGCTCCAATGTCCCACGCTGATGCTGAACGGGTTCGGCGGGCACCGCATCGAGGGGATCGGCGACAAGCACGTCCCCTGGATCCACAACCTCAAGAACACCGATCTGGTGATGGCGATTGACGACGAGGCCTGCATGAGCTTGGTGCGGCTGTTCAACGAGCCGGCCGGGCGGGCCTATCTAGTCCGGCAGGGTGTGTCGGAATCGTTGGTCGGCCAGCTCGACTTGCTGGGCATCTCTTCTGTCGCCAACGTGCTCTCCTCCATCAAGCTCGCCAAGTGGTACGAGATGGGGGAGCGGGATGTGGTGCTAACCGTGTGGACCGATTCGATGGAGTTGTACCAGAGCCGGCTGCGCGAACTGCACGAGGAGCACGGCGAGTACACCGAGGCGGACGCCGCCGCCGATTACCACCGTCATCTCTTGGGCTGCACGCTGGATTACGTGGAAGAGTTGGGGTACTGGGATCGCAAGCGCATCCACAACTTGAAATACTTTACCTGGGTCGAGCAGCAGGGCAAGACCTACCAGGAGATTCAGGCCCAATGGTACGACGACGACTATTGGACCGACATCCACGCCCAAGTCGAGGAGATTGACGAGCGGATCGAGGCGTTCAACCAGATGACGGGGCTGCTGGAGGGCTTGTAAGCGGGAATTTTGCCGACTGGGGTAGGCAGTTACACAGAGATTCTCAGAGGATTTCAGAGAGCACAGAGAAAAAG
>DSDT01000263.1 GCA_011048615.1 Chloroflexota bacterium | reverse complement strand
TCAGCAGCAGTCCCCGCGCTATTGATCGTCCAGGTTTGAGGGATTCTCTATTGTGAATCACGAACCAGCTATCGGCGTCGAACAGTTTTTTGGTCATTGCTCTAGACTTTTTGCGACAAGCTTTTATCATTTATCGTTATATGTTTTAATGATAACAAGTTGGATAAAAAAACTAGTCTTTGTATGGGGCAAACTTTTGGGTGCCCAGCGTGTCCATTTCCCTCACGTATTCCAGCAGAGAGGGAAGATGTACAAGCCAGGTTCCACGGGCTGCGCCTTCAACCTTGATGGCGTCTATCTTGCCATCTTGACACAAGCGGCGGATCCAATACGCGGTATAGTCCACGTCTGGGTGGCTGGCGGCTTTGGCCGTTGTCACATACTCTTTTACATCAGGCATGATTGTAGTGTGGCCCATCAGTTCCCCCTGACTTGAACCTGTTATCATTAGAGATACTACCACGGGTTTTACATTGTGTCAAGGGGTGGGTCGGCCTTCCAACTCGAGACTAGATTGAGTGCCTCTTGATACTCCCACAAACTGCGCTTCTCGACCAAATCGGCCTCGTTGGTGTCTACTCCCCCATCCTCTATCAGCCAAAGCAGCAGATCGCGGCTGTAGCCAGATAGGAGGGCCGCTTCTTCAACGGTCAGCCATTCGGGGGCCAGTACCCAATCGATCAACTGGGCTGTTCTAGATTGGGGCATAGGGATCACATCGCCGATCATTGGCGTCACGAACGCCATCTCAGCACCCCAGGCGCGACTCGAACGCGCAACCCTCGGATTAGAAGTCCGATGCTCTGTCCAATTGAGCTACTGGGGCCGGATGCCGGTATTCTAATCGAAGGGGACTGCTCTGTCAAGCATCGCCGACCGTCAGTCCGCCATTGGCGACGAACGTCACAAAGGCGGCCAGATCGGGAAAGATGCGGGTGGAGAGGGAGCGCACAACCCAGTTGTCGCCCATGGTGGATATGGTATATACAGGGACTTGGCTCTGGTAGGCGTGCCACATTTCGATGGCCGTCCCCATAGACGCAGCGGGCACATAGGCCACCAGCGCGTCCACCTGACCGGCCAGGTCTGTCATGTCTAAAAAGGTCTGTTTGGCTTGCTCTGGATCATAGTCCACGCTGTTGGGGTGTAACGCCAGGGGGTCTATCACTTGTACGTTGGGGATATGGTGACGCAGAATTTGGGCTATCTCTTCTCGATAGCTCTGACCGCATATATCTCGATCTGTTCGGGATCCCTGCATGATACCGGCGATAAAGACGCGCATCCCTGGCTCCTTGGTTGGGTGGGTGTAGGATAAGCGGACGACGCCGCGACAAAAGTCGCGGCGTCATTCGCTCGTTTGATGGGATCAGTTCTCTTGGACTGGGCGGATTCCTTTGTAGACCGTGCGACCGGACAGGGTGTGCAGAATCTTGTTGGCCGGTTGGCCGAGGATGGAACTCAGCTCTTTACACGTCAGCGGTGTGTTTCCGTTTGCCAGGAGCATACGGAAGGCCGCGTCAACCAGCGATAGATGTTCGTTGATATAGTTCGGCTGTTTGCTGCAATGAATTTGTAGGATGTGTTGCAGTCCATCCACTTGGGTCACTTCGCCTGTTCTACCATCAACCCAGTCGATTTTTTCCGTGTCAAAGTGATCTTTGAAGACGCCTTGATGTTCCTGGCAGAGGTGAGCGCGCAGTTCCACGCTGATTTGCAGCCCCTTCCGCTCCCACCAATCGTAGTCGATGTGGAAGGGGGTATCAATTGTGGGCTTGACCAGCGTAGGTAACGATAAGAGAGGAACGGGAACTTTTATTGGCAAGTTAAACTCCCCCTAACCGCAAGACCCAGTAATTATCTCCGACCGGTGAGTACGTGCCGCTGCTGACCAATTCGACCAGCATAGGACCAGGTGGCGTGCGTATCGCGATGTTGAGGGCGCTGTAGAGCGTGGCGGCATGAACGGTGCCCTGAGGGCTCAGTTTTGCCAGCTCGGGAAAAATCTCGCTGATGAGTTGTTTGAGCGATAGTCTCTCTCGCTTGGTGCGCATCCATACCTGCTCTATGGCCTGAGAATCTTCTCCTGCTACGATCATCAACTCGTCATATTTGCAGGGAATGAGTTGTTTTCGCATCTCAAAGGTGAGCCGACCATCTATCGGCAGCGCGATCCGAATCCACTCCCGTCGGGGGCGCTGGCTGCTCCGTTGGATGATGACAGTGCCTGGTTTCTCCCCTCGTTTCAGTTCCAGGTAGGCGCCCACTGGGGTGTCGTTGGACCGATACCATTCTCCCAGGCCATAGACGTAGCGCCCCTCACGCACGACCCATGCGGGGATCTGGGTTTTCGTCTCACCATCCACCAGGGTGAATCGGATACGCTGCGTGCGACCGGTTGGGAACACGCCCGACAGGCGGCTCGAAAGGGGCAACGTGCCCGACTTCCAATGCGGATAGGTCAGCACAATGGTCACCGGCTCCGATACCTGATCAGGAGGGGCCAGGTCTGACCATTCGTCGTCCAATTCCTGTTCCAGCGAGATCATCTCGCTAGTCAGCAGCGCCGGGTCATAGTCCAAGGGGGTATAGCGCAGGTGCAAGGGAATGGACTGCACGCTCTCCGGTTCCATACTGCGCAGGAACCAGAGCACTTCCCCGGCTGGCCCCACTTCGTCGAACCGTTCGTCTTCTTGAAGCGCATAGTTCAGGGAGAAGGTGCGCAGTTGAGGGGTGATCTCTTCTGGCAGCTCTAGATCGCCCAGCAACTCTTGAGTGGGCAGCGGTCCACCGCCCTGCATATCCAGCACTGCCTCCGCCAGGTTCAGATGACCTGTGTTGACCTCGACCAGCAGGTCTCTGCGAAACCACTCGCCGGCCAGCCGGACAAAGTCCGGTTCCGATTCCAATCGTTTCGCGAGCAGCTGTCCTACCTGTGGACTGTATTCCGCTTCAAGCTCTTCCGAGGGTTTGAGCGCTTGGCCTTCGGATATGCTGGTTTGTACGTCAGCGTTCAACGGGTGATCGGCGCTAAAATCGGATGCGAATTCACGATTTCTCCCGGTCTCGAACTGCACCTGGATGACCTGAAAGTCGCCATATTCCGGGTTATGACCGGGCCGCAGGCCGATGACCTGTCCGACGCGATAGTCCAATGCAGGGAAAACGACCTGTTCACCCATCTGGAATGTGCATTTGGGTTGGTACAGGGAGCCTTTGGACAGCGCTCGCTGCACAAGGGCTTCTTCTTCCTGAATTCGTTGCAGAACCAATGCGCGGCCTAGTTCCTCCGCCGAGCGTGGCAGCTCATCTTCGATGAGTAGCGTGCTGAGATATTGGAGATCGTTGGGAGTAATGGTGAACTCGTCACCCCAGTATTCTGGGTTCTGAGTCTTGCGTTGGATCAACGGTAAACTCCTACAAAAAAACTGGATTCATTCATCGGCGCGATTATACCAGGCTTGTACTAGTTTGACAAATATGCTCATTTGGGGCACACTTGGTCCAAGTGTCTGATATCCAGAGGAGGCTCAGGTGAAGGTACGAGACAATCGGGCGCGCTATCCTGACTGGATTGATGTTAGGGTGGAGCATGGCATGTTGCGGGCACAGGTCATCAGGGCAAAGTTGGAGGACGCGGGCATCCCGGTGTTGTTGGACTATGAGAGTGTGGGGCAAATCTTTGGCATTACCGTTGATGGTCTGGCGGAAGTGCGTATCTTGGTCCCGCTCCACTATGCTGATGAGGCTCGAGCGCTGATCGAGTTGTCAGGCGACGACGAGTCGGAATAGCAAGCCCTTGGTGTTCGATTATCCTCCCACGGCCAACCACTCGACTTGGAGCCAGGTGGAGGGGTCTTCCAACCATTGCAGGCCGTTCACACTGGCTCCGTTGACCCACGTTTCCCAATGGAGATGTGATCCGGTGGACAGCCCAGTGTTGCCGGCTCTGGCAATCAACTCGCCCCGTTCGACGTGTTGGCCGATCTCTACTTCAATCTTGGAAAGGTGACCGTACCCGGTGAGAACTCCCCATCCGTGATCGATCACGACGGCGTTGCCCCACAACGTCAGCGGTTCGGCCAGTACGACGGTTCCGGATGCCGCTGCGTAGATAGGCGTACCGCTGGGAACCCGGAAATCTATGCCGCTGTGATAGCTGGTGTACGGCCCGCCGTTGTAGGAGCGGTGAGAGCCAAAGTAGGCCGAGATCGACCCAACACAGGGTCGCTCGAAGGGGATGTCCCACAGCCGCTCCGGTGTGAACGTCCGGCGTGCCATGTTGAGGCGCTCGTTATCTCTGGCGATGGCAACAGGGTCCAAGAGATTGGTACGTCCTGCTGGGACGTCAATTCGCTCATAGTAGAAACGGCTGGCTTCCACCACCACCCTGGTGCTGACTATGGTGCTTTGCCCCTGCTCGTCTGTGGCTGTCAAATTCAAATCGTATAGCCCTGTTTCCGCAAATACGTGTACGCCCACTAGTGCATAGTATATCCCTCCCTCTTCAGCGAACGGGATTGTCTGCTCGAACAATTCGCCCGTCAGAGTGACCGACTCGATCGTATGGACCTTGATGACCATCACCGTCCCCTGAGCTACGGGTAACGGCTGCACTGTGATCGAGGCGAAGGGGGTGGGGAGATGACCGTTTCCTTCTCCCAGACCGGGGGCAGTTAGAGCCTGTCCAGGATAGATCAGGGCTGGGTTGGCCACGTGACTGGCAGTGGTCAGTGTCCAGGGCGAGATGCCGTGTTTCAACGCGATACGCAGCATCGTATCCTGGGGACGCACGACATAAGATGTGTCGTATCTCTCTATCGGCACAGGGTTCCCCATATCATTGCTAGTCAATGTGGCGATGGTCGGGACTTGGATCACTTGTCCCGTGTAGAGAACATTGGGAGAGAGCAGGTTGTTGACCTGGGCAAGCGTCTGCCACGTGGTGCGATAGCGCCGCGCGATAGCGGTGAGGGTGTCACCAATCTGGAACACGTACGGCACTGTCTCTGTGATCTCGAGATCGTTCGCAGCGCTAGGGATGATGATACGCTGGCCGAGATAGATTTGTCGTGGATCGGGGATGCCATTGGCGTGTGTAATGGCGTCCACTGTCGCCCCATACCGATTGGCGATGGAGAGCAGCGTATCGCCTCGCTGCACGATGTGGATCGTGGGATCCGCCGGCGGGTCAGCGGATTGAGCTTGTATGGGGGTGACGTGGCAGCCGATCAAAAAGAGGACGGCTACAACAAGGGCGAGTCTTTGGTTCAAGGTGCTCTCTCTCCAAAACATAGTCTATCTCCTGCCTGGACGTGATGCAGCAGGCCAGGTGGACCCTCCAGGATGTCTTTGGCGGGGGCGCAGGGGACGTAGAGGGGCCGGAAAGGGCGGGCCAGTTGTGCATCCACCACCTGCCCTTGCGAGTCCAGCCATATCGCGGCGATGGGGAAGAAGACAAAGAACATGTGGATGGCCGTCTCGGTCCGACTGTCTCGCTGGCCGACCAGCAAGAGCCCCTCATCTGTTGCCAGTCCTTTTCGAAAGGTCAAGCCCCGCAGACGACAGAGAAAGCTGGTACAGCGGTGTACCCGGTCCAGCAGTCGTTTCCCTTGGGTCTTGTTTGTCACAGTCATTACAGTTGCCATGTCGTAGCCGATGTCCATAGATCAGACAGCAGACCTCACCGCAGGATGTTCGCGTTGCGTGACCAGTTGTTCGTAAATGGCCTGGGCGGCGGGAAAGTTGAAGGATGCCTCCTGCAGTGGGGGCCAGAACTCGGCCAAATACCGGTTACCTGTCGTCTGTTCGTAGATGTGGGCCTGAATCAGCATATCGAGTTGGTCGGCGTCTCGGACGATCTGCCCTTCGATACTGGTGTTCTGCTCAAATTCTTGCCACCAGGAAAGCCAATCCTCGGACCAGGGCAGTTGATCCAACAATTCTTTCAGGGCGGATTGCTCGGCCTCGTATTTGGCCGAAGGAGGGAGGTGACGGGTGACCGGCATGGGAATATCGCCGATGCTGCTTTCCTGCAGGTCGTGGAGCAGGGCGATGGTCAGCAGTTTGGCCCTGTCGAGGGGCTGATCCACCATCTCACCCAGTACCAGCGCGATGAAAGCCACGCCGAAACTGTGATCGGCAACGCTCTCGGCATCCACCACCCCACGCATCACCCAGCCGGTGCGGGGTGTGCATTTCAACCGGTGTGCGTCCAGAAATAGCTCTAGTGCAGCGCTGGCGTTCATGTATTCATCAGGGAGCAGAAAGTGCGTGTCGTTGCAAGCGACGGGTACGGCTTCCGCTTAGGGTATCAAGTCAGGTCCCTTTGTCTGGCTACAGTTTGTAGCCAATCATACGAAGAAAATCTTGACGGTGGGCGACGTCTTCTTCGGTTTCCACCCCGGTCGTCTTGACACCGTCCACCACGCCCAGGATGCCGCGGCCTTGCTCCGTCTCGACGATGATGACCTCCACCGAGTTGGCGGTGGCGCAAAAGATGCGGCACACTTCGGGTATCTGTTTGATGGCGTTCAGCACGTTGATGGGGTAAAATCCCTCGCCCAAAAAAATGATAAAGCTGTGACCGGCGCTCAGGGCCAGGCCGTTTTTCTTTGCCAGGGCGATGAGCGCATCGTCGGTGCCGCTGACCCGCAGCAGGGCTGGCCCCGACGACTCGCAAAAGGCCAGCCCGAATTTGATGCCCGGTACGCTGGTTACCAGCGCTTCGTGCAGATCGGGTACCGTTTTGATGAAATGAGACTGTCCAAGAACAAGATTGACCGGTTCTGGCTTCTCTATCTGCACCACTGCAAGTTCCATACCTGTACCTCCTCTTGTACCACCGGAGCAGCCCGCCTACAGAAGCCAAAAGGGGCGATGGGTTAGGAGGCTCTCCTTCCCATCGCCCTTTGAGCATGCCAAGCATTCCCGCTCGTTGAGCCTGTCATTTTGGGGGTGTGAGACCATGCAACCTGCCGGTAAATCCAAGCGATAGGCCCGTCTTTAGATTTGGCCCTAATAGCCAGTTGAACCGCTGGTCTAGATTCCCAGGACCTTGTTCACGCTCTGCAGCAGCTCTTGCGGGCCAAAGGGCTTGGTGACGTAATCGTCAACCTTGGCGATGTGCAGGCCTAGCACCTTGTCTATAGATTGGGCTTTGGCAGTGACGACGATGACTGGGATGACTTTTAGCTCATCGTCGGCCTTCATCTGCTGGTAGACTTCCCAGCCGTCCATATCGGGCATCATCAGGTCCAAAAGCACCAAGTCAGGCTTGAGCTTGCGCACAGTCTCCAGCCCCTCGCGCCCGCCGACAGCGCCGACGAGATCAAACCCCTTGCGGCCCAGGATCAGTTTGACCAGGTCAATCATCTCTGGCTCGTCTTCGATGCAGACAACGGTCTTTTTCTCTTCTGCCATTCAGTACCTCCCTTGGTTTCTTGGGCAAACTGACAAACTCCAGACGGTGTAACGACCGGTGTTACAGACCTAGTGTACCACTATCCTGCTTTCAAGTCAAATTGTGTCAATACCTCTGTGACTTGTCATCCGGCTGCCCCGTGAGGTTGCGCTAAGCCAAAAGTACGCTATAATTGAACAATCCAAGTTTTGCCATAGGCAGTACCTGTAGGGTTTGAGAAAACTTGACCGTTGAAAAACGCGTTTTGCAGTCTGCAAAACCTCACGATCTAGCCCTGTTGGTGGGGCGTGATCGCAAATCCTTCATCGTTCGGCTGGAGCCCGGATCACAACTCCATACTCATCGCGGGGTAATCGCTCACGACGAGGTGATCGGTGCTCCGTGGGGAACCCAGCTATCCACTCATCTGGGGTATCCTTTTCTATGTCTCCGTCCCTCGACGGATGATCTGGTGCGCAACCTCAAGCGAACGACTCAAATCATCTATCCCAAAGATGCCGGCTACATCCTGATGAAGATGGGCATTGCGCCGGGCTGCCGGGTGGTCGAGGCCGGGACTGGCAGCGGGGGATTGACGTTGATCTTGGCCCAGGCAGTAAGCCCCACGGGACGGGTGTTCTCCTACGAGGTGCGGCCCGATATGCACGAGTTGGCCCGGCGCAACCTGGAACAATTGGGCCTGGCCGAGTTCGTCGAGTTCAAGCTGCGGGATATTGCCGCCGGCTTTGACGAGGATGACGTCACTGCCCTGTTTCTGGACCTGCCCAATCCGTGGGACTATGTCAATCAGGCGCACCAGGCGTTGGCTTCCGGGGGGTTCTTGGGCTGCATCCTACCCACTACGAATCAGGTCAGCCGCTTGATCGAGGCGTTGGAGCAAAGCGGGTTTGGAATGATCGAGGTGGAGGAACTGCTGCTGCGTCAGTACAAAGCGGTGTCTGCGCGTTTGCGACCGATGGATCGTATGGTCGCTCATACCGGCTATCTCTTGTTCGCACGGGCGATATTGCCAATGAAGGAGTAAAAACAGACGATGGGAAATTTGAGACGCTTGGTGATGGATGTGCTGAAACCCCTCGAGCCGAGCATTGTGGAATTGGCTCAAGTGCTGTCCGATTTAGAGGGAGTTGACGGGGCAAACATCTCGATCTATGAGATTGACCGCCGCGTGGAGAATGCCAAGATCACGATCGAGGGGCATCATTTGAATTACCAGAACATTGTCCGAGTGATTGAGGAAAATGGGGGAGCGGTCCACTCTATTGACGAGGTGGCGGCCGGCAACGTGCTGATTGAAGATGTCATCACACCGCAGGATTAGCCGTGGAAGAGGCGCCTAATCCAGTCAATCTCGTGGTTCAGGTGCTGGACGATATGCGCGAGTATGAGCGCATCGCCGGCTTTTCACAAATCGCTCGACGCGCGTTAGCCAACAATGGATTTGACGGTGTGTTGACCATGATCGGTGTGTTGATGGGGAATTATCTGGGCAATGTGCGCGATCCTGGTATCGTCATCCGCATTGGCATTGCGACCTCGATTTCCATCGGCATCTCTGGATTATGGGGGGCATATTTGGCCGAATCCGCTGAGCGGGGACGCGAACTGGCCGAGTTGGAACGTCTGTCGCTGACTGATTTGGGCAAGACCAAGATCGGTCGCGCCTCGCGGGTGGCCGTCATTGTCGTATCCCTGGTGGATGGACTGTCGCCACTCCTCTCTTCGGTGCTCGTGCTGTTTCCCTTCTTTTTCACTCCCCTGTTGGGCGATATTCTGCTCAGCTATGTGATCTCGCTCGTCGTGGCGCTAGTGGGATTGTTTGGACTCGGCATGTTCTTGGGGAGCGTGTCGGGACGCAGTCTCGTGGGATATGGCCTGCGCACTGTCGTCGCCGGTATCGTCGCCATCGTGATAAACGTGCTATTACCTCTCGATTCGTAATCAAGCTGTCCGCAGGATCGACCAATCCGGGCTCGCGCCCATCACCCGATAACGAATGGCACGACGCTCACTCTGCCGGGTGTCTCTATTGCGGCACCCGCGTCCCTGGGCCGACCTCCGAGGTCTGGAAATCGCTCCGAGCGGCGGAGGATGTGGTGATTTTTCTGCCCCTGGCGTATCCTTTTAACGGTTCGAGTGTTCTAATCTTGGGGGCGTGTATAGCTTGACAATGTCAGACTCGGCGCAAACAATTTTTGGGACATGGATTCACACAGATTTTCAGGGACAAGAATCGCAGGTATCTGTCTGCATCCGTGAAAATCCGTGCCCTGTTTTCTAATCTGGCATTGTCGAAATAGTCAAGGAGGCAATTATGACGAATCAAAAAGTTGTCGTGGTGACGGATAGTACGGGGTATATTCCCCAAGAAGCGCTGGGCGACCTGCGCATACCGACCATTCCCCTCTGGCTGCTGTGGGGAGAGGAGCGGTTTCGGGATGGGGTGGACATCTCCCCGCCCGAGTTCTACCGCCGTCTGACGAAATCGAAAGAATTCCCCACCACCTCGCAGCCCTCAGCCGGGGAGTTCATCGAGTTTTTCCGGCAGGCGGGAGGGCAGGCCGATACGGTCGTCGGCATCTTTATCTCCTCCAAGCTCAGTGGCACAGTCCCCAATGCCCAGGCAGCGCAGGCGCAGATGTCCCGGCCTACGGTTCATGTGATAGATTCGCTCTCGACGGCGATGAGTATGGGCTTTATCGTGCTGGATGCAGCCCGGGCAGCGCTGGCGGGGAAATCCGCTGCCGAGGTCGTCGCCGTGGCCGAGGACATACGGGAGCGGGTGGGTATCATCTTTGCGGTGGATACGCTCGAATATTTGCACCGCGGCGGGCGCATCGGTGGGGCCAGGCGGTTCGTGGGCACGGCTCTGAACATCAAACCGCTGCTGCAATTGGTGGATGGAGCCATCGAACCCCTGGGACAGGTGCGCACCAAGCGGAAGGCCGTGGCCCAGATGCTGGATTGTGTCGAGGAACAGTTGGGAGGCCGGCGCATGTTGGAGGCGACCACACTGGACGTAAACAGCCCGGCTGAGGGAGACGCGCTGGCCCAGCAGATCAGGGATCGGTTTGGCGTATCCCGGGTGTATCGCACTACGGTCAGCCCTGTCATCGGTGCTCACGTCGGGCCGGGGACCGTGGGCGTCGCCTTCAAATCCGAGCCTTGAGCGATCGCCTTTTCCGTTTCCTGACCGCGCCCCAGCGCTGGGGCGCGGTTTTTGTTTACATTTCAGCTAGTACCAAAGTGCTATTGACATATTTGCTCATTTATTGTAGTATTCGCTCATTAAATGAGTATATGCTCATACAGTGAGCAATTATTCTAGTCGTGTGGGAAGGGGATATGAACAAAACTGGGGAAAAGCACGAGAAACGGGGCGCCAGTTTCGAGGAGCGCCGGAAGCGGCGCATCGCGCGGCGGCGGAGCGAGATTTTGGCCGCCGCCGCCCGGGTGTTCGCTGACAAGGGGTACGATAACACCACGACGTGGGAGATTGCGGCGGCGGCCGATGTGGCCGAGGGGACGCTATACAATTACTTTGGCGGTAAGCGCGAGATTCTGCTTGCCATCGCCCACGAGGGACAGTCTCCCATTGATGGGCTGCTAAAGGATGTGGACAAGCTCCGGGGACGGAAGGACATGGTCGTCCTGGTCGAGCGCGGCCTGGACCTCTTTATGTCTCAATTGACCTTTACCCGGACGCTGCTGCTGGAGGCGTGGCTCGACGACGTGATTTTACAGGATTTTGTCCTCGACCGATTTCAGCGGGTGAATGATTTGCTGGAGACGTTTATCGCTGCCCGCATCGAGGAGGGGGATTTTCGGGCTGTGGATCCAGGGCTGACGACACGGATGGTGGTGGGGATGTTTATCGCGGGCATTCTGCCGGTCTTGCGCGGCGTCGCATCGCCTCCCTCTGAGGAGGAACGGCGTGCGCTGTCTGAGGCGATTGTGGATTTGCTCCTGGATGGGATTCGCGTCCGCGTGGATTGAGGTGTCGAGATGGTGAAACGGATTTGGACGGTGATGCAAAAAGAGTTCATCCAGACCTGGCGTGACAAGAGCACGCTGCTCTTGCTGCTCAGCCTACCCATGCTCCAATTGTTCCTCTTTGGCTACGCAGTGCACATGCACGTCGATCACATCCCCACGGTGGTGGCGGACCAGAGCCGCGATTTCGCCAGCCGGGCTTACGTGGATGGAATGGTAGCCTCCGGGTACTTTGACGTCTTGCTCTACGTTTCCAATCAGGCCGAGGTCTCGGACGTTATAGACGCCGGGGATGCCCAGGCCGGGATCGTGATCCCTCCCAACTTTGCCGCGCGCCGGGAGCAGGGGGATGCCCAGGTATTGTTCCTGGTGGATGGATCCGATCTCTATACCTCGCAGTCGGCCTACAATGCCGCCACCGCCATCGCCGAGACCCACGCCACCCAGATCCTGCTGGAGAGGTTTGAGCGGTCGGGACAGATGGCCGGGGAGCGCAGCTTTTTATCCCTCGACACCATGGTCCGCATCCTGTACAACCCCAACTTGACCGACCTCTGGTTCGTCATCCCTGGCATGTGCGCCATGATCTTGCAGACCCAGACGATTGCCCTGACGGCCGCTGCCGTGGTGCGTGAGCGCGAAGTTGGCACGATGGAGCAGCTCCTGGTCACTCCGATTCGTCCCATCGAGCTGATGTTGGGTAAAATCGTCCCCAATATCGTCGTGGCCATCATCAATATGTTGACTGTGCTGGCTATGGGAGCGTTGGTGTTTGGCGTGCCGTTCCGGGGCAGCTTTTGGCTCTTTGTCTGGTTGGCCCTGGTGTACATCTTTTCCGGCCTTGGCTTGGGGTTGTTGATCTCGACCGTCTCCCGGAACCAGCAGCAGGCCCAACAACTGAATATGGCATTGGCACTGGTGGGATTGTTGCTGGGGGGGTTCATGTTTCCCCGTGAGGTCATGCCGGTGGGCCTGCGCCTGGTGGGGAATCTATTTCCGTTGACCTATTTCATCCCCATTTCGCGGGGCATCATCACCAAAGGCGTCGGCATCGAGTTTCTATGGGAGCAGGTGGTAGCGCTGTTGGTATACGTCGTCCTGGTCATGGGCCTGGCAGTTCGAGTGTTCAGACGAAGGCTGGATTGAGAGATGCGTGGTGTGGACAATATGAGAGAGGGACTGCGGAACAGGATACGCCGTCTAAGCGCGATCATCCAAAAGGAAGCTATCCAAATCCTGAGGGATCGGGGCACCTTGGTGATGCTCTTGCTCATGCCCGTGCTCGAAATGTTCCTGTTCGCCTATGCGGTCTCTTTGACGGTGGATCACATTCCCACGGCCGTCGCCGACGCGAGTATGGATGCGCAGAGCCGGGCGTTTGTGGGCGCGCTGGTGGCGTCGGGGTATTTCGACATAGACATGTACGTGGCAGACGAAACGCAGGTCATCCAGGCGATTGATGAGGGGCGGGTCAAGGCCGGGATCGTGATTCCGCCCAATTTCGCCGCTCAGATCGAGCGGGGGGAGGCCCAGGCGTTGGTCATTTTGGATGGGTCTGATGCAGCCTCAGTCAGTTCGGGCTACAGCGCGGCGAACGCGGTGGCCCAGTCATGGGCCATGGGGTTGACCGTGGAGAAGGTGGCCCGTGTGGGTGCCGCCAGTCTGGGAGGGGACATCTCGCTGCCCATTCGCACGTCCACGCGCGTGCTCTACAATCCCGATCGGGATGACATGATCTTTATCGTGCCCGGCCTGATTGCGATTCTGCTGCAGGTGATGACCATTGGGCAGGCGGCCACCGCCGTGGTGCGGGAGCGAGAATTGGGCGTGACCGAGCAGATTCTCATCACCCCCGCCCGCCCGATAGAATTATTGATCGGAAAAATGGTGCCCAACTTGGTGCTGGCGGTCATAGTTATGCTGATCGTGGTTCTGTTTGGCATCTTTTGGTTCGGTGTGCCCTTCAAGGGAAATCCATGGTCGTTCGTCTGGCTTTCCTTGCTATTCATCATCTCTGGGTTGGGCCTGGGGTTGTTGATCTCGACGGTGGCAAAGACACAGCGTCAGGCGCGGCAGATCACTCTGTTGTTCATGCTGCTTTGTATGCTGCTGACCGGTCTCATCTACCCCCGGCAGCCTATGCCACCGATCGTCAAAGCGGTCAGTAATCTCATCCCGGCGACCTATTTCGTTCGCATTGCCAGGGGGATCATCACCAAAGGGGTCGGTCTTTCCTTTATGTGGGCCGACGTGTTGGTGTTGGTGGTGTACAGCGTCGTGGTCGTGGTGGTTTCGGCGCTCACGTTCAAAAAGCGGTTGGATTGAGATGTCCAGTGTCACAGGATAGAGTATGGACGAACAAGTAGTCATTTCGACCCAGAATCTGGTCAAGCAGTTCCAGGTCAAAGATGGCGCCGTGACTGCCATAGATGGCGTGACGCTCCAGGTGCGGCGCGGGGAGACCTACGGCCTGATTGGGCCGGATGGGGCGGGCAAGACGACGACGACGCGGGTCATCCTGGGGCTGCTGACCCGCACCTCGGGGCAGAGCAGCATCCTGGGGCACGATTCGATGCGCGATACCTATCGCATTCGGGAGCGGGTGGGGTACATCGCTCAACAGTTCGCTCTGCCGGGGGATCTGACGGTGATGGAGAACGTGCGCTTTTTTGCCAGGGTACAGGGAGTCAGCTCGGCCGAGCAGCGCCGCCGCATTCCCGATCTGCTTGAATTCGCCGGTTTGAGCGGGTTCACCGATCGGCTGGCGAGTCGGCTCTCGGGTGGGATGAAGAAAAAGTTGGCCCTGGCGTGCAGCCTGGTGCACGAGCCTCAGGTGGTGCTGTTGGACGAGCCGACGTTGGGCGTGGACCCGGTCAGCCGGCGCGAGTTTTGGAACTTGCTGGGAGACTTGAGGCGGGAGCGAGGGACGACTATCTTTGTCTGCACGCCCTATATGGATGAGGCGGAGCGCTGTAACTGGGTGGGATTGATGTACGAGGGCCGACTCATCGCCCACGACTCGCCGGGCAAGATCAAACAGATGGTGCCGGGACGCTTGCTCGAGTTCAAGCCCTCGGACTTTGTGCCGGCGTGGCGATTGGTGCCCGACCTGCCGGGCGTTTTAGAAGTGCAGACCTATGGGGCCATGTTACACATCTTTGTGGATGACCCGGACCGGCGCGGACGGGAGATCGAGGCGGCGCTGGCTGCACAAGGGATCACCTGCGAGGGCATGCGTGAGATCGAGACCCGCATGGAAGAGGCGTTCATCTCGCTGATTCGCAAACAATCGGCTGGCGCATCGGATGCGGCGTAAGGAGATGGATATGGACGAGTATGCCGTCCAAGTGGAGGATTTGACCAAGCGGTTTGGCGACTTTACGGCCGTGGATCGCGTCAGTTTTCGGGTGCGGCGGGGCGAGGTGTATGGCTGGCTGGGTCCCAACGGCGCGGGCAAGACGACGACCATCCGCATGCTGTTGGGACTGCTCAAAATCACCTCAGGTAGAGCGCTGGTGTTGGGATACGATCCGAGCACCCAGGCCAAGCATATGCAGGCCCACGTCGGGTACATGTCACAGCTCTTTACTCTCTACAACGACCTCACAGCGCGGGAAAATATCCGCTTCTATGGTCAGGCGTATGGACTCTCGCGCGCTGAACTGAGACACCGCCAAGCCGAGATCATCGAGATGGCGGGCTTGCAGGGCCGGGAGAACGAATTGACCGCCACCCTCTCCGGGGGCTGGAAGCAGCGCCTGGCGTTAGGGTGCGCGATCGTTCACCGGCCAGAGGTTGTCTTCCTGGACGAGCCGACCGCTGGTGTGGACCCGGTCAGCCGGCGTGATTTCTGGGGCTTGATATATGCGATGGCCAAGAAGGGGGTGGCCGTGATGGTCACCACCCACTATATGGACGAGGCCGAGCTCTGTCAACGGGTGGGGTTCATCAGCGAAGGGCGTTTGGTAGCCCTCGATACCCCCGATCGCCTGAAAAAGACTCATATGCGGGGACAGGTGCTCGAGATCAACGCCGACGATCCAGAACGGGCCATGGGTCTCTTGAAAGCGGCCCAGCAGGCGGGAGAGTTGGTCTGTGACGAGATCGCCTTCTACGGAGCTCAAATCCACGCCGTGGTACCTGATGCCCAGGCTTTGCAGCCGGTTATCACCGCATACCTGGCAAGCGAGGGGGTGCGAGTGAGCAGCATCGAATGGATCGTGCCGACCTTGGAGGACGTGTTCATTTCGGCGGTCACGCCTTCCCACAAGCGGCCGGAGTAGGTGAGCAGGAAGGCGAGGATGATGGGATTGTTTGGAGAGGATGTGTTCATCTCCAATGCGCGCAATCACGTTGTAGGATAGGAGTGAGGATATGAAACGAGAGCGGATGGTTCCCATGTTGATCATCGTCGCCGTTCTGGTGATCGGCGTGGGAGCAGGGTTTTATCTGCACAACAATCCATCGCTGTGGAAGCAGGTGACGATGGAGTTGACTATGGCCCAACCAGAGGTGGGAAAGCTGACCGCGTCGGGCTTTATCGAGGCGGAGGAGGTCTCCATCGCGCCAGAGTTGGGAGGACGCGTGGCTGACCTTTTGGTGGACGAGGGGGACGAGGTCGAGGCTGGACAGGTGTTGGTGCGCCTGGACGGGACCCTGTTGGATGCCCGGATCGAGGTGGCGCAGGCGGGCCTAGAGGCGGCCGAAGCGGGTTTGGCACAGGCAGAGGCCGGCGCGCGCGCGGAGCGGATTCGGAGGGCGGAGGCCGAGCTGTCCCAGGCGGAAGCGGGGCGGGATGGCGCGTACCAGGCCTGGCAGGACTTGATGGCTCTGCGAGACCATCCCCAGGAGTTGGAGGCTCAGATCGCCCTGGCGCGGGCGCAGGTGGCGGCAGCCGAAGCGGCGTTGAACCAGGCCGTCGCGATGAAGGACGCGGCCGAGATCGCCGACGATGCCTTTGGGGATAGCAAGGCCGCCCTCAGCGATGCCGAGGACGAACTGGCCAAGATTCCGGAGCCGTATCGGCCCTCGCTGCCGGGACTGCCCCTCAGCGCCCATCTGATCCCCAATGCGTACTGGAAGTCCTGGGTGGGAGTCAACACCGCCCAGGCGGCCCTGGATGGAGCGCGCGCCGGATTGAACGCCCTCTACGCCATGCGGGACCATCCCCAGGAGTTGAACGTCCAGGTGGATGCGG
>DSDT01000005.1 GCA_011048615.1 Chloroflexota bacterium | reverse complement strand
GCGTTGATATTGTGTTATCATCTGGACAGGCTCGCGTGAGGAGGGAGGTGGTGTGTAACGGCTAGATAGTTTCGACGCTGATGCGGGCAAACAATGTAATTACACCTAAAAGGAGGAAAAGGGTGAATGTCCAAGCATCTGTGGAACTTGACAAGTGTTTTGCTCGTCGCAGTTTTGTTGTTGGCGGCTTGCGGCCCCACGCCTATCGAGGAGCCGGCAGGACCAGAGACAGAGGAAGAGTTCCTCTTTGGCCTGATCCTGGTTGGGCCGTACAACGATCATGGATGGAGTGAGGCTCACTATACGGCGGCCGAGTACGTCACCGAGCAACTCCCCAATACCAGATTTGTCTACCTGGACAAGTTGAATCCCGCCGACCGGCCTGAGACGACCCTGGAGCAGGCAGTGGACGATATGGTCTCGCAGGGGGCTAAGGTGATTTTTACGACCTCTGACGACTTTAAGGAGGATACAGATCGCGCGGCGGAGAAATATCCCGACGTGGTATTTATTCACATCTCGGGCGATCACGTACTGACCGGAGATGCCCCCCCGAACGTGGACAACTATATGGGCAAGATGGTGTATGGCAAAATGATCGCCGGCTGTGCCGCTGCTATGGCGACCGAGACGGGCAAGATCGGCTACGTTGGGCCATTGATCAACGAAGAGACCCGTCGCCTGGCCTCCTCGGTCTATCTGGGCGCGCGGTACTGCTATGAGAACTATCGGGGCGAGGATCCCGACGACTTGCGTTTCATCGTCACCTGGATCGGTTTCTGGTTCAACATCCCTGGCGTCACCCTTGACCCGACCGAGGTCTCCAACGACTTGATCAACGAGGGAGTGGACGTGTTGATCTCGGGGATTGATACCACCGAGGCGATCATAGTCTCCGGGCAGCGGGCGGCGCAGGGGCAGCGGGTCTTTGCCATCCCGTATGACTATGAGGGTGCGTGCGAAGAGTCTCCCGACATCTGCCTGGGGGTGCCGTATTTTAACTGGGCGCCCGGCTACATCGAACGCATCGAGGCAGTGATGAACGGCACCTGGAAGCCTCAATTCGTCTGGGATCCGCCGGACTGGAACGACATCAACGATCGGGATTCCAGCCCCATCGGATTCTTGAATGGACCGGCTCTCGATCAGCACCAGGATTGGTCCGCCAACGTGGACGAATTCATCGCGGGTCTGGCAGATGGTTCGATCCGGCTCTTTGTCGGGCCGCTCAACTACCAGGACGGTTCCCAGTTCCTGGCCGACGGCACAAAGGCGACTGACGAGCAGATCTGGTACATGGAGCAACTGTTGCAAGGTATGGAAGGCCCCAGCAAGTAATCTGTCGTGTGCTGGTGTAGGTGCCAGGCACCTGAGGGGTGCCTGGCACCTTGGTGAATAGCTATGAAAGTTGAACTGGTTGATATCCACAAGTACTTTGGCCCCGTTCGGGCCAACGATGGCATTTCGATGACCATCGAATCGGGGACCATTCACGGCCTGCTGGGCGAAAATGGGGCCGGCAAGAGCACTCTGATGAAGTGTTTCTCTGGTTACCAGTCTCCGGACCGGGGCGTGGTCCGGGTGGATGGCCGCCCGGTGTCATTCGATTCTCCGGCTGAGGCCATTGCACATGGGATTGGTATGCTGCACCAGGACCCGCTGGATTTCCCCCAGATGCAAATCCTGGACAACTTTTTGCTGGCCTTTGAGGACCGCATATTGCCGGATCGGCGGAAGGGCCGCAAAGTCCTGCGTGAGTTGGGAGCGCGCTTTCAATTCGACCTGGACCCGGACGCCGAGGTGACCAGCCTGACCATCGGGGAGCGGCAGCAGCTCGAAATCCTGCGGCTTCTGGCCCTGGGAGCCCAGGTCATCATTCTGGATGAGCCGACCACCGGTATCTCTGCACCCCAGAAGGAAAAACTGTTCGCGACGCTGCATCGTTTGGCCGAGCAGGAGGGTCGGTCGGTGGTTTTTGTCTCCCACAAGCTGGAGGAGGTGGAGGAGCTTTGTCACCACGTGACGGTCCTGCGCCACGGACGAGTGACGGGCGAGGCCGAGATGCCCTGCCCGGTGAGCCGCCTGGTCGAGATGATGTTTGGACGTAACTTGCCTCCCGCCGAGCGGGTCTCGGTACAGCCTGGCCAGACAGTCCTGCGGCTGGAGGGCGTCACCGTGCCTTCCTATCGGCTGCAGGTGCAGGACGTAAATTTCGAGATCCGGGCGGGTGAAGTCGTCGGGCTGGCGGGGCTAGAGGGCAGTGGACAGCGGTTGTTCCTGCGGGCTTGTGCTGGATTGGAGTGGGTGTCAGCTGGTCATATTCACGTGGATGGGCAGGAATTGACGGGAGCGTCCTATCAGCGATTTCTGGACGCCGGCGTCGCTTACACGCCCGCCAATCGCATGGAGGAGGGGCTGGTCGGCGCTCTCACATTGAGCGAGCACTTTGCCCTGGTTGACCGGCACGGCTCGTTCTTCCTGGATTGGAACGGGGTTCGGGAGCGCGCGTTGAAAGGGATAGCCCATTTCAACATCATCGGGCGACCTGATGACCCGGCGGCGGCTCTCTCCGGTGGCAACCAGCAGCGGCTTATGCTGGCTCTGCTGCCCTCTCACCTGCGCTTGCTGCTGATGGAACACCCGACGCGCGGCCTGGACGTAGAATCGGCTCGCTGGATTTGGCAGCAGCTGCTGGCCCGGCGGGAGGATGGGACGGCTATCCTGTTCATCTCGGCCGATCTGGACGAGCTGCTGGAACGTTCGGATCGCATCGTGGTCTTTTGCGGTGGCCAGATGGAGTCGGTGCATGCCTGCGATACTACGGTGGAGCAGTTGGGGTATCTCATCGCGGGCAAGGGCCAGACAGGAGGATGATTTGAGAAAAAAGCTGATGGGCGTCTTGTGGGGCCTCGTGCCGATTCTCCTGGCGCTTTTGTTTACGATGGTGGTCCTGGTCATCGTTGGAGCGTCGCCTTTGGAGGCGTATCGCAACATTCTGTTGGGCGCTTTCGAAAGCCCGGAAAAGATGGCCGACGTGGTCGCTGCTTGCGTACCCCTGATCCTGTGCGGTGTGGGGATGTGCGTCACCTTTACGGCTGGTCAGTGGAATGTGGGCGTCGAGGGACAGATCATCCTGGGCGCAATTTTCGCCACCTGGGTGGCGCGCAATCTGCTCTGGCCTCAGGTGCCGGTCCTGACTCTGATGGTCCTGGCGGGGATTTTGGGCGGGGCGCTGTGGGGCGCCGTGGCGGGCCTGTTGAAAGTGTACGGCAAGGTGCACGAGATCTTTGGCGGGCTGGGTCTGAACTATTTGGCGCAGGGATTGGCTATCTGGTTGATCTTTAACCCGTGGAAGCCGGCGGATGGAGCCACTATGAGCGGTACCGATCCCTTTCCCGGCCCGGCCTGGATGCCTCATTTCAGGCATCTGCGGGTCGCACCGCTGGCCGTGGTCTTGACTCTGGTGGCAGTGGTGATCGCCTATTTTCTCCTGCAAGGCACGCGCTGGGGCTTGGAGTTGAAGGCCATGGGCAAGAACTTTCGATCCGCGTTTACGTTGGGCGTCCCTTCGACCTCCCGCCTGCTGATCGCTTTTTCCACCTGTGGGGGGCTGGCTGGCCTGGCCGGTGCGATTCGCTGCTCCGCCCGTTACGGGCGCATGATCCCGGACATTGCCGGGGGGCAGGGGTATCTCGGGCTGCTGGTCGCCCTGTTGGCCGGCTATCGGCCTCAATGGGTGCCGCTCATCGCCCTCTTCTTCGCCGCTGTGGGTGTAGGGAGTCCCCGCCTGGAGTTGAATATGCAGTTGGATTCCTCGTTGGGCGGTGTTCTGCGGACCTCGGTGGTGCTGGCAGTCATGTTGGTGAACGGTTGGCGGATGCTGCGGGCACGCCAGGTTCGCCGGGCAGTGGAGGAGGCAGCCTGATGGAGACCAATTTTCTCATCCAAACCCTCGCTTCCATCGTCGCAGCCTCTACACCGGTAGTCCTGGCCTCTATCGGCGAGACCATCTCGGAGAAAAGCGGTGTGATCAACCTATCATTGGACGGGTCTATCGCTCTTTCGGCGATGACCGGGTTCGCCGTTGCGTTTACCACTGGCAGCGTGACGCTAGGGATGCTGGCGGCGATGGCGGTGGGGGCGTTGGTTGCCCTGATCATTGCTTTTGCCAGTATCACCTTGCGTCAGGAGCAGGTAGCCGTCGGGTTCGTGCTGACCATGTTGTGCATCGAGCTGGCCGATTTCTTGGGCAATCCGTTCGTCCGTCGGCCGGGCCCCTCGGTCTCTCACGCGCCCATTCCCTACCTCTCGGATATTCCCATTCTGGGGCCGGTGCTGTTCAACCACAACCTGATCGTCTACCTGAGCATTCTCTCTGTCGTCTTGGCCTGGTGGTGGACTCACAAGACTCAGCCCGGCCTTAAACTGCAAGGGGTGGGGGAGCGCCCCGAGTCGGCTTTTGCCCGGGGAGTGAACGTCCATCGGCTGCGCTTTGTTTATACAGTGATCGGCGGGGCGCTGGTGGGACTGGCCGGAGCGTCCTATTCGTTGAGCATCAAGTTGGGGTGGAGCCATCGGCACACATCGGGGATCGGCTGGATTGCCTTGGCCATCGTCATTTTTGGCGGCTGGAGTCCGTGGCGGGTGGCGGTGGGGTGTTATCTGTTCGGATTGCTCAAAGCTCTGGGCAGCATCCTGCAGCGTAACTCGGCTTTCGTCAACGTGCCAACGCAGATTTTCTCGTCTGCGCCGTTCGCGCTGATGATTTTCGCCCTGTTGCTGCTGAACAGCGAGGGAGTGGACCGGCTGCTGGCCCTGCTGCCGCCGCGCGTGGCCCGCCAATTGGATCGCGCCATCCGGGGCCGGTCGCCCGGCGGGCTGGGGCAGTCGTTCATACAAGAGTGAGCGGAGCCGTCCCTACCCTGCGACCCAACTGACGGTGTATTCAGTCAGCGTGTCCGGCAGTTCGATGGCGGGGTCCTGGTCCTGCCAATCTCCCGGCAGCCCCAGCTCGCGCGCCGCGAGTTCCAGGTGGCACATGGCGATCCCTATGTCAATGCGCTGCATATCGGCGATCCTCAGAATCCCCCAGTTACGATCCCGGTAACCCTTGGTGCGCTGGAGGTACAGATGCCAGGCTGCCCCGTCCTTGACGATCCGCCAGGGCTGCTTGTTGGAGGCGGAGGGGCCCAGGCGGACCATATCGAGGGGGACGGCGTAGGGACCGGCGGCCTCGTGGGAGAGAGGAGCGCCAAACTCTTGCAGGAAAAAGAGCTCCTCCCACGGCTTTCTCCGGTCAGAGTTGGCCTGGCGGCGGATGAGCCGACCGAGCAGGCGGGGTTTTTCCGCTGCGTATCCGATGGACGTGACAGCCGGCACCGTTTCCGTCTCCCTGGCCGAGATGCGGGCCGAGAAATTGCTCTTGTTAAAGCTGCCCCCCAGCCAGCAGGTGCCCAGGCCCAGGTCGGTGGCGAACAGGATGATCTGCTCCATCAGGTAGCCGAAATCCTCCAGACCTCTGCCCGATTCCTCTACGGCCCCGATGATGAACCCCGTAGCGCCTTTGATGAACCCGTACGTTCCGAGTCCCCGCAGCTCCTCTCGATCCCGTTCGGCGGCGGTCACCAGCTTGAACCGGGCCGGTGTGCCAAAGGGTCCGATGCTGTTGGCAGCGATAAAAGCCCGCAATCGCTCCTGTTTTTCCTCCTCGATGGCCCGGTCGGCGTAATTCCGGCAGGAATAGCGGGCCTGGATGATCTCGGTGATAGGCTGTCCGTATGTCAGGTCGTTTATCATAGATCGGTATCCTATAGCACCTCGGACAGAGGGATGCCGCGCCGGTCGGCCCGTTGGGCGGTCCAATCCCTGATATCGGTTGGCAGTGGGGGCGTTTCATCCTCAATGCGGCGCTCCAGGCTGAGGGCGTCGGCCAGGCAGATGATGGCGCAGGCCCCGCAGCCCACACAGCGGACCTCGTCCACCTGGCAGAGATCCCCGGGCAGTGAGAGAGCGTCGAACTGGCAGCGCTCGATGCAGTCGCCGCAGCCGATGCACAGATCGGGATCCACCACGGCGTGAAAGTGGGAGGTCGCGATGGCGGTCGGGATGCCAAACTCGACGACGCTGCGCAGAATGCCACAGCAGCAAGAACAGCAGTTGCAGATATAGTTGAGGCCGTCCCGGTAGTTGCCGGTGGTGTGAACCAAACCCTCCTCCTCGGTCTCATCCAGGATGCGCAGGGCTTCCTCCTTGGTGATGGCGCGGGTTACATCATCGTTGACAAAGAGGCCCTCCACCGGCGCAAAGACCAGGCAGTTCTCGATCCCGTGATCGCATCCCTTGCCGATGAGTTGCTGTTGAACGCGGCAGATGCACCGCCGCACGCCCCACGATTTGGCGCTCTCGATCAACTCGGTGGCCCGCTCGTGGGGAAAGATTTCGAGGTCGAACGGGATCGCTTCCTCGACCGGAATGACGCGGTGCACGGCCGGCTCGGGCCGGGCGATGCCGGCTCCCCGCGTTTCCTGGAGGTACTGTTCCATCAACTCGGCCATTTCCCGGTCCATGCGGGGCAACTGCTCCTCGTAAAAGCCAACGACGAAGGGCATCAGTCCAAAGCACAGCCCTCGTTCCTCTTTTCTGTAGCGGATCAATCCCTTGAGGGTGCGGTAGGCCTCCTGGGAGTCCACGTGAGCGCGAGCGGCGATGTCGGCGACCGGTTCACGGTTCAGGCGCATCACCGACGCCAATTTCGCTTCCTCTGGCGCGAACATCGTGGCCAGTAGACGCAGTTCCACGCCGCTCTCGGTGGCGGGAAAGCCATTGGGGATGGCGTCCAATCGTTGAGCCAGTTGACGGTAGACTGTGCGTGTTTCAGACATTCTATCTCCTCTCCTTGCTATGTGGCTGTGCTGTCGCCACGATTCATAACAAGACCTCGGGCTAGAGACAATTATAGCCGAGATGTACGTTTTGTCTACTGTCCATTTGTCATTTATATCCTCTCGCGTTATAATCTCCGCAGTATGAACAAGATCGCACGATTTGAAGCTTTGGCGGAACGATTGGTAGAGGGTACGTTTGCCCGCCTGTTCGCCGGGCGGCTCAGTTCGCTGGAATTAGCCACCCACCTGGCCCGGGCGATGGAGGACCATCAGGTTTGCGCTCCCGATGGCAGCCTCCAGATCCCCACGCATTACTGGGTCTACATCTGTCCGGATGACTGCCGGGCGCTGGCGACGGAGCAGCAGGCGCTAGAACTGGAACTGGCGCATCACGTCACCGAGATGGCGGCTCAGGCTGGTCATACCCTCCAGGTCGAACCGGCGGTGCACATAGTGCCTGATGAGAACCTGGGCCCCCACGACGTGCGGGTCGAGGCTCGCTGGGTGGGGGAGGAATCGACCGAGGTCACCGGGACGCGCGAGATGCAATCGGCTGATGGGGAAAAGGACCAGGCCGAGATAGCGACCCCACCGCTGGGCCGTCCCTTCCTGATCATGGAGGGCAAAAGACACGTCAATCTCCTCAAGCCGGTGGTGTCCATTGGCCGGGCCCTCGACAACGATTTAATTCTGGAGGACCCGCGTGTGTCTCGCCATCACGCGCAGCTCCGCCAGCGATACGGCCGCTACGTGCTCTACGACCTGGGAAGCTCTAGCGGCACCCAGATCAATGGATATCCCATCGAGGAGTGTGTGTTGCATTCGGGCGACGTCATCTCGTGTGCCGGCGTCCAGATCATTTACGGCGAGGACCCGCCCACGCCGATCCCGCTGCCCGACGTCGAGGGTACCCCACCGCTGGGATCACCGCCGGGCGGCGGACCTGATGGGCGGTGAACGAGTTACTGTTGTTCCTGCGCCTGGTGTTGGCCGCCCTGTTGTACGCATTCCTGGGAGTCGTGTTGTGGGCGCTGTGGCGCGATTGGCAGCAGGCGACCACCAGCCGGGAGAGGGTGCGGCCCATCGGGCGGCTGATCGTGCTGGAGACGGCGGAGGAGAACCTGGTGGTGGGGACGGTCTTTCCCCTCCAGCCTGTCACTTCTATCGGGCGCGCGCCGACCAATACCCTGCCCATTCCGGACACGTATGCCTCCGGGCAGCATAGCCTGTTGACCTGGCGGGAGGGACAGTGGTGGCTGGAGGATCGGGGCAGCCGCAACGGGACCCTGCTGAACGAGGTCCGCATTGATGCTCCCACCGTGGTCAGTCCCGGCGATGTCATTGGTGTGGGGCACACGAAATTAAAGCTAGAGGTGCCTGCTCAGATCCCAAAACCCTGAACCTTTTCAGATTGTAACCGTCTAACAAAGCTAGGCCTCAAACCGACGAGGCTGAAACTCGCCGCAGAGCGCGCAGAGCCCGCTGAGAAAAACACGAGAAAACTCTGGGCTATGCGGTAAAATCTTTCTCATTTGTAAAGAAATTTGGGTGTCAAGGAGTCCAGATGGAGTCGGACGATGAACTTGGGACTGGACGATAAAGTTGCTCTAGTCACCGCGGCGAGCGCGGGACTGGGCCGGGCTGTGGCGCTGTGCCTGGCCCAAGAGGGAGCCCGCGTCGCCATCTGTGCGCGGGGGGAGGAGCGCCTGCGGGAGGCCGCCGCTCACATCGAGGCAGTGACGGGGAGACAGGTGTGCGCCTTTCCGGCCGACGTGTCTGTTCCCGATGACGTGGATGGGCTGGTGAAGGCGGTCGTCGAGCGATTGGGACGGATAGATATTCTCGTCATCAATGCCGGCGGGCCGCCGCCGGGTTTGTTTCTTGATCTGACGCCTGCGGCTTGGGAAGAGGCGGTGCAGTTGACGCTGATGAGCAGCGTGCGGCTCTGTTATGCCGTCGGGCCGGTGATGCGGGCACAGGGTGGGGGGGCGATCCTGGCGATGACGTCGGTGACCGTCAAACAACCGCTGCCCAATCTGGTTCTCTCCAACAGTCTGCGACTGGCAGTGACCGGGCTGGTCAAGACACTAGCTGACGAGTTGGCGCCTTACGCCATTCGGGTCAACGGGATCTGTCCGGGATGGACCCGCACTGCGCGGGTTGAGCAGTTGCTGCACGACCGGGCGGAACGCAGCGGCGCGACGGTGGAGGAGGAAGCCGCGAAAATCGCGGCCGCCATTCCCCTCGGCCGGATGGGCCGGCCTGAAGAGTTCGCTGCTGCGGCTGCGTTTCTTGTCTCGGCAGCCGCCTCCTACATCACTGGTGTCAGTCTGCTCGTGGATGGAGGCATGTACCGGGGTGTGACGTGAGCGAGGGAGATCTTCTCGGCTGGCAGCGAGAGGACTGGCCCTGGCTGCTGGGTTTGCTGCTTCTGGGCTCTCTGACGCTGGCTCTTTTCGCCCTCTCTGCGGACCGCTTTACGGCCGGTCAAGGGGGAGTGCCCCTGGACGATGCCTGGATTCACTTCCAGTTCGCCCGCAATCTGGCGCGCGGGGATGGTCTATCCTTCAATCCGGGCCGCCCTACTTCTGGGTCCACAGCGCCTCTGTGGACCTTTTTGTTAGCCGCAGTCTATCCTCTGGGCGGTTTCCCGATTGCCGGACAGGTGTTGAGCGGTCTCTGTTTTCTACTCACCCTGGTCGCGACATACCGGTTGGGCTGGCGCCTCACAGGAGAGCGATGGGCCGCTGGGCTGACCGGCGCGGTCGTCGCGGTCAATGGGCGGATGGTTTGGGCGGGCCTTTCGGCGCTGGAGACCTGTCTGTTTGCCTGGCTGAGTTTGTGGGCCATTGCCGCTCACTTGACCGACCGGGCGACTGGCCGCTACCGATCGGGCACCGTCGTCCTCTTTGGGCTGGCGGCGCTCAGTCGGCCCGAGGGCTACCTACTGTTCGCGCTGGCCGGGGCCGATTTTCTGTACAGCCTGTGGCGAGGGGGATGCTCGGCTAGGCTCGTGCTGCGTCTTTTTCTGGCTGCATCCCTCTTTGTCGCCATCGTTGTTCCCTATCTCCTGTTCTCCTGGTACACCAGCGGTCACTTGCTCCCCAATACGTATCACGCCAAGGCGACCGTCACGTGGCGCCCCGATTGGGACTTTGTGAGTTTGGCGGCCCGGTATTTGATATTGGATAATCCGCTCCTGCTGCCCTGTTTCGTGTTGGGTGTGGGACTGCTGTTCTCCCAGGCCCCCGTGCTGAGCCTGTGGAGCGGGGGACTGCCGCTGGTGTACGCCTTTTTGCACGCGATTCCGTACCAGCACGGGCGGTACCTGATGCCGCTCATTCCTTGTAATGCGATTGTTGGGGTAGTGGGATTGTGGAGGATGCGCCGTTGGCTCCTGCGGCGCCGGGGGCGCTGGCGCGATCTGGTGGGCCGGTTTGGGGTGATCGGCGTGGTCGTCGTCGCCGGAACCGCCTGGCGGCTGCCAGAGATGGCCCGCCTTTACGCCTGGAATGTGGATAACATCAACCAGATGCACGTCGGGCTTGGGCACTGGGTCGTCGAGCACGTTCCAGCGGGCGCGGTCCTGGCTCTGAACGACATCGGCGCGATTACCTACGTGTCGGAGCATCCGGTGGTTGACCTGGCGGGTCTCATCACGCCAGAGGTGATACCGATCCTGCGGCATCCAGACCGGGACGCACTGCTGATTGACCTTATGGCCGAGCGGGACGTGGAATATGTCATCATCTTCCCCAATTGGTTCCCCGGTCTGGCCGAGCGGGATGACGTGTTGACCCCCATCCACCAGGTGACGTTGGAGCGGCGCACCATCGGCGGTGGGGAGAGGATGGTAGTCTACCAGGCCCACTGGTAAAGATAGCAGGGGTGGGGTACAATAGGGGGCAGACGTGACTACCAGGCGATTTGAGACATGACGAAGGAGGACTGGATGGATATTCGGCCCATACCTATTGGCATCATCGGTGGGAGCGGTCTTTACCGGATGGAGGGCTTGACCGACGTCGAAGAGCTGCGTGTCAGCACACCTTTTGGCGATCCCTCTGATGCCCTCGTGATTGGCACTCTGGAGGGCGTGCGGGTGGCTTTCCTGGCCCGGCACGGACGGGGCCATCGGATTATGCCCACTGAAGTCAACTATCGGGCCAATATCTGGGCCCTCAAGAGCTTGGGCGTTGAACGGATTGTCGCCATTTCTGCCTGCGGATCCTTGCGAGAACATGTGCGTCCGGGTGAGATCGTCGTGCCGGACCAATTGTTCGATTTTACCAGGAAGCGAGAGAACACGTTCTTTGGCGCCGGGGTAGTGGTTCACGTCGGCGTGGCGGACCCCTTTTGTCCGCATCTTTCGGCGCTGCTGGCGGATGTGGTGGAAGAGTCCGGCGGGACCGTCTACCGGAGTGGGCGGTTCATCACCATAGAGGGACCCCGTTTCTCCACCAGAGGAGAGAGTTTCACCTACCGGGCATGGGGGATGGATATTATCGGTATGACCACCTCTCCCGAAGCGTTTCTGGCCCGGGAGGCGGAGATGTGTTATGGTGTGATGGCCCACGTGACAGATTACGACGTGTGGCACGAGAGTGAGGAAGCGGTCAGCGTCGAGGCGGTGATCCGCGTGCTGCAGCAGAACACAGTGCTGGCGCAGAACGCTCTGCGGCTCTTGGTGCCGCGGTTGGAGGTCGTCGAGCGGGCGTGTGGGTGTGCCCAGGCGTTGGCGAATGCGATTATCACTCAGCGGGATGTGATCCCGCAACAGGTTGAGGAGAGATTGGCGCTCATTCTGGCCAAGTACTTGGACTAGTTCTATGGCCCAACCAGTTAATCCCTATGTGGCGGGGGCCTCGGTGCGGGGCAAGCAGGGATTCTTTGGCCGACAGGACACGTTGGACTGGGTGGCGCATGGGTTGTGCAACCCGGTCACAAATTCGTTGGTCCTGTTTGGCCAACGCCGTATTGGAAAGACCAGTCTGCTTCTGCATCTCTGCCGTACGCTGCCGGCGCATGGTCTGACCCCCATCTATTTCGATCTTCAGGATCAGGCAGCTCGCTCCCTGGGGCAGGTACTGTCCGATATGGCTGACGTGATCGTCGAACGGGTGGGGGTAGAGCCGCCCGATCCCAGTCTCTTTGATGATCGTGGCCTTTTCTTTGGCCGCACGTTTCTCCCCCAGGTCTGTACCATGTTAGAAGACCGCCGCCCCGTTTTTCTCCTGGACGAGTTTGACGTGCTGGACGAGGCGGTCGAAGCGGACCTGGCCTCGACGGCTGCGATTCACACCCTGATCCGTTTCCTCCGGCGTGTGATGATGAATGATCCGCGACCAGCCTTTGTCTTCACCATGGGACGGCGCATTGACGATCTGGGGCTGGATTTTACCGCCACGTTCAAAGCCTCGTTGGTGCGCGAGATTTGGGTGCTGGACCGGGAGAGCGCCGAGGCGATGGTGCGCCAGGCTGAGGTCAACAAGACGCTCCGTTTCTCCGATCAAGCGGTGGACCGCATCCTGAGCCTCACGCGCTGTCACCCGTACCTGACCCAGTTGTTCTGTCAGCACATCTGGGCACAGGCCTATGCAGGTGACTCGGCGACGCTGCCCCAAGTTGGCGTGGCGCAGGTGGAGGCCAGTTTGCCGGCCGTATTGGAAATGGCCGATCAGGCGCTCGCCTGGCTCTGGGATGGCTTGAGCCTGGCGGAAAAGATTTTCGCTGCCGGGCTGGCCGGGGTGTCCGAAGAGGGGCAGACTGTCTCGGAAGAACTGGGGTTGCAGACGTTGGCCGACCACGCGACACGGCTGTGCACCCGCGGGGTCGAGTTGATGGCCCCCCGTGACCTGGTGAGACGGCGCGTGCTAGACCTGGTCGAGGAGCGGAAATACCGCTTCACCGTCGAACTGTTCCGCCGCTGGGTCCGTCAGCACAAACCGCTTGGGACGGTGAAAGAGGAGCTGGATCGGATAGATCCACTGGCCGACGAGCTGTTTGGGATTGGGCAGGAATTCTTTCGCCGCAATCAATGGAAGGCGGCCGTTCGTTACTTCCGCGATGCACTGGCGGCCAACCCGCTCCATTTCCACGCCCGCCTCCGCCTTGGTGAGACGTTGATCCACGTGGGCCAGGTAGATGAAGCGGTCAGCGAACTAGAGTGGTGCTACGAGCAGGATCAAGACGAGGCTCGACCGCTGTTGGCCCGCGCTCTGGTGGCGCAGGCTAGAGCACGCGAGGAGGCCGGGGACGAGGATGGCGCGTTAGCGGCCTGTGAACGGACGACGCAGGTCTCGCCCGCCGATCACGCAGCCCAACGGATCAGGAATGGGATCATTGTCCGCCGCTTGGAGATGCAGGCGCGTGCTCTCGAAGCGGAGGAGCGTTGGGCCGATGCCAGTGCGGCCTACGAGCGCTTGATGAGCCAGGCCTCGGAGGAGGAGCAGCAGCAACGGACGTGGCAGGCGGCGTTCGAGCGTTGTAGGAAAGAGATGGTGCTGTCCCGTCTCTTTGGGGAGGGGTTGGCCGCGCTGAACCGGCGGAACTGGTCGCGTGCTCAAAAGGCGTTTGCCGACGTGGTGCACGGTCGCCCGGATTATCGGGTGGGCAAACAGTCGGCGGCTCGATTGTTGTGGTACGCTGTGGCGCAAAAGCCCGTCCGGAATTGGGGTCGGATTCTCGCGGTTGCACTGTTCTCTGTCGTTCTGGTGGCTGCGGCTGGCGCCTGGTACTTTCAGCTCTGGAGAAAGACGCCCGACGTCCAGCCGCCGGTCCAGTTGCCGGAGCGGCAGGAACACGTCCAGACCTACCGCCTGGATACAGATCGGGATGGAGATGACGAGTGGATTGTTTTGTACCGGTTTGATCTTTCCTCTGAGGGGGAGGGATATCGTGAGCCTATTGGGGGAGTGGTCTATCGAACGAAGGATGGTGAATCCTCTATTCTGACGCCCCACGAACTGCGCCCCTACGACGGGGATTATCTCTGTGAGTGTGACTGTTTGGTCTCTATGGAGAACGTCCTATCTGGGCTGGCGGGATCAGAGTTGGTCGTGCGAGACCGGTGCAACGGTGATATCGTCCGGCTGTCCATCTTTTATTGGGAACCAAGCGAGGAACGCTATCTTCCCAAGGGACACTTTAGTGGCAGTCGGGTAGAGATTGGATTGAACAACGTCACGGTCATCCAGAGGCTGCCTCATCGTGCTCAATTGGCGCTGCGACAGGTGTACGAACCCCGGGATAATGGGACGTATTACCAGCCGGGCGAGTTGGGTGTTCTGGTGATGTCTGAGCAGTATGAACTGACCTTTTACGGAGCGGAGCCGCAAGATGTGACCCGCTCTCCCTATCCAGAAAAGGTCGTGCTGGCGTTTTACCATCACTATACTGCCAGGGGGCGGGTTTCGGGTTATTTTACGGATGAGGGATGGGCGCGGGTGGATCGGTGTATGAATGGTCGGTGCGGGTGTTTGGCTGCGCTGGACGACATCGCCCGCGTGCGGGTGACCAGTCTCCAGCCCAAGGGAGGATTATACGGCGCGGCGGCTGGCGTTGGCTCCGATCAGGCGATCTTTGACTTGAGCCTCATCTGCCAGCGGTTGGATGGCGTGCCGGAGGATGAAACATCGGTGCGGTGGTATCTCGTTCAACGAGATGGTCGTTGGCAGTTGGATGATGCCGAGTTGATGCCGGCCGGTTGGAACGAGAGGGATGTCCCCTAGGGCGTGGGTACAGCCCTGGAAATGACATAGGACGTTTGCTTGTACTCCTTGACACCCAAAATTCTTTACAAATGAGACAAGATTTTACCGGAGCCTACAGAGAGCGCAGAGTTTTCTCAGCGGGCTCAGCGCGCTCTGCAGTGAGTTTCAACCTCGTCGGTTTGAGGCGTAGCTTCATTAGACGGTTACGTCCGGCCTACTTTGGATAGCGCTGTGCAAAGTAGGAGTATAGGTCTTGGGCATCGTTCATTGATGCAGGCGTGAGGGGGCATTCGGACGGCCAGGCGATGAACGGGCGCATCTGCGCTCCCCCCAATCCGCCGTGCGTGGATGCTTGTTCCTCAAACCCTACGACGGTGCCGTCGGATTCGACGGCGCCGAGTATGATCAGGTCTCCAGCGTGGGGGAAATGGGCCAGGCGATGGATCTGCGCGGTCCCATATTCCACATCCCCAAACGGGGCCAGGGGATGGGGAGATTCCACCAGCACGTGGTCGGTTCCGGCGACCAATATCCCCTTGTTTTGTCCCAGCAGAATCGTCTGCTCCCCAACCCGTCCGGCGATGACGCCGATCCCTGGAGTGGTCAACAGGCCATCTACCAGGTGAGGATATAGGAGCGTCACTTCGACCAGGTCGAGGGGACGGGAAGCGGTGTTGAAATAGATGTGGGCCAGGGGGCCAGAGGCGGCTGTAATCACATCCCGCTGCTGTTCGGGGTCGTAGGTCAATACATGGTCTGCTGGCATGCGGCGGGTGGCGTGAAGCCGAATGGCAGATACTATGCGTCTTAACTGGGATGATCTTTGCTCCAGGCTCTCTAGTTCCTGCAAGAGGTACCGTTTCTTGTCCTGTGAGTGCATGTCAGAGGGAGGAACGTGATCCAGGGGCAGCTCATCACCGACCTGGGTTGCGATGTATTGATCGAGGGACATGCCATTCCGCCGCTTGAAGGGGACGGCGGGCGAGTTCCCGTGATCGGAGAGGATGTACAAATCGTATTTCCGCTGACGGTAGCGGGTGCGCATGCGGTCGATCTGCTGGATGCGCCTATCCACACCCCGCAGCACACGGAAAGCGGCCCGGTGAGCGGGGCCTACTTTGTGAGCCACTTCGTCATAGCTGTTATAGTTGGCATAGATGGATGGAGCACAACGGTAGATGTCCAGCAGCACGCCAAAGGTCTGCGCTTCGGTGAGCAGGGTTTCGCTGACGGCGCTCACCAGGGGAGAGATGACGTCGAAGGGGTTGAGGATACTGGGACGCACGAGAGCGGCCAGGCGGCGGCCCAGTCCGGTCAGGTAGCTGATGATGACGAGACTCGTCATTCTCAATACGCGGAACGGGCTGAGCAGGAAGAGAAAGAGGAGTCTCATACCACGCGCGCTCTCAAAAAACCGTTGGGAGCTGAGAGTACTGAGGGTGAAGAGCGTCAGGTCTGCGTCGCCGTCAAACAGGCTGACGTAGCAAGAGCCGCCCTTCAGGATGCCAGGCTGTCCCTGACTGACGCGGGCGCGGATCATGTGCACTTGGTCGGGTCGCTTACACGAGATGCTCTGGCGGTGTTCTTTATCATACCATCGGAAGCCAGGAATGTCGAAGCGATTGCCAAACATGATGCCAGCTTGGACCGCTGGCGTGGTGCTGGGAAGGCCGCACCGCCAGAGCGCCAGGGATAGGCGCTCTTCGTCCAATAGTCGAGCCAGGTAGGGCATATAGCCGGCGGCGATGGCTTGTTTTAGGTGGTCGTATGAAAGCCCATCTATCTGGATGATGATAAATCCCTGCTGCTGGTCCGGGCTGATGCGGGGCCTTCCCAGGTGTCGAGCCAGCGCTCCGTATTTGCGCGTATAGTATAGGTCAGTGAGGGCACTGACAAGATCAAGTGCGTGTCTGGCAAACCAGGACAAGGTGTTCCCCTATCCAGTCTATCACGTCGTAGGAAGGCGGTTATTAGAGTTGCCCATTCCCATCTGTTGTGATATTCTAGCATGCATAGCTGGAAAGTCCAACTGTCGCTTGGACTGAAAAATGACCTATTACCTTGACAATGTCACATTCAGCGCAAACAATTTTGGGTCTACACGGATTCGTGGGGGAAAATTTCGCAGCAGCAGGTGACGAAGGCGAAAATATACCTGTAGGGCGGGTTTCTTACCCGCCGGG
>DSDT01000061.1 GCA_011048615.1 Chloroflexota bacterium | reverse complement strand
TCATCGGGCTTGGGAGCCCCGTTCACGGGGCGAAAGCTCTGTAGCCGGGGCACTTGGTGCTCCGGCGGGCCTTGCCCGGGAACTAGGCCGCCAAAGGTAGAATGTACCACTGTCAAGCTAAGAACAAAAACAGCCACCGGTTGAAATCGCCATCTGTCACGGGCCAACACTGGCTAAAGGCCGGTCACCACGGTCTGGAATTGGATTGGACGGCGAGTTCATTCTGCCGGTGGTCGGCTTTTTCCTACCGCCACGAGTTGTTCCACCCGCTGGCGGATGTGGTCCTGATGGGTGCCAGGCCAATAGACCCGCCCACAACCCGGGCAGCGGTGGAACTCGGTCTGGGTGCGCAACACGTAGGGGGGCAGCCGATCGGTCACCTCATCGGCGTGGACGGGTTGCAGCGCGGTGTTACACACACTGCACCGCGAGAGGGCCGGGTGGGGCGGGGGGCCGAAGGCGTACCATACTTCTTGGACCTGATTCTCCAACCTCTCCGACTCGATCAATAGCACGCGCAGGCCGCGCCGCCGGGTCAACTCCCGGTCGCGGGTCAGCAGCACCCGATCCTCGGCGCGCGCTCTGCGGGCCAACTCGTGGTCGGTGGCGGCGTTGTCGTAGGCGGTGTCGTAACCCAGCAGCCGCAGCCACTTGGCTAACTTGCCGAGCATACCGTCGGCCAGGAATTGTACGGCGTCGTCGTTCATCGCTCGTCCGACACTTGGCTAAAACGGTCTAGTCTGGTAAACTTGGCGAGTTGATGCATGTCACTATTCTACTCGAAAGGACTCGCTATGACAATCGAGACCTGGCTTCCCGCGGTGCTGGGTTACCTGATCCCGGTGGGGGTGTTCCTGCTAGCCTGGGGAGGGATGGACTCCCAGCGGGCGCGCCGTTCGACGACGGTGGCGGCGCTGGCTCTGGCGCTGGCGACGGTGGGGTATTTTGCCCTCGGGTTCGCGTTCCACCTGGGCGGGGCTGGCTTGATCAGCGATCAGCCGGGGTTGCAGCACCTGACGCGGATTTTTGCCGGGGAGGGGGAGCTGGCCTGGGGACTGGTAGGCCTGGCGGGCTTTTTTCTCTCTGGCGACGCCGCGACTCCGGAGGGGATGGCGCTGTTCGTGACCTATCTGCCGCTGGTGGCGACGGCGGTGTTGCTGCTGGTGCTCGGTCTGCACGGGCAGGCGCGGGGATGGCAGACCATCGTCGGAGGGCTGGCGATGGCGACGCTGCTCTTTCCCATCGCCGCGTGTTGGGCCTGGGGTGGGGGCTGGCTGGCCAACCTCGGCGCCGAGGCGACGCTGGGGCAGGGGCACGGGTTCGTGGACTATGCTGGCTCTGCTGTTGTCTACCTGCTGAGTGGGGTGAGCGCGCTGGGAGCGCTGCTTGGGCTGGGGCATCGTCTGCCCCCCGGTGAACCGGGGGCGCCGGAGGAGATGCCGCCGGCCCACTTTCCGCTGCTGGCGAATCTGGGGGCGCTGTTGCTGGGTTTGGGATGGTTGGGCTGGTCGTTGAGCGAGCCGTTTCACGCGGCCGGTGCAGCACTGAACAGCCCGCTCATCGTGATCAACGGGTTGCTGGCCGGGGCCGGGGCGGTCCTCGTCTCGCAGGTCTATTGTTGGATCACGGTCGGTCACGCGGACCCCTTGATGTCGGCCCGAGGGGCGGCGGTGGGTTGGGTCGCCATCGCGGCGACCGCGCCCTTTGCGCCACCCTGGGGAGCCCTGGTCATCGGCGCGATGGCCGGACTGCTGCTGCCGTTGGGGGTTTACCTGGTGGAGCGGGTGCTGCGTCTGCCCGATGGGACGGCGACGGTCTCGCTGGGCCTTCTGGGCGGATTGTGGGGCGCGGCGGCGGTCGCCATCTTTGCCGATGGGCGCTGGGGACAGGGCTGGAACGGCGTGGGTGGGGAGGAGTATCGCGCCGTGGTGGGTCAAGGGGTGACCGGTTTTCTCCCGGCCGCGGGATTCGCCGGCGATGGACCGGGGCAGCTCGTGGCCCAGTTGGCCGGGATTGGGGCCATCGGCCTGCTGGCGCTGCTGGTCAGTTGGCTGCTGTTTTTTGTCTTGAACTTGCCGTATCGCCCGCGTCGGGTGCGAGAACCAGAGGTCGGGGTCGGGCCGGCGGCTGAGGGCGCTTTGGAGGGCGAAACAGTGGAGGATGCCGCTGTGACGGCCAGCGGCGGATGGTTGACGCTCGTCAAGCACACGCTGTTCCCTGTCCGGCGGCGGGACGAGAAGCCGCCGCAGGTTGAGACTGAGGGTGAGGAGCCGGCCGAGGTGGATGAACCAGAGAAGGGCTCTGGCTGATGGTTGCAGGCGGAAGGTCAATGCGCCAGTTGCAGGGCGCGGGCGACCGCTTCCTCCGGCGTGGCGGCGTGGAAAATGGGTGGGGTGGGGTGTCCCTCCCGCTGCACGCGCCACGTCCCCCATCCCACCACCGGTGTGCCAAAAGCCAGGGCGAAGGCGATCTCGCTTAGCGTGCCATAACTCCCGCCGATAGCGATCACGGCTCGAGCAGTGCGGGCGATGATGGCGTTGCGGGCCTCGCCGATGCCGGTGACGATGGGGATGTCCACGTAGGGGTTGGCCTGGCGGCGGTTGCTGCCGGGCAAGATGCCGATGGTCAGCCCGCCGGCCGCTTTGGCCCCGCGACAGGCGGCCTCCATCACGCCTCCCCGTCCGCCGCAGATCAGCACCGCGCCGGATTCGGCCAGCAATCGCCCCACCGTTTGGGCGGCTGCCTTCTCCGCTGCCGTCGTCCGCGACCCGCCGATGACGCCGATGATGGGGCTTTCGCGTATCGGTTCCATAGGGCTAGACGGCTCCGCCACGAAGGGGGAATTCTTTCAGCACTGTGTATTCCGCCCCGGTGGGTTTGAGCAGGCTGCGGATCAGGGCCAAGCGATCGGTGGGGACGTGGGCCAGCACGTCCACCTCCGTGGCGGCGACGACCGCGCCGATTTGAGCGGCGTCGCTGTGGGAGGCACTGCGATTCACGCGGCCCAGCGTCAGGTGGGGGGTGAACCCCCGCTTTTCCCGCGCATAGCCGAACGACTCCATCACTTCCTCGATAGCGTCTTGCAGCACCTCCAACCAGCCCGTCGGTTCCTGCACCCCGACCCACACGACGCGAGGGCGGCGCTGGTTGGGGAAACAGCCCACCCCTTGGGCGGCGAAGGCGCCGGTCGGGGCATGCCTGGCTACCTCCATCAGTGCCTGCTCGATGGCGGGCAGCTTTTCCGCCGGTGTATCTCCCAGGAACTTGAGCGTCAGGTGAATCCCCTCCGCTCGCGTCCAGCGCACACTGCGGCGCGGGACCTGTTGATCCAGTTGGCGCTGGAGGGCGGCCAATGCGTCTAGCAGCGACTGGGGGAGTGGGATGGCGATAAAGGCACGGATCATTTCCATTTGGACACCTCATTCTGTGGTCGTAAGCGATCGAAACCTGATTGCTGACCTCACAACCATAACACAGAGTGGCTTGAATGTCAAAAGGCCGGCGGCTCGAACAGGCTGTTGCGAATTTCGTAATTTTATCCCTCTTGTTTTACGTTAAACGATGCCAAACTTGACCTTGTTGCGAAATCGTGGTAGAATGAGGCTCCCCAAGGAGGCTAATCGGATGGATCGAATTGATCGCGCCATCATCGCCTGTCTGCAATACGATGGGCGGATGCCATACACGCAGATTGCCGCCGAGTTGAACATCTCAGAAGGGACCGTGCGCCGGCGCGTGAAACAACTGACGGACGATGGGGTGCTGCAGGTCGTCGCCGTGGTGGAACCGAAGGTCCTGGGCTGGAACGCTGCCGGGATGATCGGCGTGACGGTCCAAGCGGGACAGATCGACGACGTGGCCCGGCAGATCGCCCAATTTCCCGAAGTCAGCTATCTCTTTATGGCCTCGGGCGAATTTGATCTCTTGGTCGAGGTGTTCTGCAGGGACCAAGAACATTTTGTCAGCTTTCTCAATCAAAGGTTACAGCAGGTCCATGGCGTAGAGCGGACTCAGACGTTCATGATTCTCAAGATGTACAAGCTGTCGTATCGCTGGGGCGAGGCAGAGCCGCCGACAGCGCACGCGCCAGCAGCTTGAGGGAGGATTTCGTTTTCGAGGAGTCTGTATGTCAGAACAAGCTGTTCAATTGAACCGCGTCAGCAAAAAGTTTGGGTCGGTGGTGGCAGTGAACGACGTCTCCCTCTCCATCGCCGATGGGGAATTCTTTTCGTTGCTGGGTCCGTCGGGGTGTGGCAAGACCACGACGCTGCGCCTCATCGCCGGTTTCGAGCTGCCCACGCGGGGAGAGGTCTACATCGGCCAGGACCTCCAGGGTGAGACGCCGCCTTACCGCCGCCCGGTCAACACGGTCTTTCAGAATTACGCCCTCTTTCCCCATATGACGATCTCGCGGAACGTCGGCTTTGGGCTAGAGATGCGCAAGCTCCCCCGAGACGAGATTCAACGCCGGGTGTCGGAAGCGCTGGACATGGTGCAACTGCCGGGGATGGGAGAACGGAAGCCCAGTCAGCTATCCGGTGGTCAGCAGCAGCGGGTGGCCCTGGCCCGCGCCCTGGTCAATCAGCCCAAGGTCCTGCTGCTGGATGAGCCGCTGGGGGCATTGGATCTCAAGCTGCGCAAGGCCATGCAGTTGGAGCTGAAAGCGCTACAACACCGGATCGGGATCACCTTTGTCTACGTCACCCACGATCAGGAAGAAGCGCTGACCATGTCGGATCGCATCGCGGTGATGAACGGCGGGCGGGTGCTTCAAATTGGGACGCCGGAAGAGATCTATGAACGACCGGCCAATCGGTTCGTGGCGGATTTCATCGGCGAGACCAACTTTTTGGAGGGCCAGGTGACCGCCGGGCGGCCAGGGGAAGCGACGGTGCAGGTGGAGGACTCGCTGACCATCCCTGTTTCGGCGGACAAGGCGGTGGGAAAGAGGGATGTCGTCACGGTGGCGATTCGCCCGGAAAAAATCTCTCTCCACGCCGAACCGCCGGACGATCGAGCGGTGGCAGGTGTGATCGAGGAGGTGATCTATACTGGCACGGACACCCGTTACCTGGTCCGGATCGGTGAACAGACCATCGTGACCGTGCGTCAGCAGAACGTCGGTGTGGGCGAGGGGGCGAGTTTTCTCAAAGGCGCATCCATTTACCTTCACTGGCGGCTCCAGTCCGCTCGACTGCTCACGGCTTAGGAGATGGCGATGGAGATCCAACCTCGTTCCCGGCGTGAGACGCGGCGCTTGATATTCCTGATCGCTCCCAGCCTCTTTTGGCTGCTCGTCTTTTTCCTGTTCCCTCTCGTGTTGGTCTTGGCCATCAGTTTTGGACAGCGAGGCACCTATGGCGGAGTAGAGTGGTCCCTGTCGCTGCAAAACTATCGCCGCTTCTTCGATCCTCTGTACCTGCGCATCTTTGGCCGCACCCTGCTCATTGCCCTGACGACGACGGTCATCTGCCTGGTGACGGGGTATCCACTGGCGTACTTTATCGCTACCCGCCCTCCCCGCTGGCGGAACGGCCTGCTGCTGCTGCTCATGATCCCATTCTGGACCAACTTTTTGATCCGCACCTATGCCTGGCTGCTGCTGCTGCGGGATCAGGGCCTGATCAACATGCTGTGGACCGGCGGTTTGCACAACGCATTGCTGTGGCTGTCGAACACAGTGCCGCTGCCAGTGTGGGGCCGGCTGCTGGAGGCGACGTCCACTTCCCTCTCCCTGTTTGGCACCAACGGCGCGATCATCGTGGGCCTGGTCTATGGCTGGCTGCCAGATATGGTGCTCCCATGTTACGCGGCCATCGAACGATTAGATCATTCCCTGGTCGAGGCGGCGCAGGACCTGTACGCCAATCGGGTGCAGTCTTTCCTGCGCGTCATTCTCCCCCTGACCATGTCGGGGGTGGTGGCTGGATCGGTCCTGGTCTTTATCCCCTCGCTGGGCGCCTACGTCACCCCCGATCTGTTGGGCGGCGCCAAATCGGTGATGATGGGAAACGTGATTTACTCCCAGTTTATGTCGGCGCGCGACTATCCCTTTGGTGCTGCCATCTCTTTCGTCCTGATGACGGTGATGCTGGTGGGAACGTTGATCTATTTCCGCCTCGGAACGGAATCGTAGCAGAGTCAGGAGGGTGTGATGAAGACGATCGGTGTGCGGCGCGAGAGACGAAAAACAAGCTGGGTTGGTCGCTTGCTGACCGTGCATGGCATAGCAGGCTACCTGTTTCTCTACCTTCCTATCGTCGTCCTGGTCGTCTTTTCCTTCAACGCTTCTCGCTACGCTTCGGCGTGGCGGGGCTTTACGCTGGATTGGTACGTCAGCATGCTGCAAGATCAGGCCCTGGCGTCCGCCGTCAAGAACACGTTGATCGTCGCCGGCTCGTCCACCCTCATCTCGACCGTGTTCGGCACGATGGTGGCGCTGGCGATGGAGCGGTACCGGTTTCGGGGCAAGCTGGCCTTCGACGCGCTACTCTATCTCCCGATCATCATTCCCGACATTGCCATGGCTGTGATGCTGCTGCTGTTCTTCATCCTGGCCCGCTTACGGTTGGGATTGGTCACCATCATCATCTCCCACGTTGCGTTCAATATCTCTTTCGTGGCGGTGGTGGTGCGGGCGCGGTTGGCCTATTTCGACATGTCCCTGGAGGAAGCGGCGCAGGACCTATACGCCGACGAGTGGCAGACGTTCTGGCGGGTCACCCTGCCGTTGATCATGCCGGGCATCCTGGGGGGAGCGCTGATGGCCTTTACGCTCTCCATAGACGATTTCGTCATCACATTTTTCACCTCCGGGCCTGGCTCGACGACGCTGCCGCTGCGTATCTATTCGCTGGTCAAGCTGGGGGTCACGCCAGAGATCAACGCCCTCTCCAGCTTGATGCTGCTGATTTCCATGGCCCTGGTCATGCTGTCGTTGCTGTTGCAGAAAGGGGGTGGTGGGGGGATCGAGATTGTGTGATGCACGGGATATAGTGACGTGAACAAGTTACACTAGGAGGAAGAGCCATGAGACGATTGATGATGCGCACGATAGGGTTAGGCTTGGTGAGCGTCATTTTGTTGATGCTGGCGGTCGCGTGTGGCGGCAGAGACGGCGGCGGCGGTGAGCAAGAGCTGGCCCAGGAACTGCACCTGTACAATTGGTCCGAGTACATCGAGCCTCAAGTGCTGGCGGACTTTGAGGCCGAGTTCGGAGTCCGCGTGATCGAGGATACGTTTTCCAACAACGAGGAGCTGTTAGCCAAGTTGCAGGCCGGAGCTACCGGCTACGACGTCATCGTTCCCTCGGATTACATGGTCGAGATCATGATCGAGGAAGGACTGCTGGCCGAGTTGAACCACGCTAATCTCGCCAATCTTGGCAACCTGGACGAGAAATTCTCTGATCCACCCTATGACCGGGGCATGGTTCACTGCGTGCCCTATTTGTGGGGCACCACCGGCATTGGCTACAACAGCGATGTCTTTGAGGAAGAGCCCGATAGTTGGAGCTACCTGTTCGATCCCGAGATCGCGTCTCAATACGCGGGACGGATCACGATGCTGAACGATGTGCGCGAGGCTATGTCAGCGGCCCTCAAGTATTTGGGCTATTCCCTGAACACGACCGACGAGGCCCAGTTGGCGCAGGCCCGTGATCTGCTGATCCAGCAAAAGGCATGGGTCTATGCCTACGATACTGAGCAGTACGAGGACCTGCTCAGCGCCGACGAGATCGTGTTGGCCCACAGTTGGAGCGGCGACATCTTTATGGCCGCCGACGAGGACGAGCGGCTCTGGTATGCCATCCCCCAAGAGGGTGGTGTCATCTGGGCCGACAATCTCTGCATCCCCAACACCGCGCCGAGCAAGTACACCGCCGAGGTCTTTATCAATTTCTTGCTGCGGCCCGAGATCAGCGCCGCGAACTCGAACTATGCCTGGTACGCCAGTCCCAACGCCAAGGCGGCCGAGTTCATCGACCCACAGATCCTGGACGAGCCAGCCATCTATCCACCGTCAGACGTGATGGAAAAGCTAGAGTGGCTGGAAGATGTGGGCGACGCCACGCCCATTTATGAGCGCATGTGGACCGAGGTCAAGGCAGCTGGGCCTTGACGGACCGTCCGCCGGTGGGAGCCAAGCCCGACTTGGCTCCCACCGGTTGGAGGAAGGGGGTGCAGTCGGTGGATTGGCTGCTGTGGGGCATGCTGGTGGCGGCGGCGGCCTGCGAATTCGTCGGAGACCTGGCCTTCAAGTGGTGGGCCGAGACGGATCGCTGGCCCGCTCTCGCCGCCGGCCTGGCCCTATACGCTCTGGCGCTGATCCTGTTTGCCCACATGCTGCGCCGCGCCGAACTGGCCGTCATCTTTGCCCTGTGGGTGGGAGTCGCCGCTGTGCTGGTGGCCGTGGCCGGCTGGCTTTTCTTCGACGAGGCGCTTTCGCCGCGGCATATCTGCGGGTTGATCCTGGTGGTCGGCGGCGTCCTGTTGTTACAATCGGGGGGGGCTAAATGAGAAAGATGTGGATTGACGGTGCGGGCGTGGACTCGGTATCCGACACCGGGCAGGTGATCGAGGTGATAGATCCGGCCACCGAGGAGGTGTTGGACACGGTGCCGGCCGGCACGCCGCAGGACGTCGAGCGGGCGGTGGCGGCGGCTCGGGTGGCCTTTCCCACCTGGCAGCAGATCACCGCCGTCGAGCGGGCGAACCTGCTCCACCAGGCCGCCGCCCGGATGCGCGAGCATTTCGACGAGCTGGTCCGCCTGCTCACCCTGGAGGAGGGCAAACCGGTCCCCGAAAACGAGGAGGAGATGGACTGGTCTCTCAACACCCTCGACTATTACGCCGAGTTGGGCCGTCACATCCGGGGCAGCGTCGTCCCCTCGCCGGATGTGGGGCAGCTCTCGCTGGTGCTCAAGGAGCCGTATGGCGTCGTCGGCTGCATCGTGCCGTGGAATTATCCGATTCTGTTGTTGATGTGGAAGATCGCGCCGGCGCTGGCGGCGGGCAACACCGTCGTCGTCAAGCCCTCCAGCGTGACGCCGCTCACCACGCTCCGCATGGTGGAGCTGGCCTTCGACCATCTCCCGCCCGGGGTGGTCAACGTCGTCACCGGGCGGGGTGGCGCAGTCGGCGACGCGCTGGTCGTCCATCCGGACGTGTCCGTGATCGCCTTCACCGGCTCGACCGGGGTGGGGCAGCGGATCGCGCGCGCGACGGCCGGGCGGATGAAAAAGCTGCACCTGGAGCTGGGGGGCAAGGACCCCTTCGTCGTGGCCGACGACGCGCCGTTGGACGCGGCCGTAGAGGCGATCGCCTATGCCGCCCTCATCAACGCGGGCCAGGTCTGCACCTCCACCGAGCGGGTTTACGTCCCCCGCGCTATGCTGGGCCAGTTCGCCGAGACGCTGGCCCAGCGGGTGAGCCGCCTGCGGTTGGGACCGGGCATCGAGCCGACCACCGACGTGGGGCCGATGGCCGGCGAATCCTACCGCGCCAAGGTCGAGGCGCACGTCGCCGACGCGGTGGACAGGGGAGCGCGGGTGCTGGTGGGCGGGCGCCGTCCGCCGGGGCTGGCACGGGGCTTTTTCTACGAGCCGACGGTGCTGACCGGCGTGGACCACTCGATGCGCATCATGCGGGAGGAGACCTTTGGCCCGACCATCCCCATCATGGGGTATGATACCTTCGACGAGGCCATCGCGCTGGCGAACGACACCGAGTACGGCCTGGGAGCCTGCCTCTACACCCACGACGCCCGCAAGGTGCACCGCTTTTACGAGCAGGTGCAGGCCGGCACCATCTGGATCAACGACCCCCTCACCGACAACTATGCCGGCCCCTTTGGCGGCATGAAGATGAGCGGCCTCGGTCGAGAACTGGGCCTCGAGGGGATCGAAGAATTCTGGCAGACGAAACACGTCCACTGGGACATCGAAGGGGGGATCAAAGACTGGTGGTATCCGTATCGAGAGCATGTGTAATGAGGAGGAATGGATGGATCTAGATCGCAGTTGTGAATTGGTGTGTCCTGTCTGGACCCGTTACACGCCCATCGTGGCGCAGCGGGGCGAGGGGGCCTACGTCTACGACCAGGATGGCACCCGCTATCTCGATTTCACCACCGGCATCGGCGTGACCAGCACTGGTCACTGCCACCCCAAAGTGGTCGAGGCGGTGCAGGCCCAGGCGGCCAGACTGCTGCACGGGCAGGTCAACATCATCTATCACGAGCCGCTCCTGACGCTGGTGGACGAGCTGAAGGAGGTGGTCCCGGAGGGGTTGGACAGCTTCTTTTTCTCCAACAGTGGGGCGGAGGCGGTGGAGGGAGCGGTCAAGCTGGCCCGTCACGCCACCGGCAAGCCGAACGTGATCGTCTTCCAGGGCAGTTTTCACGGCCGCACCGCTCTGACAATGGCCCTGACTACCTCCAAGACGATCTACCGCGTCGGCTACCAGCCCCTGCCAGCGGGGGTCTTTGTCGCGCCGTATCCCTATGCCTACCGGTACGGCTGGAGTGAGGAGGAGACGGTCGCTTTCTGCCTGAGCGAGGTCGAGTTCCTGCTCCAGACGCAGACTGCACCCTCGGAGACGGCCGCCATCCTGGTCGAGCCGGTGCTGGGAGAGGGAGGGTACGTCGTACCGCCGCCCGGTTTTCTCGCCGGCCTGCGCCGCATCTGCGACGAGCACGGCCTGTTGCTCATCGTCGACGAGGTGCAGTCCGGCTTTGGGCGCACCGGCAAGTGGTTCGCCATCCAGCATTTCGACGCCGCGCCGGATATCATGACGATTGCCAAGGGAATAGCTTCGGGACTGCCGCTCTCGGGCGTCGTGGCACGGCGGGAGCTGATGGACCGTTGGATACCTGGCACCCACGGCGGCACCTACGGCGGCAATGCCGTCGCTTGCGCCGCCGCTGTCGCCACGGTGCGCGTCATCCGCGAGGAAGGGTTGTTGGAGAACGCCCGGCAGCGAGGTGCGGAGCTGCTGGAGCGGCTGCGAACCCTCCAGCGCCAGTTCCCCGTGATCGGGGATGTGCGCGGTCTGGGGCTGATGATCGGGGTCGAGTTCACCGCTGCCGATGGCTCCCCCGCCAGCGACCTGGTCAAGGCGGTGGTCCAGGGCTGCCTGGAGCGGCAGCTGATGCTGCTCACCTGCGGCCCGTGGGGGAACACGGTGCGCTGGATCCCGCCCCTCATCGTCAGCTCGGAACAGATCGAGACGGGGCTGGGGATATTCCAGCACGTGCTGGCAGAGGCGGCGGGAGATTGATGGATAAGGGATGGAGGTAACGATATGCGTGCGTTGGTTTTAGGCGGCGCGGGAGCGGTCTGCAAAGAGACGACCCGCGACCTGGCTCGGTACAGTGACTTGGACGAGGTCGTCGTGGCCGACTATGACGAGGCGGCGGCCCAGGCTCTGGTGGACGACATCGGCGACGTGCGTTTGCAAGCCCTCGCCTTCGACGCCGAGGATTACGACGGCATGCTCGCCCTCTTTCCCCGGTTCGACATTGTCGTCAACGGGTTGCCCTTCAAGTACGACTATGCCGTCAACAAGGCCTGTGTCGAGGTGGGGGTGAACGGCCTCGACCTCTCCAGCGACGATCCCCAGTTCGCGCTCCACGATGAGGCGCTGAGCAAGGGGATGCTCTTTGTGCCGGGGATGGGAGCGACGCCCGGCATCACCAACATGATGGTCCGGCGGGCCTCCGAGGTGCTGGACGAGATGGAGGCGGTGGATATCTTTTTCGCCGCGTTCCGCTGCCTGGCCCCGGCGCCGGGCCTGTTGCAGACGACGCTGTGGGAGTTCAACCCGGAGGAGGAGGACCGGGCCGAGGTCTACTTTGAGGATGGCGCGTGGCGCGCCACGCCGCCCCTCTCTGGCGAGCGGCTGGTCCGTTTTCACGAGCTGATCGGCGAGCAAATGGTCTATTACGTTCCCCACGACGAGGCGAACACGCTGCCCCACTCCTACCCGGAACTGCGCCGCGCCGCCGTGCGGGGCTGTTTCCCACCTCACGTGATGGCGTTGATGGGGGCGTTGATGCGCGGGGGATTACTCTCCAGCCGTCCGGTGCGGATGGGCGAGGTCGAGCTGCCGGCCATCGAGTTGATGCGAGCTGCCCTGGCCCAGAGTCCTTTCTCCAAGCAGAACCCGGTCTGGGGGTACGGGTTGGTCGTCGAGGTGGTCGGGCGGCGGGCGGGGCGAGCGGTCGTCTGCACCTATCGCAGCAAACATCCGCCCCAGGAGACGTGGGGCGGCGAGTCCGCTTATTTCAAGAACGTCGGCATCCCGCTCTCCATCGGCGCCCAGATGATCGTCCACGGGCAGACCACCGGTCGGGGGGTCCTGCCGCCGGAGCGGGCTTTTCCCACGCAGCCGTTCTTTGCCGAGCTGGCCCGGCGTGGTATCACCGTCGAGGAGCAGATCGTCGAGACGGGGGAGTTGGCGTGAGGGGACCAGACGTGTTGTTTAATCATCGAGGGAGGAGGCCACAATGGCGCGAAATTTGACCGAGACACGAGCATTGTTCGAACGAGCTAAACAGGTGATCCCGTATGGTGTCAACTCGAACTTTCGCTATTGGGGAGATGACACGATGGTCATCGCCCGGGGCGCGGGTGGGCACATCTGGGATTTGGACGGGAACGAGTACATTGACTATCGGCTGGCCTTTGGGCCCATCATTCTGGGACACGGCTATCCGGCGGTGGTGGAGCGGGTCGCGGAAGCGATCAAGGAAGGCACGCTCTTTGCCTGGACCACGCCGTGGGAGGTCGAGGTGGCAGAGCGTATCGTCCGCCTGGCCGGGGTGGACAAGGTGCGCCTCGGCAACACCGGCACTGAGGTGACGATGCACGCCCTGCGCATCGCCCGGGCGCACACCGGGCGGGAGCGGTTCATCAAGTTCGAGGGGCAGTATCACGGCATGCACGACTATGTGCTGTTCAGCACGGCGTCTTCGCTGCTGGGCGGCATGGGGTCGCGTCGCAGCCCGATCAACATGCGCGTCAGCTCTGGCATTCCGGAGGGCATCTCTCACTATGTGATCAACCTGCCCTACAATGACCTGGAGCGGTTGGAGGAGACGGTGGAGGCCCGTTGGCCGGACCTGGCGGCGATCTTTGTCGAGCCGGTGATGGGCAACGCGGCCGGCATCCTGCCGCAGCCCGGCTGGCTGGAAAAGATACGGGAACTGTGCGACCGGTATGGCATCGTATTGATCTTTGACGAGGTCAAGACCGGCTTCCGGATTGCCAACGGTGGAGCCCAGGAATACTTTGGCGTGCGAGCGGACCTGGTGACCTACGCCAAGGCGATGGGCAACGGATTCCCCATCGCGGCTATCGGTGGGCGAGAGGCGGTGATGGGGACCATCGAACCAGGACGTGTGGCCCACGGCGGCACGTACACCGGCAACGTCGCGGGCGCGGCCGCGGCCGTGGCGACGTTGGACATCCTGGAGACCGAGCCGATCATCGAGACCATTTTCCAGCGTGGGCAAGAGTTGATGGACGGCATTCACAAGATTCTGACCCGCGCCGATATTCCCCACTGCATGACCGGCCTGCCTTCGATGTTCAGCTTTATCCTGGGGGTAGAGGAGGAGCCGCAGGACTTTCGCGCTTACTGCGGCGGCGACGATGTGCTCTACGAGCGGTTGGTGATGGCCCTGATCGAGCGCGGCGTCATGCCCGACAGCGACGGTCGGGAGCCGTGGTTCCTGTGCTACGGGCACACCCCAGCGGACATCGCCGAGACACTGACGGCAGTTGAAGATGTGGTGAAGGAGGTCAAGCGGCAGGTGTGAAGCGTCAGGCGTCAAGTTTCAAACGTCAAGTGTGAGGTAGAAAAGGAGGTTGCTGTGGCTTACGGATATAATGGCAAGATTCTGCACGTTGATTTGACGACCGGCAAGTTGGAGGTGGAGGAACCAGACGATGCCCTTTATCGCAAGTACTTGGGCGGCAGCGCGATGGGAACCTATTACCTCCTCAAGCATACGCCATCCCAGGCCGATCCGCTGGGGCCGGAAAACACCCTCTGCCTGATGACCGGCGTCATCACCGGCGCTCCCTTCTCCGGACAATCGCGGGTGACAGCCACGGCGAAATCCCCCCTTACCGGACTGGTCGGCGATTCTCAGGGCGGTGGGTTCTGGCCGGCCGAGTTCAAGGCGACTGGCTTCGACGGCATCGTGATCCGCGGCCGCTCCGAGAAACCGGTCTACCTGTGGGTGCACGACGGCGAGGCCGAACTGCGGGAGGGTGCGCATCTGCAAGGCAAGTTCACCGCCGACGCCGAGGACGCCATCCGCGAGGAATTGGGCGACGACCGCATCCAGGTGCTCCAGTGCGGCCCGGCCGCCGAGCAGGGGGTCCTGTTCGGCGCGTTGATCAGTATGGCGAACCGGGCCAACGGGCGCACCGGGATGGGTACCGTGATGGCGTCCAAGAATCTGCGGGCGGTGGCCGTCCGAGGAAAGCAGCGCCCGGCGTGGGCCGACCCGGACGGCGTCAAAACGCTGGCCAAGTGGGGCGTGGATCACTTCGAGGCGTCGGACGTGTATGGACTGGGACTGTTCGGCACCGCCAGCGTTGTTATGCCCCAGGACAGCGACGGCGGCCTGCCGACCCGCAACTGGTCGAGCGGCACCTTCGAAGGGGCCGAAGCCCTCAGCGGCGAGCGCATGTCCGAGACGATTCTCAAGGAGCGGGACACTTGCTTTGGCTGCGTGGTGCGCTGCAAGCGGGTGGTCGAAGTGACCGATGGGCCATTCCAGGTGGACCCCCGCTACGGCGGCCCGGAGTATGAAACGCTGGCGACGATGGGCTCCTACTGCGGCGTCTCCGACCTGGCGGCGGTCTCGCTGGCGAACCAACTGTGCAACATGTACGGGATGGACACCATCGCCTGCGGCGCGACGGTCGCCTGGGCGATGGACTGCTTCGAGCATGGCTTGCTGACGACCGGGCAAACCGATGGCATCGCGCTGCGCTTTGGCAACGCCGAGGCGCTGGTCCAGATCGTCGAAAAGATCGGCAAACGGGAGGGGTTCGGGAAAATATTGGGCGAAGGGTCCGCCCGCGCCGCCGAGACCCTCGGCGTGGGTCAGGATCTGGTGGTGGCGATCAAGAACCACGAGTTCCCGGCCCACATGCCCCAGGTCAAACGCAGCCTGGCGTTGATCTATGCCGTCAATCCCTTCGGCGCCGACCACCAATCTCACGAGCACGACCCGTCCTACGAGGCGTATCCAGAGCGCATGGCCGAGCTCGATCTGATGGACCCACAGCCGCTGTACGCGCTCAATGCGGAGATCGTGCGGTACGCGCTCTACACCCAGTGGTTCTACAGTTGCCTGGACAGCGTGTGCGCCTGCCAGTTCGTCTTTGGGCCGGCGTGGCATCTCTACGGCCCCAGCCACCTGGTGGACGCGGTGCGCGTCACCACCGGTTGGCCGAACTTTAGCCTGTACGAAGTGATGAAGGTGGGCGAGCGACGCTTGAATCTGCTGCGGGCCTTCAACGCGCGGGAGGGCGTCGCTTCCGAAGCCGACACGGTGCCGCCCAAGCTCCACGTCCCGCTCCAAGGCGGCGTGAGCGACGGGATCGCCGTCAGCGCCGAGGAGGTCGAGGCGGCCAAGGCGACCTACTACCAGATGTCTGGATGGGACGCCGATGGCAAACCGACCCGCGCCAGGCTGGAGGAACTGGCCCTGGGGTGGGTGGCGGACGAGTTGAAGCTGTAAACTTTTTGTGGAAGAGTGATGTCACCATACTTTGCCAGGGACTATACCGGTGCACCGTTTGACCTGTTTGGACCGGCCCATCTGGCGGCGCTGGGGATCGTGCTGCTCGTCAATCTCTGGGTGGTGACGCTGCGGCGCGCCCCGGCGGCGACGCGGCAGCGCTTTCGCTGCATACTGGCGGCTGTCCTCATCGTCAATGAAGCCATCTGGCACGTCTGGAACTGGGCCACCGGCCAATGGACGATCCAGACGATGCTGCCGCTGCACCTGTGCAGCGTGTTCGTTTTCCTCAGCGCCTACATGCTGGTCACGCGCAACTACACCATCTACGAGTATGCGTATTTCCTGGGCATCGGCGGCGCGATCCAGGCGCTGCTCACGCCCGACGCCGGCATCTACGGATTTCCCCATCTGCGCTTCTTTCAAGTCATCATCTCCCACGGTTCCATCGTCACGGCGGCCATCTATATGACGGTGGTCGAGGGCTACCGGCCGACCTGGGGGTCGCTGAAGCGCGTGACTATCGGGGCCAATCTGTACATGCTGGCAGTAGCGGGGGTCAATTGGGTGTTGGGCAGCAATTACTTGTTCATCGCCCGTAAGCCAGATACGCCCAGTCTGATAGACGTGCTGGGGCCCTGGCCCTGGTACATCGTGAGCATCGAGGTCTTTGCCTTGGTGTTGTGTTTGATCTTGTATCTACCGTTCGCCATTCGGGACAGGAAAGCGAGCGCGTCGGCTGCGTCCTGAGGGGCGTCATTCGATCATTGAAGGGAAAGAGAAGAGAATTGGAGGCGACAATGAGAATCGTGGTGTTGGGAGGCGCGGGCAAGATGGGCTGCATCGCCGTGCAGGACCTGGCGGGTGACTCGCGCGTGGGTGAGGTGATCATTGCCGATTACGATGTGGCTCAGGCCCGCACCGTGGCGGACGTGATCCAGAGCGACAAGGTCCACATCCAGCAGGTGGACGCCACCGATCACGCGTCGCTGGTCGGCGTGCTGCAAGGGGCGGACGTGTGTTTGAACGCCACCGTCTACTACTTCAACCTGGCGGTGATGGACGCATGCCTGGCGGCCGGCGCGCACTACACCGACATGGGCGGGCTGTTCCACACCACCCGCAAACAGCTCGAACTGAGCGACCGCTTCGCCGAGGCAGGCTTGAGCGCGGTGCTGGGGATGGGCTCTGCGCCGGGCGTGCCGAACCTCCAGGCCCGTTACGCGGCGGACCGGTTGGACACCGTCGAATACATCCGCATCTACGATGGCATCAAACCGCCGCC
>DSDT01000065.1 GCA_011048615.1 Chloroflexota bacterium | reverse complement strand
TAGAATCAGCGGGCAGGTCAAGAGCTTGAGGATGGGGCGCACGATGGCGTTGACCAATCCCAGGATCAGGGCCATCACGGCATAGATCACCCAGCCGCCGCCTTCCACGCTGATGCCGGGAACGAGCCACGCTGCTGCAAAGAGAGCCAGGCTGGTAATTGCCCAGCGAATGAGTAGTTTCATCTCCCGTTCACCTCCTTTCGTTCACATCTCGCAACTGCCTACCAGGTGCGTCGCACTTGAGCATTTACCATGTTTCTACCGTTTAATACGCGGTATAGTGGTAAAAGTTGCATCAGACGGGCAGCAGGTTCGTTCTCTGGACTATGAGGAGGCAGAGCGCAGGCGAGAGAGGGGTATCGAGGTAAAAGGAGGGGCGACGCATTGAACGTTGGGACGTGACAATACCGTCCAACCAAGGTCTCATTGAACGGGTCAGGGGAAGAGGGAATCCGCCCGGCGGCGCTTGACCGTATTTGGTTTAGCGGACGATGAATGGGTTGTCCGTTTGCGATTCCTGGGGCACCATAACCAACACGTCGGTCTTTCGGACGCCGGCGCTGAGGGGAGTCTCGTCATCGCCGATGGGCTGACCATCTACCATAAAACCGTATTTTTTAGCCGGAAGCCGGAGTATGTCTACCAGTTTCGAGATGATTTTGCCCATAGGATAGTAGGCCTGAACCTCACATATCGAGGGCTTGTGGCTGTTCGGAAGCGAAATGGTCAGAGTGAGGGAGTGATCCCAGGTGCTCAGGTAGGAGGGTGGGGAGATGTCGGGGATATCTATTCTCAGGATGGGTGGCAGTTCGTCGGTATCGGCGAGAATGGGGGCGACTTTGTCCTGGGGCAGGGGGCGGTCATCCCAGACCAAGAACCTCACGCCAGGGATTCGGATGGTATCATTGGGTCTGATCTCGACCATTTTGCCTGGAGGCAGGCGCGACCCATTGAGAAACGTGCCGTTCTTGCTGTCCAGGTCCTGGACAAAGTACTTGCCATTCCGTCCTTCCAGGATGCGCAGATGACGAGCGGACACACTGGGCGTCTCGATGACAATATCACACGCGACGTCTCTTCCAATCAGCACTCCCTTACTGGGAATGACGGATTCTGCCACCTGGTTTTGCCCCTCGTACTGAAAGAGGCGGATGGTTCCCCGGATGGCCTCGGGAGCTCGGGCGGCGTGTTTGACGCGGCTGATCCAGTCATCGAGCTGGACCCAGAATGGGAGAGAGATCATTGTCGTTCCGGCGGGTTGGGAGATTGATGGGAGGATAGATTTGCCCAGCACCGGGGCCAGTGCATCCGTCAGGCCCTCGCAGAGGTCGGCCAGGGTCGTGTAGACAACCCGATCGAACCCCTGGAGCAACGAGGGGACAGGATCGCCATTCTGCCGAGAGAGGAGCATCCAGGGCACCCGACTTCCGATGGCCATTCCCAGGGCCAGAAAGCTGGCCTCGTTGGATAGGGCGCCCAGGTGACAGATGACGAAGCGGGAGGCAAGCACGTTTCTACGCATGCCGCACAGGGCTGGTCCGGAGGATTGGTCACTCAAATAGACCGGGCGCAAGTGATACTGAGAGAGGTGCGGCGTGAGGGATTTCATCAGCCCGCGCCACAGCAGCTTGGATTCGTTGAGCACCAGGTAAGCAGTTTCATCCGGCGGCGTCGCCATTCCCTCACAGGTACAGTTACAAAAGTGACAGTGATCGGGAGAAGGGCGCAGAGTCGGTGGAAAGCCTTGCTCGCGGAGCTGAGAGAGACGGAAGGCCAGGTCAGAGGGAGCGGTATACTGGACGAGACGATGCTCTTCCAGCCACATAGGCAGAGCGGTTCCTGCCCGGACGGTGACGACGATCGGGCGGTTCAGCCCCAGGGCAATTCCCAGTTCGATGTAACAATCGGGATCGGCCGATGACAAATCGAAAACACCAAAACTGGACAGGAGGATCTTTTGACAGGCCTGAAACAGGAGCGATTGTTCTCCTGTGGTGACAGTTGTGTTAACGTGACACGGTTCGTATCCCTCCCCAAACGCGCTGAGGACTGCGTCTCGGCATTGCCTGGCCTGCTCCGAGGTCAAGGAGCGCCCCACGTAATACTGCAATCCCGTCTGTTGGGACCGGGCAGCCTTGGCCTGCTCTAGTGCGCGCTGAACGACCTGGTTCTCGGGATTGAGCTGCAGCACCTTTTCGAGACAGTCGCATCGCTGCTTGACCGTCTCGACGACACCAGCGAGCCAGAGCCAACCCAGCACCGAGTTGGGGTCACACTGCACGACTTTGGTCAAGAGTTTTCTGGCTTCCGCATTCTGTCCGGCCTTGGCCAGGGCAATGCCGGCGCTGAGTTGTGATTCAGTCATACAGTCTGCTCTTTCAATGAAGGGGAGGATAAGCTAGCAACACACTATTACTGTAAAGAGTATAGCGTATTTTTGTCTAAGTAACGTTAACGAAATGTGACATATTGATTAAAATGGCAGTGTGTTTACAGCCTGCCAATCCGCCAAGTGTAAACCGGCTGGCTCAAGAGCCATAATACTATACCACATCTATGGGACTGGGCAAGTGTCCATATTACCGACGCACGTCAGCGCCGCGGCCCACGCTGCGTATCGTCAAGCAGCGTTTCCAAGGGATGTTGGCGGGAATTGGCTCGCGCCAGGGGCCCTAGCACCGTCTCTTGGCGTAAACAGGTCACTGGCTGGTCCACGTAAACAACGCTACGCTCTCGATGTGGTGCGTTTGGGGGAACATGTCCACCGGCTGCACCTCGACAAGGTGGTAGCCGCCACGAATCAGACGCTTGGCGTCGCGGGCCAGGGTAGCGGGGTCGCAGGAGACATAGACCAGGCGGGCAGGCTGCCGTTCGATCAGGCTGTCCAGCGCGAAGCGGTCCACGCCAGCGCGAGGCGGATCCAGCACGGCAGCGGAGAAAGGGGCGTCCAGCTCCAAAGCCGGCAGCGCCGCCTCGACCGCTCCCTCGATGATGTCCACGTTATCGTACTCGGCGGTGTTTTCCAGCAAATCGGCGACGGCAGCGGGGGAGGATTCGATGCCCACGACCAGGCCCGCCCGCTCGGCCAGGGGGACAGTAAAGAGTCCCACACCGCAGTAGGCGTCCAGCACCGTCTCGTCGCCCTGCAGATCGAGATAGTCCAGCGTCAATTGTACCAGACGAGCCGCCTGCGGGGTGTTGACCTGGAAGAAGGAGGGTGCCGAGATGCGGTAGGTGTGACCAGCGACGATTTCGGTGATGTGATTATCTCCGATCAAGTTGACGTGCACACCATCGGAGAGGAGCAGGACGCAGGAGACGGGCAGGTCTATTTCCAGCCCCGGCGGGAGGTCATCATCCATCTCAAAGATGAGCATGCAGTCGCCGGTTTCGGCGCCGGCCCGCAGGGAGAGGCGGGCGAGGCCATCCAACGCATCCCCTGCGCCAAGGTCAAGGGAGGCGTACAGGTCGGCTAGGAGAGGGTGGAGGATCGGGCAGGAACTCGTGTCATCTTCTGTTTCAGGCTCTATGCGGATGACCTCGTTGCTGTTGGCCCGTTGGAAGCCGAGACCACCGCCCGGGGCGGGATGGAATTGGGCGTGATTGCGATAGGCCCACCCGGTGGGGTCGGACCGGGTGGGATGGACGACGGGGTCGGCGATGCCGCCGACGCGCGTCAGTTGGTCGGCGACGATTTCCGTCTTCATACGCAGCTGGGCCGCGTAATTCGCGTGCTGCCATTGACAGCCCCCGCACCCGGTAGGGCCAAAGTAGGGACAGGGCGGCGTCACCCGATCGGGCGACGGGGCCACGACCTCCACCAGGCGGGCAAAGGCATACCGTCCCTTGTCCATGATGATCTCGGCGCGGACCGTCTCACCGGGCAGGCCGTAGGGGACAAAGACCACGCGCTCCTCGTGTCGTCCCAGGGCGGCGCCGCCATGAGCGATAGTAGTCAGTTGAATGGTAAAGGCGTCCATTTATGGAGTGATCTCCAAAGCTCGCTGTACCGCGGCGTAGGCATCCACGATGCCGTAACCGACGGCGTTGTTGGGATACTCGCCGTCCCCCGCGCAAGTCGGATAGCCGTAGGCGGCATAGTCGTAGGGACGGGCCGTCTCGATGAGGATCTGCTCCGTCCGTTCGATGTCGCCAATCAGGGCGGGATTGGCGGACCAGATCAGAGCGACCACGCCGACCAGGTGAGGACCGGCCATCGAGGTACCGCTGGCATAGTAGTAGGTGCTGCCCGGGTAGGCGGACAGCACGTCGACGCCGGGGGCCAGGATGTCTGGCTTGGTGCGGCCGCTCCCATCCACAGTGACCGGGCCTCGGCTGCTAAAAAAGGCGATCCTGCCGCCCGACTCGGTGGCGCCGACGGAGAAGGCTTCGTCGTACAGCGCCAGGGGGTCCGTGACGCTTTCACATTTTTCGCCGGTGTTGCCGGCCGAGGCGACGACGAACACACCGGCAGCGCGGAGGGCGCGCACACTGTCCACCAGGGCATGGGGATCGCAACCCTCGATGTCGGGACAGCCCCACGAGTTGTTGATGACGTGCGCTCCACGCCGGGGATCCCCATCGGTGAAGGGATCGCCATCCAGGGGAAAAGGAGCCAGCATGAACTGCATACAGTCCAGGTAGAGGGCCGGGTTGGCCAGATTGCGGGCCAGGTTGACGCAGCCGTACCAGGCGGCGCCGGGCGCGACTCCCACCGACTGGCCCACGCTGGTGGCGACGGTATGGGTGCCGTGACCACCGATGTCGGTGGGGGCGGGAGTGTGGTTCCAGGGGTCGAACCAGTTGTAGTCGTGCTGACCGTCCCGTCCCCGATAAGTCGGCTGGAGTTCGGGATGGGTCCACTGGGCGCCCGAGTCCGACTGCCCGACGACGATCCCCTCTCCGGTGATTCCCAGCTCCTCCCACACCCGATCGGCGCCGATGGTGGTAATGTTCCACGGCGTGTCGGCGGGAGCGGCTATGTACCCCTCGGCCGGCGGGATGGGCGCGGGCAGGGGTCGCAGGATGGGGTTCAGGAGAATGCGGTCCACCTCAGGGCGGCTGTTGAGCCACAACCGCAGCAAGGGCCCGCCGTCCACATCGAGGGCGTTGCTCAGGTAGTAGGAGGTGTACTCCACGCCTATGCGGTCCAGGAGGGCGCGAAGGTCGGCCTGGGTGGCATCGGCATGGCCGACCAAGGTCTCGTAGACGTATTGGCGGCGCTGGCCGTAATCCTCGATACCGGCGGCCGATGAGAGGTCGGCCTGATCGTTCAAGATCACGAACAGCCGCTCTCCGTGGAGGCCGGGCTGTCCGACCAGCGCGTAGAGCAGGATCACCATACTCCACGCCGCGGCCACACCCCCGATCAACAGCGCGCGGCGGCGGATGCGGGCCAACCAGGAACGGGCCAACGAAAGCAACAGGCCCAGCGTCCATGTGCTGAGCATGGTGACCAGGGCGGCGTACACGCTCCATTGGAACACGTCCCGCGATCCCAGGTTGAGAACCAGCAGCAGTTCGTCGGGGTCCACCAGCAGCATCGGGGCAGCGGCGACCAAGCCGATGAGCAGCGCCAAGGTCAGCCAGCCCGATGCGGGCCGCTCACGTCCCAGGTGAATCAGCACCAACAGCGTCCGGCCCAGCACCGGCAGCAGGAGCATCAGGAAGAGCTGCAGGCCGTTGAACCCCAAGGCGGAGCCCATGATCATCAGGACGGCTCCGGCGACGAATCCGCCCCAGGTGACGTCCCACCCAGAGCCGGACCCGGTCTCGCGCAGGGGATGGAGCAGGAAGTGGCCGATCACCATCCCGGCGGAAAGGCCCAGGAGCAGGGCTGCCAGCAGGTTGAGCAGAATGTCCAGCCAGGAGCCGAAGGCGCCCCACGCGACCCATCCCCAGATGAGGAGAGGAGCCAGCAGCAGGACCGGCAGCAGGGAGCCGCGCGGCCTGACGAAACCCAGGGTCGGGTCGCGGCGGCGGCGCAGCCAGACGATGAGGGCGACAAAGGCCAGATAAAAAAACTGTCCGACGATTTGGAGGACGGCAGCCAATTCTGCGGCATTGACCGGAGCCAGGCGGGCTGGCGCGAGGAACAGGGTAAAGACAGCCGCCATAGTCCAGGTCTGAAAGACGGCCCGGCAGCAGGCGCTGCGCCAGAACACAGCCAACGGCAGCAAGGGTACAAGCAGCAGCAGAGCGTGGATCAATTCGGCTAGCGGCCACAGCCAGATGGGCCAAGCGAGGCCATCCACGATAAAGAACTGTTCCACAGTCCAGAGCGACCCGTGGATGAGCAGCGCCGTCAGGCTGATCCAGCCCAGCAGCAGGACGGCCAACACGGGGCCGATGTAATCCGGGCGCTCCGGTGCAAGAGCGGGTTCCGGAATGGAGGGAGGGTCGCCTATTGGCAGTGACATAATCATCGTCTCCTATGGTTGAGGGCCCACACTGCCGATGGGAGAGGGAATGCCTCTCTCTAGCAGCGCGGCTTCCAGTTGTAAACCGGCGTGCACCAACTGCATACGGGGGATGCGTTTGCCGCGATCCTTTTGCAGCATGCCATAGATGAGGTCGGCCAGGGTGGGAGATACGTGGGGGCAATAGAGGGTCAGGTCAGGGGCGGGGCGGGTGAGGATGGAGAGGGCGGTCTCACCAATCGTGCGCCCCGTGAATGGCCGACGCCCGGTCAGCATCTCGTAGAGCATCACGCCCAGGGCCCAGATATCGGCCCGTTCGTCGGTCCGCTCGCCGTTGCAGGCTTCTGGGCTAAAGTAATTGACGGTGCCGATCCGCACACCGGTCTGGGTCAGACTGACGTTTCCCGCCACGTGCGCGACGCCAAAATCGGTCAGCCGGGGGATGCCCTCCTCGGTCAGGAGCACGTTGGTCGGTTTCAGATCTCGGTGGATGATCCCCCGCAAGTGAGTGTGAGTGAGGGCATCGGACAGGGCGGCGGATATCTGGAGGGCGCGAGAGATGGGCAGCGCTCCATGGGCATCCAACCAATCTTGCAGCGAACCGCCCCCAACATACTCCATCACCAGATACTGCCGCCCAGCCTCCTGAAGGGCAGCGATCATTTTCACGATGTGGGGATGGTTCAGTTGGCTGAGAGCCTGACCTTCACGAATGAAGCGGGTGATGGAATCAAGATCGCCGCCAACGATTTCCGATTGGAGAACCTTGATCGCGACGGGTTGGCCCGTCTGGGTATCCCGACCCCGATACACGTCCCCCATGCCCCCTCGACCGAGCAGGGCCGTCTCTGGTGACTCTATTTCAAAGCGCTCAGCGATGATACAGTTTGGGTGCAATATCCGTCCTCTTTCCCCGCCTCCTTCGCCCATACGCTAACAGCAACAGTCGCGAGGTGTGGAAACCTCGCCTGGCTATGTCTTTTTGTGCACGAGGTCGCGGATCTCTCGGGCGTGCTCCAGTTCGTGATTGGCAAAGACGTTCACGAGTTGAGCCACGGTTCCGGTGGGGCCCCAGGGGAAAAGGAGCGGTTCGGCCAGCTTGGCGGGCGGCATGTCCATGATGAGGGTTTTGAGCTGCTCCCGGACGCGTTCACATTCCCTGACGACATCCTCATAGCTGAGGGATTCGCGAGCGGCGACGGCCTCGGTGTTGTACTGCTCGATATCCTGCGCCATCGGCGGGCTGGGGTCGTCCCCGGCGACGTGAGCGTGCAGAGCGGCGACTGAGACCTCGTCCCAGCCGGTGATGTGGGCGAGCACGTGCTTGATGGTCCAGCCGGGATATATCTCTTGGCGAGGACCAATTCCTGTCAATACCGCGCGCATCTCGTCACGCGCCTGGTCGAGCTGTTGGATGAGGCGAGTTTTCTCTTCCATGCCGATCTCTTCCTCCTCGAGACTTGCAGTTATCGTTAGATTATACCGCCAGGTGACAAGTCTGGCAATTTGTCAGCATTCACAACGGGAGAGAGAAAAAGCCTGACTGCTGATCTACACCGCGCCGCTGGCGACGAGGACGGTAAACGTCGCCAGGAACCAGTGGATGAGAAAAGGATAGAGGAACGAGCGAGTGCGCCAGGCGACGTACCCGAACGCGCTGCCGCCAAAGATACAACTCAGAGTCTCTATCTCTGGTTTGCCGTAATGTGCGATGGTAAAGGGGACCGCCTGGAGTAGGATAGCATAGGGACCGCAGACGGGGTAGAGGGCAAAGAGCAGGAACCCCCGAAACAGGAACTCCCAGCCAAACAAGTCAATCCCGGTATCGAGCAGCAGCGGGAGGGAGGTGTTGGCTCGAGGGGCATAGTAGGCCTGGACCGCGCCGGTGCGGGCCAGGGAGAGCATCACCAGCGCCATGCCTCCACATCCCGCCGCCGTCAGGAGGAGACCAGCCTTCCAATCCCCGATCTGGAAGCCGTATCGAGCCGGCGATTCGCGAAAGAGAAGCAGGATCACCAGCAAGGGGACGATCAGGTACATGAGCAGCCGGTCGTAGGACTTGTGGGGTAAGAAACGGTGATAATGCTCTACCACCAGTGTCAGGGTGGCGACGAGGATGACGACGACGACTTTCCAATCCATGCGCAGTTCTTTGAGACGCATCTACATCACTCCTCTCAATATGGCAGGCGCAAGTGGGTGCCGTCAGGGCCGAACAGGGCAGTCAGTGTGCTCCAGTTACGCACCAGTTCCAGTCCCCAATTGACCCCCAACAGCGCAATGATCAGGATGACTAGGCCACGCTGCCAGGGACGGGATTCCCGCCAGGGGCGCTCGTCCAGGGCATAGGCCGCCAGGAGGGCGACGATGGGCAGCAGGGGGAGGCGGAAGCGCGGCTCGGCCATGATGAGGACGTGCGCGCCGATGTAGTAAGCCACCAGTCCCGCTAGGAGAAGCTTGGGGCGGGTCAACGGCCCGCAGAACAGCCCAGCAACCGCGAGGGGTGCTAACAGCATCAACGGTCCACAGGCAAGCAAGAGGGCACTCCCCAGCAGCCAGGCGGGCCACTGACCCAGAAATCCGTTGGCGTAAAAGTAGATCAAGGCCCGGCTGTCCAATGCCCACAGGTGGCCGGCCTTGCGCGCCATCAAGCCAGGCACACGACCGGGATCGGCGTGTAGAAAGCGCCAAAAGGCCGCCATCCCCAGGTCATCGCGCTCGGCATCGTCCATGATGGGCAGCAGATCGAGGGAGATGCCGTATTGGAAGGTGCCATTCGATTGAGGATGGTAGCCGATGTACAGGTTATAGCCCAGCGAGGTCTCGATCCAGGTGAGCTGACCGTGCAGCCGCGTGTTCCGTACCGCCCAGGGCGTGGTGACGAGCAGGAAGCAGAGGACCAGGAGAGCGACAGAACGGAGCGCGGCCCGTTTCTGCGGCTGTGCCCCATCTTGTGGAGCTGTATACCAACTCCACAGCGCCGCTACCGGCACAAAGCCCGCAGCGATGGAGCGGGTCAGGGCCGTCAGCCCCAGGACGACGCCAAGCAAGGCATAGTCCCGGAGCCGGCGGCGTCGGCCAGCCCGCAGGGTCAGCACCAGGGCCAGAGTGAGCAGCGGGATGAGCAGATTCTCGCTGACCAACGCCAGGGGATAGACGATCAGGAGAGGAAACGTGGCGACGATGATGCCGGTCCAGTGAGCCCCTCGCCGGCTGAACCCGACCTGCCGGGCCAGGATGCAGCTCAATGGGGCCAGGGCCGCGCCGAGAAAAGCCTGGACCAGGCGAACGGCAAAGAAGCGGTCCGCTCCCACCCCAACGACGGCATAGATCAACGCCAGGAGCGCAGGGTATCCAGGAGCACGGAAGCTGGTCGGTATGCCGCGCGGGTCATAGTCGGCCGGCTTTTCCATCCGGATGTACCGCTGGATGTGAACCAGATCGCCCTCGGCGTACCAGCGGTAGCCATCGCCAGCGACGATGGAGCGGGCCAGCATGTCGTATTGGAACATGTCGTCCAGACCGATGGGCAGATCGTAGGTAAGCAACACGGGGACCAGGCGCAGGACCAGGGCCAGGAGGAATATCCAGACGACAGGGTTCCGTCGAAACATAGGCGAGTCGTGGGGTTCGTCAGGGGGAGTGTGGGATTAGCGCTCCCCCCGTATTTCAGTGTCCAGTTGTTCGTAAAAGGCGGTCATGTAGGCATGGCGTTCCTCGGCGATGGACCGGCCTGTAGGGGTAAAGAGATGCTCTCTGATGCGAGACAGTTTGACCACGAACTCGTGGACGGGGGTGTGGTCGTAAAAATCCCCATCTTCCAACCAGCGGGCCACGTCCACCGCATCCCGGTCGGCCCACAACCGCTGGTTGTGGGCGCCGCCGTAAGCAAAGGCTCGGGCGACGCCCACCGCGCCGATGGCGTCCAGTTTATCGGCATCGAAGAGGACTTGGGCCTCCAACGTGGCCGGTTGCGGGCCGGTGCGAAAGCGGTGGGCAGCGATGGCATGGGCTACGGCCTCCACCCTGGCGGGAGGATGGCCGTTCAGAATGGCCCGCGCCCGGTCGGCGGCGAAAGCGGCGTGATCGAGTCCCTGGGCCTCGGCCTGCTCGCGCCCCACGTCGTGCAGCAGAGTCGCGGTCCGCACGATCCCCAGATCGGCCTGCTCGGCCCACGCGATCCGCTCCGCCAGGTTCAGCACCCGCAGCACGTGGTCAAAGTCGTGCACAGTATCCGATGCCTCGTAATAGCTTTGAGCTTGGGCGACAGTCAGCATCGGCTTGAGCGACGTTTATCCAGTGGGGCGCGAGTGTTGCTCGAAGCGGGCTGGACGGAACTTGTAGCCATAGATGATGGCGCCCTCCTCGCCGCCGCCCTGCACCTTGCGGGTCACCATCTCCACCGGCATGCCGATGGATACCTGGTTGGCGTCCACATCGGTGAGCTGAGCTGCGACCATCGGTCCCTCCTCCAACTGCACCAGAGCGACGGTGTAGGGAGCGAATTCCTCGAACCCGCGCGGTGGATGGTAGACCGTGCTGTACGAGTAAACCTCACCCCGTCCGCTGAAAGGGAGGGGCGTCTTGGCCGGGGCCTCGCATCCCGGACAGACGTCACGCGGGGGAAAGATTCTCTCCCCGCACTTTTCACATATTTCGCCCACTAGCTGGTAGCGCTGAGGCTGTAATCTCCAATTCCTGGGAATACTCATTCTATCTCCTTTTACTCCATTCTCTCCAAAATATGGGTGATGACCGTCGCTCCGCTGCCGCCAATGTTCTGCGCCATGCCGACGCGGGCGTTCGGTATCTGGTTTGATCCGGCCAGGCCCCGCAGTTGCTGCACGACTTCGACGATTTGGTACACGCCGGTGGCTCCGACGGGGTGTCCTCGGGCCTTCAACCCGCCCATAGTGGTGATGGGCACGCGACCTCCAAGCTCGATCTCACCGTCCAGAGCCACGCGCAGCCCCTGGCCTCGCTCGGCAAAGCCGGCCGCCTCCAGGCTGAGGGCTGCCATAATGCTGAACGCATCGTGCAGCTCGAACAAGTCAATCTCCTGTGGGCCGACGCTGGCCTGCTCGTAGGCCCGCTGGGTCGAAAGCACCGCGCCATCCAGTACCAACGGGTCCCGCCTATCGTGGATGGCCAGAGTATCGGTACCGACCGCCGAGGCCGTGATGCGCACCGGGGCGGCTGAGAAAGCGCGGGCGGCCTCGGCCGGGGCCAGCACGACGGCCGCCGCGCCATCGCAGATGGGCGAGCTATCGAGCAAGTTGATGGGGTCGCAGATCATGGGCGCCTGGGCAAATCGGTCCGCGCTGACGGGAAACTGGAACATGGCGTACGGATTGTGGCTTCCATTCCGGTGGGCGTTGACGGCAAAGGGGGCAAAGTCGTGATGGGCGTAGCCGTGCTCGTGCATATAGCGGCGCATCAACAGTGCGTTGAGGGCCACGAAAGAGATGCCCTGGGCAGCCTCATAGTCGGCGTCGGCCGCCATGGCCAGGGCCGAGGTCGTGTCGGGGCCGAGGGTATCGGTCATCTTTTCCACGCCCACCACGACAACGATGTTCGCCAGCCCGCCCGCGACGGCCACGTAACCGAGCCGCAGGGCCGCCGCGCCAGAGCCACAGGCGGCTTCGACTTTGAAGGCCTCGACACCGCGTAGCCCCGCAAAGTCAGCGACCAGAGCGCCCAGGTGCTCCTGTCCCGTCAGTTCGCCCGCCAGCATATTGCCGACATAGAGCGCGTCGGTTTGGGCAACGCCAGCGTCGGTCATGGCGGCCTGAAGGGCCCCCAGCGCCAGGTGGCGCAAGCTGACGTCCCAATGCTCCCCTACCTCGGTCTGTCCCACTCCGATGATTGCAACGTCTCTCATTCTGCCTGAATCCTACTCGTTCCCTCAGTTCAATCTCAGCTTTTTGGTATACCGGACATACGTCGCGTAATCAATCTCCACTCGCCGGCCGACATAGTCGCGGGTCTTGGAGGCCAAGTCTCGCCGTTCCAGGAGCGCCTCGGTGACGCGGAAGGATATGGCGTCGGAGCCAGCACCAGAGCCATAGCTCACCAACAGCACCCGGTCGCCGGGAGCTGCCACGTCCAGCACGGCGGTCAGGCCGACCAGGGACGAACCGGCATACGTGTTGCCGATGTCGTTAGCCAGCAGGCCGGGCGCGATCTGGGCCGGTGTAAACCCCAACTGTTTGGCCTCCGTTTGGGGGAATTTGACGTTGGGTTGGTGAAAGATGGCATAGGTATAGTCGGACGGCTGTCTCCCCAGAGCGGTCATCAGGGACTGGGCGGCGGCGGTGCTGTGTTTGAAATAGGCCGGCTGCCCGGTGAACCGTCCGCCATGGGAGGGATAGTGCCGGTAGGCCCGGCGCCAGAAATCGGGCGTGTCGGTGACGTAGGAGCAGGAGCCTTCGATCACGGTCAGCGCGTCCTCGGCGGGACCGAGCAAAAAGGCCGCCCCCCCCGCACCGGCGGTGTATTCCAGGTCATCTCCGGGCCGGGCCTGAGCGGTGTCCATGCCGATAGCGAGGGCGTAGGGGGCCATTCCCGACCCCACAAAGCCGATGGCGGCCTGGAAGGCCTCGGTCCCGGCCTTGCAGGCGAACTCCCAATCGGCGGCCTGGGTGTAGGGAGTTGCACCGATAGCCTCGGCCACGATAGTCGAGGTCGGCTTGACGGCATAGGGGTGCGATTCGCTCCCCACCCACACGGCGCGAATGAGGGCCGGGTCCACGCCCTGGGATCGGCCCAGGGCATTGCGGGCGGCCTCGATGGACATGGTGACCACGTCTTCGTCGGGCCCGGGGACCGATTTTTCCCGGATTGGCGTTCCCCCCTGTCCATCCGTCCATATCCGGCTGACCTCGGCGGCTGGCAGGCGGTAGCGGGGCACGTAGGCCCCATATCCAATGATCCCGACCTCGCGATCAGGTTTTAGCATGATCTGTGAATCCCGATCCACTCCTGGGCTGCTCCTTATTCTGCCGCGGGTTTCGACTGGCGCAGTTCGGCCAGCACTGCCTCGGCATGGTCCAATCTTATAACACCGCCGGCGGTCATGCGTTGCACGACCGGTTCGATTTCGTGTTCTCGCGCTCCGGCCGCGACGGCGATCTGCCGGGCGTGAAGCCGCATGTGGCCACGTTGAATGCCCTCGGTCGCCAAGGCGCGCAGGGCGGCCAGGTTCTGGGCCAATCCCACCGCGACGATGATCTCGGCCAGCTCGCGGGCAGTCTGCACACCCAGGATCTTGAGGGCCAGTTGAGCCGTGGGGTGCACCCGCGTCGCGCCTCCCACAACGCCAACGGCCAGCGGCATCTCTAGCGTGCCGACCAGGTGACCGTCGGCATCCCGCGCCCAGGTGCTGAGACTGTTGTAGCGACCCGATCGGGCGGCGTAGGCGTGGGCTCCCGCCTCGACGGCGCGCCAGTCGTTGCCGGTGGCGATGACCACTGCGTCCACGCCGTTCATGATCCCCTTGTTGTGGGTGGCAGCGCGGTACGGGTCGGCTGCAGCAAAGGCCCCGGCCTCGACAATGCCCCGCGCTACATCCTCCCCGCTGAACTCGCGGAAGGCGAGCACGTCCAGGGGAATGGTGCAGCGCGCTCGCGCCAGGCGCCGCTCGGCCAGGTTGGAGAGGATGCGCAGCCCCACCCGTCCGCCAGTGATCTCTTCGATGCGGGGGGCGATGGCCTCACAGGCGGTGTTGACAGCGTTGGCTCCCATTGCGTCCCGGCAGTCGAGGATCAGGTGCACGATCAACATCGGGCCCACCGGGCTTTGTTCGACGACGCGCACCTCCAGGTCACGGGCTCCGCCGCCCAGCCGGAGGATGACAGGGTCGGTTTCATCGGCCTGGGCCAGCAGGTCATCGCGGGCCGCCAGCAGGTCGAAGCGGGCGGACCATGGATCCGGCACGTCGAGCACCTGAATCTGGCCGATCATCTCTGGCGCGGTGGTGATGGCCTGGAAGCCGCCGCCAGTGCGGGCCAGCTTGGCGGTGAGGGAGACGCCGGCAACCACCGATGGTTCCTCGATGACCATCGGCACCAGCACGTCCCGTCCGTTGACGGTAAAGTTGACTGCGATGCCCAGGGGCAGCCCGTACACCCCGATCACGTTCTCAATCATCTGGTTGGCCCGGGGGAGGTCCAATCCGGGGATGCCCTGTAGGATCGCGCGTTCTTGTTCAGTCAACGCGGCCCACTGGGAAGTCTGTTCCAGCCGTTCTTCCGGCCTCAGGTTATAGAATCCCACTAAACGGGAGGATGGCATGGTCAAATCCTCGATCATTCCAGCTAAAAAGCCCCGACAGTCGCAGCGTATTATACCACCGAGGCTCTATCAAAACCTATCAAATTTGTCAGTCTGGGTAACAAAAAAGTAGTATTGGGGGAATCATGCAGTGTGGGAGCGGCCTTTTATCCTTCCAGCTTTTCGATAAAGCTGTTCAACGTATCCGCTCCCCGGATCCGCAGGCGGGGCATTTCAAACAGATGGTCCAGGGTGTGGGTGTGGCCCCACTCGGTCGTCACCGCTCCCCAGTAGCCGGCCGATTTGAGGACAGAGATGACACTGGCGTCGTATTTACCGGATGGGTAGCAAAAAAAGCGGGGCAAGGTGCCGGTATGCTGCTCGATCGCTTCCTGAATGCCCAGTATTTGGTAGACTAAATAGTCGTAGGAGCGGTTGCGCAGATCCACGTGATCCCGGCCATGGGCCTGGATTTCCAGGCCGGCGTGCGCCATCTCTCTCATCTGTTCCCACGTCAGATAGCCCGGTGATTCAAAGTGGGCCGGGGTGGCCAGGACGAAAAAGGTGCCAGTGAACCCGTACTCGAGGAGCAGGGGGAATACCACATCGTAGGCGTCGCTGTAGCCATCGTCGAAGGTAAGCACGATGGGACGCTCGGGCAGGGGGTAGCCCTGGGTGAAGTGAAGATACAGGTCGGAGAGCGTGATGGGATGATAGCCGGCGTCGGTCAGGTATTGGAGCTGCGCTTCAAAAGCCTCCGGAATGACGGTCAAGTCGCGGCGGATACGGTCGGCGTTGGGGGGCAGTTCAGAGACATAGTGATACATCAGGATAGGGACCTCGGCCTGATCAGGCAGGGGGATCGGAGTGGGGGTAGGGGTAGAAGCGGTCGCTTTGGCTGGCGATGAATGGACTCTGTCCGGCGGTTCGATAGTCTGAGGGATGTCCCAGCGGCTATGCACCGGCTTGACCAGGAACAGGCCCAGGATAACAACCAGGGCCAGCAGGCGGGCGGTCGCTTCCATCACTTGAAGGCCGCGATAGGAATGGAGGGTGGAGCGCTTCTCGTCTCTGTTCATAAGCATTCAAGTGCCCCCAAATGTACCGGGGGCATACAAAAGGATACCTCAGACAGCAGAATCTGTCAAGTCAGCGTTGCCCAACCCCTTGCTGTTTTATCGTGCGGGCGGATGTGAGACCAGTTGTACTATTTTCCAAGGTTTTTGTTACCGCAAACCGACCCTCATCCTGTATAATGGGTGAATAACAGGCAGTGTAGAGACGGAGATGGGAGTGGCGAGAAAGAGGGGTCCGGTAGTATTTGCAGCTGTGCTAGCACTGGGATTATTGGCTGGAATGGCGGTATGTGCAGCCATCACGCTGCTGATTGCAAGTCTCTTGCGCGAGACGAGACCCGTCCCATCCGCTGAATCCCCGTTTCCGATACCAAGTTCTACTTCAAGGAAGGTGATGATTACCCTGTCGCCATCCCCTTTCGTCACGCAGCCGACGCCTACAGCGATGGAAGACCCTGTTATGACTGTTACCCATGTATCATCGCCATCTTTTTCGGCTTCCGTCACCCCCTCTCCTGTTGGGTCTCCAACCCCATCTCGCGTCCCACCATCGCCAATGGTCAGTCCGAGTTATACATCTGTACCGCCAGTCGCCACACCGACTCCTACCCCCAGACCGCCCACTGCCAGCCCGACCAGCACTCCTGGAACACCAAGTGTTGATCGTACGCCCACCAAGTCGCCATCTCCCAGTCCTACTACGACAACCACCGATGTTCCCAGTCCTACTCCCCTGGTCATCAGTCCTTCTCCTCAATCGCGGGTCAGTGGTCGCGTCGTCAGGGATGGATCGCCAGTGCCAGCTGGAGTGACGGTCAAACTGGAGGATCAAGCCTATGCTATCGTTGCGACCTGCACTACGGATATGGAGGGATTTTACATTTTCAAAGACCTGACGGTCCTTGGTCAGGGATTCAACGTTCTATTTGCCCAGGCATGGAACGAGCAGTACAGTGAGGAGGACGTAGTGAGTTGGGCATGGATCGGTCCCTTTGCTGTCGCGCGGAGTAGTGTTGTAGAACTGCCGGATTTTGAGATCGGGCAGCGTGATTTTGTGCCGATCAATCCGCCAATGAGTGAGTCCTTTTCCGTTGGAGAAATATCCGCGCAGAATCCCATTCTATTCGAGTGGAACCCGTATCCAGGGGCCGAATCGTATTGGGTAGATCTGTCACAAGGAGATGATCTCACACCTGTTTGGCACACCCAACTCTTGAACACAACCTCGGCTGTGTTTGATAGAGTTCTCGATAACGGATCCCTGGCAGATCCCGATACCTACTGGTGGGGAGTGGGAGCCCGTGGCAATGTCGGC
>DSDT01000132.1 GCA_011048615.1 Chloroflexota bacterium | reverse complement strand
GGCCTTCTCGATGGCGGCTACCAGGACCAACACCGCGTCGTGGGTCATGATGGCGTTGACCTGGATGTCCTTGCCGAAGCGGGCTTCGTAAGCGGCCCGGTAATCCTGCACGTTCTCGGCGTTGACGTTGGTGTGATCGACAAAGTAGGAGCCTTCCACCGCCGAGGCCGCCATCTCCAACAGGGTGGGGGAGGGCCAACCATCGCCGCCGATGAAGGGCACAGTGATGCCCAGATCGCGGGCCTGCTTGGCTGCCAGCGCCACCTCTTTGGCCAGGAAGGGCATGATGATCACGTCTGGGTTGGCGTTCTTGATGGATGTGAGCTGGGCGCGGAACTCGACGTCGCCGGTCTTGAAGGCCTCGTCAGCGACCAACTCGCCGCCCAGTTCTGCCCAGCGCTGCACGAAAAAGTCTCGCAACCCCACAGAGTAGTCGGAGCTGATCTCGTACAGCACGGCCGCCTTTGTCGCATTCAGGTCGCTGAAGGCGAAATCAGCCATCACCTTGCCCTGGTAGGGGTCGGTGAAGCAGACGCGGAAGGTGTATTCCATCAACACCCCCTCTTCCGGCTGGGTCACGCGGGGATTGGTGGCATAGGTGCTGATGACTGGCACCTTGTTCTCTTCGGCGATGGGCGCCACGGCGATATTGGAACCGCTGCTGTTGGTGCCGATGACGGCCACCACCCCATCCTCGGTGATCAAACGTCGGACCACGTTGACCGATTCGAGCTGGTCGCTCTTGTTGTCGTAGGCGATCAACTCGAGCTTCCGGCCTCCCAGCACGCCGCCAGCCTCGTTGATCATATCTATCGTGAACTGGGTGCCATTTCGGCTTGCCTCACCCCAGAGCGCCCAGTCGCCGGTCAGAGCTCCAAACCAGCCCACCTTGATCGGCTCCAGGTCCGCCTCCGGCGCTTCGATGTCGGCTCCCGGGCCTGGCTCTACGGCAGTCGGCTGACCGCCACATCCTGTCAAGCTACCGAGTGTGGATAGTATGGTTAGCAATGCCAACGCAACGACATACCATTTCCTTCGCATGTTCTTCTTCTCCTTTTTTTGTGGGAGGCTTTAGAGGGTATCCCTAAAACCTATAGAGTTGAAGCGATTTGCCAGCCATCCAAATTTCTTATATTTCACCTCCTCGCTCAGGATTTTGCAAAAGTAACTCGGATGCGATGCATTGTATCCAATGAACCGCCTGTTTTGGTATGAACATTGTGCAAAGGGTTATGTCTCCTCAACTGAAACAAAACCCAAAGATTTTCTCGTGGGACGTGCCGGTCTCGTTTCTGTAGCTTTTACGCCGGGAGCTCGTTCATAGTTGAAAGCAAGCGATTGCTGGCAAGATGCGCCGATCCGTTCACACAGTGGCTCCCAGGGCCAAAGAAATCTCTTGGGCAGTTTCTACCACCATGGCGACCAATGTCTCTTCCATCTCCTGGCGTGATGCACGGGCGCTGGGAATAGAGATGTTGATAGCGGCCACCACTTTGTTTTGATACCCTCGAATGGGAGCCGCTACCGAACGCAAACCCGCTGCTAGTTCTTCGTCGTTGATGGCATACCCCTGGCGTCGAATTTTTTCAAGTTCGGCTGTCAGACCATCGAATGTCCTAATGGTGTTGGGGCCCAGCACCGGGTATGGACCCGGGCCCAACAATTGGTCGAGTTCTTCTCTGGAGAGGTCAACCAGTTGAACTTTGCCCATAGAGGTACAGTGAACGGGCAAGCGCGACCCGAGTTGCAAGTTGACACTGATGACTTGCTGGGTTTTGTTGCGTGCGACGTAGACGATTTGATCGCCGTCGCGGATTGTCATGTTCGTTGTTTCGCCACACCTGGTGGATAAAGCCTTCAGGTAGGGACGGGCGATCTGGACCAGTTCCAGGCTGTTCAGAGCGACGAAGCCGAGTCTGAGCACTTTTAAGCCGGGACGATAGCGCTTGGTCTCTGGATCTCTTTCGAGGTATCCCAGATTTTCCAAGGTGTAGATGAAGCGAAATGTGGTGCTTTTGTTGAGCTCTACGGCCGAGCTGATTTCCGTCAGCGTCAGGCTGCGGTTTTGTTCAGAGAAAGCTTCGAGTATTTTTAGTCCACGCTCTAGGGCTACAACAAAGTATCTATTGTCCATTGGCTGTTAGCGGGGGGCAGGGGGGTATTATCAAGCAAAATTAAATTTTGTCTAGCAATATTATTATACCATCATTGCGTGCTGTTGTCAAGCAAATTTTGGAAATTGGGCCCGAGTTTGTTGACAAACGTCATTTATTGTGGTAAAATACTTTTGGGAGCGCTCCCAAGAAACGCCCTAAATGTTTCCCAGGCCCGGTCAGCCGGGTCTAAAAAAGCTCGGTTTTGAGAGCGCTCTCAAGGCGTGGACGAGCGAGAGGAGAAAGTCGTGTCCCCCACGTTAGAAGAAGTAGCTCGATTGGCCAGCGTTTCCCGTTCTACTGTCTCGCGTGTCATCAATGACCACCCGAATGTCCGGGCGGAAACGAGAGAGAGGGTTTGGAAGGCGATCCGCCAATCCGGCTACCAGCCCAACGTCGTCGCCCGCAGTCTGGTCACCAATCGCACCCAGATCATCAGCGTGATCATTCCCGAGTCAGTGACAACGCTGTTCACCGACCCTTTCTTCTCGCTGCTGCTGCGCGGCACGACTGAGACCTGCAACGCCCACCAGTACCATTTGATGCTCTCCCTATTCACCGCTAAAGCGGACCGGCACGAGATGTACCAGCGGGTGCTGCACAGTGGCTATCTCGATGGCGCCGTAGTCGCTTCGACCACGCTGGATGACCCCCTCATCCCCGATTTGTTGCACGACCACGTGCCCTTCGTCTCCATCGGCCGATACCCCGACGACCGGGTTCACTACGTGGATGTAGACAACGTCGGCGGAGCTCGCATGGCGGTGGAACACCTGATCCGTTTGGGGCACCGGCGCATCGCGACGATTGCAGGCCCCCTGTCTATGACTTCTGGTCAGGACCGGCTGAATGGTTATCAGCAAGCTTTGGAGGCGCGTCGCATTCCCATAGATGATGCCTTGATCGTCGAGGGAGATTACACAGAACCTAGCGGTGGAGTGGCTGTCCACCAGTTGCTGCCCGCTGAGCCGACGGCGATCTTTGCCGCCAGCGATATCATGGCGATTGGCGTACTAAAAGCGCTGCGGGAGGCCGGACTGCGGGTCCCTCAGGATATATCGCTGGTGGGATTTGATGATATTCCTACGGCTTCTGCGGTTGAGCCTGCCCTGACGACAGTGCGGCAGCCGATTGAACGGATCGGCTCTGTGGCGGTGGAGGTGCTGTTGAGTGTGCTGGAGGATACGCCGAGCGAGAACCCGACGACCCACCGCCTCGTACTACCAACCGAATTGGTCATTCGCGCTTCTTGTTCCGCTGTGTCTAACGGTTAGCTACTATGAAAGATGCTGTGACTGGCTCTGGTTATGTGAGCGCTCTAAACAACACCTATCGTTGTGCCTGTAGGAGCCGTGGGTGCGACTGAATTGTAACTATCGTTGTATCGGATGGCCGAACACTGCCACCAGTAACAGCAGTAGAAAGGGGGTGATTGGAGATTTGAAACCGTGTGATGGAGGTGCGTACAGGTCTTCCAGCTTGTCAAAGGCAGAAGAAAGACCTGTACACAAAGACCTGTGGGGAGCTTGGCTCCACACAGGGCACAAGTTTACCAGACCAATTGTATAAAGTCAAGGAGGAAAGAGAAATGCGCAAGTCAATACTGTTTTTTACGAGTCTGCTGGTGGCTTTGAGTTTGGTGCTTGCTGCCTGTGCAACCCCTACACCACAAGTCATTGAGCGGACGGTAGAAGTGCCGGTTCAGCAGACTGTGGAGGTGCCGGTGGAGGTGCCGGTGGAGGTGCCGGTGGAGGTGCCGGTCGAGGTGACGGCGGTGCCGGCTGAAGCACCTACAGCTACCTATGCTCGGGGTGAGACTTTGTATGTCAGCGGCGCAGCGTGGGGTCCTCCCTCAACCTGGAATCCCTTCGTTACCTGGGCGCACGCCAATACCACCGGGATCGTGGGGAACGTGTACGAGACGTTGTTCACGTTCGACCCGCTGACCGGCGACTTGACCCCCTGGCTTGCGGAGAGCGGCGAATGGAGCGATTCGACGACCTATGACCTAAAGCTCCGCGAGGGCATCGAGTGGAGCGACGGCACGCCGTTGACGGCCGCCGATGTCGTGTTCACCTTCGAGTTGGGTGAACAGTATGCAGCGCTCTGGTTCAGCCCGGTGTGGAACTATTTGGACAGCGTGACGGCGGTCGGCGATTACGACGTGCAATTCACGTTCACCGACCCCCTGTACCAGGAATGGTCGAACAACCTCTATAACATCGCGATCGTTCCGCAGCATCTGTGGGAAGGTAAAACCGAAGAGGAGATCACCAGCGGCGCCAATGAAAACCCCGTCGGATCCGGCGCCTACCTGTACGAGTCCCACGCCGAAGACAGAAACGTCTGGGTAAGGAACGAGAACTGGTGGGGGACGAAGTTGCTCGGCCTGACCCCCGCTCCGAAGCGGATCGTGGATATTCGCACAGCCAGCAACAACATCGCCCTCGGTATGGTCGTCAAGGGTGAGCTCGACCTGAGCAACAACTTTCTGCCGGGCATCGCAGAGCTGTCGAAAAAGGGGTACGTGGATACGTACTTTGCCGAAGCGCCCTACATGCTCTCGGCCAACACGGCCGTCCTGTTCTTGAACACCACGAAACCGCCGATGGATGATCCGGCCTTCCGGCGGGCGCTGGCGTTCGCCATCAACGTGGACGACATCGTGAACGTCGCATACGCCGGCCTGGTCAGGGCGGCGAATCCGACCGGCCTGCTGCCATCCCTGGAAAAGTACGTGGATCAGGACGTGGTGGCGCGGTTGGGATACAGCTACGATCCAGCGCAGGCGCAGCAGATTCTCGCCGACGCCGGGTACGCGGACGTGGACGGCGACGGGTTCGTCGAAGCGCCCGACGGGTCGAAGGTCGAGCTGGAGGTAACGTGCCCGTTCGGGTGGACGGACTGGATGGAGGCGATCAACGTCATCGCCAGCAGCGCTCAGGGCGCGGGGATCAATATCAAGGCCGCCACACCGGACTATGGGGCCTGGAACACGGCGCTCACGTCCGGCACCTTCGATATGACCCTCAACAACTGGGCCGGGATGAGCAACACTCCCTGGACATTGTACAATCTTTTGTTCAGGCACCCGATCCAGGAGACGATGGGCAGCGGCAACTTTGGCCGGTACGACAATCAGGAGATGTTCGACCTGGTGGATGCGTTGGCCCGGGTACCGGTGGATGACGAGGCGGGTATGAAAGCGGCCTGCGCCGACATTCAAGAGCTGATGCTGACCGATATGCCGATGATCCCGCTCTGGTACAACGGCCTGTGGGCTCAGTTCAGCAACGCCGTCTGGACGAACTGGCCGACCGAGGCCGCCGATACGCCCGACACCCTGCCCGCTACCTGGGCCGGATACTGGCAGATGGGCGGTCTGTTGACGCTCACGACGCTGGAGTTAGCAGAGTAAGCGCGCGTCAGAGCTGACACTTTAGTATAGTATCCGTTCAAAGCGCCGCCCCTCCTCCAGGAGTGGGGAGGGGCGGCGCGGTTACAGACCGACTGGGAGGGGTGCATATGAGGCGCTATTTTGGAAGAAAACTGTTCATCTATGCCCTCACGTTTTTCCTGGCGGCGACCATAGACTGGATGATTCCCCGGTTTATGCCCGGCGATCCGGTGCAGAATATGCTGTCGCGGGCCGCGCTGCACGCGGAGGCGGCCGAGGTGATGCATGGCTATTACACGCGTGCCTTTGGATTGGACGTTCCCGTCTGGCAGCAGTACATTAATTTCTGGATTGCTCTGTTCCATGGCGATCTGGGGACGAGTGTATACCTGTTTCCGCAGCCGGTGCTTCAGATTATTATGCGCGCCGTGCCTTACGACATTTTTCTCCTGCTGCCGGCAATCCTGTTGAGCTGGTTGGCGGGGAACAAATTCGGCGCTTTCGCGGCGCGGTCGAAGTGGCTCGACAATACCATCTCGCCGCTCGGTTACATCCTCACGGCGACGCCGTATATGTGGCTCGGCATCTTGCTGGCCTGGTTTTTTGGCATCGTCCTGGGCATTTTCCCGATTGCCGGCGCGTATAGTTTCACGATGCGTCCACACCTTTCCTGGGCGTTTGTTGGTAATCTCTTGAAGCACTGGTTTTTGCCTTTCGCCTCCCTTTTCCTGGTCAAGTTTGGCGGGTGGGCGATTGGCATGCGGAACATGATCATCTACGAACTCGAGGCCGATTACTCGCACTATCTGGAGGCGCTCGGCGCGCCGAGAAAGTTGGTGCGTCAATACGCCTACCGAAATGCGATCCTGCCTCAAATCACCGGCCTGGGGCTCGACCTGGGCGTGGTCGTGGCGGGTGCTTTGGTGACAGAAGTCGTGTTTTCGTACCCCGGCATCGGCTACCTGATCCTGGCTGCGATTCAGAATCAGGATTACTTCCTGATCCAGGGCTGTTTCCTTTTTATCATTATCGGCGTGCTGCTCGCCAATTTCATCATTGACATCGTGTACGTCATTGTGGACCCGAGAACGCGGACTGGAATGCAGGGGGAAACAGTATGACGGAACCGAAGAAAAAAAACGAGTTTCTCTACTTTGCGCTGAGGAACAACAAACTGCGGATCGGATTGACCGTTGTGTTCTTCTTTCTCGTGCTCACCTTCGTCGGGCCGCAGTTTACCGATTATACCCCGTATGCTTACGTGAACCCCATGGGCGCCCAGCCGCCGTCGTCCGAACACTGGTTCGGCACCACGATGTTCGGGCAGGATGTGTTCACCCAGTTCGTTTTCGGCTTGCAGGCGACTTTCCTGGTGGGGATCGTTGGCGGCGGATTGGGTACGTTGATTGGGGTCGTGGTTGGTTTTGTCGCTGGATACCGGGGCGGCATCGTAGACGAAATCCTCAGCACGATCACCAACATCGTGCTCGTTATCCCGACACTGGCGATTTTGCTCATCATCGCGGCTTACCTGGAAGTGCGCGGGGTATTCACAGAAAGCATATTTATCGGGTGCACGGCCTGGCCGTGGACCGCCAGAGCCGTTCGGGCGCAGACATTTTCGTTGCGCTCCCGAGAATTCGTTGATCTGGCCAGGTTGAGTGGAATGAACACGTGGAAAATTATCTTCCAGGAAGTTGCGCCGAACATGATGTCCTATTTGCTGCTGGTCTTTATTCTCCAGTTCGGCGGGGCGATCCTCAATGCGGCGACGTTGGATTTCATCGGGCTGGGGCCAATGGAGGGGATTTCGTTGGGCATGATGATGCAGTACGCAGTCCTGTGGGGGGCGCTGCATCTGGGGCATTGGTGGTGGTTTGTTCCACCGGGCGCAGCGATCATGGCCATCGTCGGCGCCCTGTATGTCACAAATGTTGGGCTGGACGAAGTCTTCAATCCCAAGCTCAGGGAGATGTGACGCGATGAGTTTACAGGTGGAAAACCTCAAAGTCTACTACCAAACCCTGGGAGGGGACGTCAAAGCGCTGGACGGTGCCACGTTCTCTGTTGCCGATGGGGAAATCATGGGGCTGGCTGGCGAATCGGGCTGCGGTAAGACGACCCTGGGCCACAGCCTGATCCGTTTGACGCCCCCGATGCGGTTCATCGAGGGGCGGGTAACCCTCGATGGTAAAGAGCTGCCCGTCTGGGATATGGAGGAGATGAACGTTTTCCGGTTCAAAAAGATCTCCATCATACCCCAGTACGCGATGAACGCGATGAATCCCACCCGCAAAATTGGAAAGATGACGGCAGAACTCCTCGAATCAAGGCGGGTGAATGCCCAAGCCACGTGGCCCGAGTTGAAGCGGCGGCTCGATCTAGTGGAATTGTCCCACGACGTGTTGAATATGTACCCGATCGAGCTTTCGGGCGGTATGAAGCAGAGGATGGTGATGGTGCTGTCCACGCTGCTGGACCCATCCCTGCTCATCGCGGACGAGATCACCTCAGCGCTCGACGTGTCCAGCCAGAAGGCGGTCGTGGAGATGCTGGTCGAATTTCGGAACCAACGCTGCTGCAACAGCGTGATCGTTATCACCCACGACATCTCCATCCTGTACCAGATTGCGGACAGCATCATGATCATGTACGCTGGGCAGTTGGCGGAGAAAGCCCCCACCGAAACGATCATCCACGCGCCCCGCCACCCGTATACGCAGTTGTTGATCTCGTCGCTGCCAGAGATCGGTGTGAAGCACGACGAAAAAAGGCTGTCTGGCATTCCCGGACGCCCCCCGCTGCTGCTCGACCCGCCAGCGGGATGTCGCTTCCGAGAACGGTGCCCCGTGGCGTTCGATGCCTGCCTCGAACCGCCGCCGTTCACCGAGGTCGCGTCGGATCACTTTGTCGCGTGTTGGAAGGAGGCGTGAGCGTATGCTTAGTCTCGATGGTGTCTCGAAAGTTTACCAGGTCGGTACATTTGGCGGGAAGGAGCTTCACGCCGTCAGCGACGTCAGTTTCGACGTGACCGATGGTGCGGTGGTCTCATTGATTGGCGAAAGCGGCAGTGGGAAGAGCACGATTGGGAAGATGATCCTGCGTCTGATTTCGATCAGCGCCGGTACGATCCTCTCCGACGGGGTGGATATTTCCACCCTCCAGGGCCGGGCGTTGAAGGAGTATTACCGAAATGTGCAGGGGGTGTTTCAGGATCCGTTCAGCTCCTACAACCCGATCTTTAAGGCGGATCGGGTGTTCAAGACCATCCGCGAAGAGTTTTTCCCACAGGTTCCAGGATCGGAGTGGAACAATAGGGTGGAAGGGGCGCTGCAAGTAGTCGGTTTGAACCCAGCGCACGTTCTGGACAAGTTTCCGCACCAGCTCAGCGGCGGGCAGCTCCAGCGGTTCCTCATCGCGCGGGCGCTGCTGTTGGACGTTCGGTTCCTCGTCGCGGACGAGATCATCAGTATGCTGGATGCGTCCACCCGCATTGACGTACTCAACCTGCTGGCGGATTTAAAGTCGCGCGGCCTGTCGGTGCTCTTCATCACCCACGATCTTTCGTTGGGGTACTACATCAGCGAGCGGTCGGTGATTCTCTACCGGGGGTGTGTGATGGAGATGGGACGGACGGAGAAGATATACGACCGCCCGCTGCACCCATATACTCAAATGTTGATGGCCTCCGTCCCACGCCTGGATCGAAAATGGGAGGAGGCGGCTAACGTGATGAAGGGGCAGCAGTCAGATCTCATCAGCGGCTGTGTCTACTACGCCAGATGCCCGGTCGCCGCCCGGAACGGGATGTGCAGCAGAGGCCGGCCTGCGCTGGTCGAGGTGGAGGACGATCATTTTGTGGCTTGTTTCCACGCAGGGATAGGCACGATGGCCACAGCACGCTCTTCGGAAAGGTAAACGATAACGATGACGAAGATAGAGTTGACAGGGCCGGAGCTGCCCAACATTCCCTGGGAAGAACGTCTCCATGGATGCAGTGACGTCGTCTGGCGCTCGCAGAAAAACCCGATCATCACCCGGCAGGCTGCGCCAGGCGTGAACAGCATCTTTAACAGCGCCGTCGTGCCCTTTGGGGGTGGCTTTGCCGGTGTCTTTCGCTGCGACAGCACCGCCAGGGATATGCAGCTCCGCGCAGGGACGAGCCAGAACGGCGTCCACTGGCAGATCGCGCCGCAGCGCATTCAGTTCCAGTGCGCGGACGATGACATAGGCCGCTTCGTCTACGGCTACGATCCGCGCGTCTGCTGGCTCGAGGATCGTTATTACGTCACCTGGTGCAACGGCTACCACGGCCCGACCATCGGTGTAGGCTACACCCACGATTTCGAGACGTTCCATCAACTGGAGAACGCCTTTCTGCCCTATAACCGGAACGGTGTGCTGTTCCCGCGCCGGATCGGCGGCAAGTTCGCCATGTTCAGCCGCCCCAGCGACACCGGGCACACCCCGTTCGGGGATATTTTCTACAGCGAAAGCCCGGATCTGATCCACTGGGGATGTCACCGGCACGTGATGGCCCCCGTCGGGGGGTGGCAGGCGACCAAAATCGGCGCCGGGCCGACGCCGATCGAGACGTCGGAGGGCTGGCTCTTGATCTATCACGGGGTGCTGACGTCGTGCAACGGCTTCGTCTACAGCTTTGGCGCGGCGCTGTTGGATCTGGAGCGACCGTGGCTGGTCCGATACCGGACGCGGCCCTACCTGCTCAACCCGAGAGAATATTACGAATGCGTCGGCGACGTTCCCAACGTCGTTTTTCCCTGCGCGGCGCTGTGCGATCCGCCGACCGGCCGGATCGCGATTTACTACGGTGGCGCAGACACCGTCACTTGTCTGGCCTTTGCGAAATTCGACGAGTTGATGGCGTTCCTCGTCGAGAATACGCTCTGACGAGCACGGCGCTCATCGAAAACGAACAGGAGAGACTATGCGCTATGGTTACTTTGACGACCAGCGCCGCGAGTACGTCATCACGCGGCCCGACACACCGCTGCCGTGGATCAACTACCTCGGCAGCGAATTGTATTTCGGTCTGATCTCCAACACGGCCGGCGGCTACTCGTTCTACCGGGATGCCCGGCTGCGGCGGATCACGCGCTATCGCTACAACAACGCGCCGTTCGACTGCGGCGGCCGGTACATCTACCTGCGGGATGACGCCAGCGGCGAGTTTTGGTCCCCCTCCTGGCAGCCGACCCGGCGCGCGGTCGAGGCGTACACCTGCCGCCATGGACTGGGGTACTCTGTCATAGGTTCCACCTACCGTGACATCGAGGCACACACCCGCTACTTTGTTCCGTTGGGGGAAAACCTGGAGGTCTGGCAGCTCACGCTGGTCAACCAGCGCACTGCGCCGGCCGATCTCTCGATCTTTTCCTGCGTAGAGTTCTGCCTGTGGGACGGGTGGGACGACCAGACCAACTTTCAGCGCAATTGGAACGTCGGCGAGGTAGAGGTCGATGACGGCGTGATCTACCACAAAACAGAGTACCGGGAACGGCGGGATCATTTCGCGTTTTTCGCCTGCTCTGCGCCGCTGGCTGGCTTCGACACGCAGCGGGACGTCTTCATGGGCGCGTACCGGGGGTGGGACGATCCGGCGGCGGTCGAGAGGGGAGAGGCGTTCAATTCCGTCGCTCACGGCTGGGCCCCGATGGGATCTCACCACGTGCGGATCACTCTCGCGCCGGGGGAGCGCCGGCAGGTCATCTTTGTGCTGGGCTACCACGAGAATCCGCCCGACCAGAAGTTCGACCCGCCCGGCTCGCAGACGATCAACAGGACGGCGGTGCGGCCGATCATCGCCTGTTACCTGGACGGCGAGCATGTGGACGCGGCTTTCGACGCGCTGCGTGACTACTGGGACCGCCTGCTCGGCGCGCTCCAGGTGGAGACGCCCGACGCGCACACCGACCGCATGGTCAACGTCTGGAACGCCTACCAGTGTATGGTCACGTTCAACCTGTCCCGCTCAGCCTCCTTTTTCGAGTCCGGCATCGGGCGGGGTATGGGCTTCCGGGACTCCAACCAGGACTTGTTGGGGTTCGTCCCCCTGGCGCCGGCGCGAGCCCGTGAGCGCATCCTCGACCTCGCGGCGACCCAGCTGGAGGCCGGCGGCGCGTACCACCAATACCAGCCACTGACCAAACGGGGCAACGATCAGGTCGGCGGCGGCTTCAACGACGATCCCCTGTGGCTGGTTTTGAGCGTCGCCGCTTACGTAAAAGAGACCGGCGACTGGTCCATTCTGGACGAGCCCGCGACATACGACAACCGACCCGGCAGCGAGTCGCCGCTCTACGAGCACTTGCAGCGTAGCCTGCGGTACACGTTGGACCGGCTGGGGCCTCACGGCCTGCCGCTCATCGGCCGGGCGGACTGGAACGACTGTCTGAACCTGAACACCTTTTCGGACCGGCCCGGCGAATCCTTCCAGACGACGACCAACAAGGATGGACGAGTCGCTGAGTCCGTATTCATCGCCGGCCTGTTCGTGCTGGCGGCCCAAGAGATGGCGGAGATGGCGCAGCGACGCGGCCTGGCTGATGAAGCGCAGACGTACCACGCCGCCGCTGCGCAGATGACGGCGGCCGTCGCGGCCCACGGCTGGGATGGCTGGTGGTTTCTCCGCGCCTACGACGATTTCGGGCACAAAGTCGGGTCAGGCAAGTGCGACGAGGGCCGCATCTTTGTCGAGCCGCAGGGGATGTGCGTCATGGCGGGCATCGGCCAGGGCGACGGCCGGGCGGAGACCGCTCTCGACGCCGTGGCCGAGTACCTGGCGACCCCCCACGGCGTGATGCTGCTGCAGCCGGCCTACTCCCGTTATTACCTGCACCTGGGTGAGATCTCCTCCTATCCGCCGGGTTACAAAGAGAACGGCAGTATCTTCTGCCACACCAACCCGTGGATCATGATCGCCGAGGCGCAGTTGGGGCGCGGCGACCGGGCCCACGATTACTACCTGCGCATCAACCCATCGGCCCGGGAAGAGATCAGCGAGGCGCACCGCTGCGAGCCGTACGTCTATGCTCAGACCATCGCGGGGCGGGACGCGCCCACCCACGGCGAGGCCAAAAATTCGTGGCTGACGGGCACCGCCGCCTGGAATTATGTCGCCGTGACCCAGTGGATTCTAGGCATCCGGCCTACCTTCGATGGGTTGTGCATCGCGCCGGTCATCCCCGCCGGCTGGCCCGGTTTCACGGCCGCGCGGGTCTTCCGTGGTGTGACGTACCACATCACTGTGGAGCGGGAGGGGCGGGGCAATCAGGTCTCCCTCACCGTGGACGGTCAGGCGGTGGCGGACAACCTGGTCCCCCTGCCGCCGGCCGGTCAGCGGGACGTGTACGTGCGAGCCATCCTGCGCTGATTGAGAAATCCAACTTTCGGAAAGGAACCGATCTATGACACACACTTGTTTTCCATCCAATTTCATCTGGGGCGCGGCAACGGCCTCCTACCAGATCGAGGGCGCGTGGAACGAGGACGGCAAGGGCGAGAGCATCTGGGATCGTTTTTCCCACACGCCGGGCGCCGTCGCCAACGGCGACACTGGAGACGTGGCTTGTGACCATTACCATCGCTGGTGCGAGGATGTGGCGCTAATGAAAACGTTGGGTCTTCAGGCGTACCGTTTTTCTATCGCCTGGCCCCGTTTGCTGCCGGCGGGCCGGGGGGACGTCAACCAAGCCGGGCTGGACTTTTACGACCGGCTCGTGGACGCGCTGCTCGAAGCCGGGATCACGCCGTTCGTGACGCTGTACCACTGGGATTTGCCGCAGGCCTTGCAGGACGCCGGCGGCTGGCCGGCCCGGGCGACGGCCGAGGCCTTTGTCGAGTACGCCGACCTGGCCTCGCGCGCGCTGGGCGACCGGGTGGCCCATTGGATCACGCTCAACGAGCCTTTCGTCAGCGCCGTTGTGGGGTACCTGGATGGGCGGCACGCGCCGGGCCACACCAATCTGGATGAAATGCTGGCGGCGGCCCATCACCTGCTGCTGGGCCACGGATGGGCCGTGCCCGTCATTCGCCAGAACAGACCTCAGGCAGAGGTGGGCATCGTGCTCAATCTGGGCGGGCAGCACCCGGCCTCCCCTAGCCCGGCCGACCGGGCCGCAGCCTGGCGGCAGGACGGGGTGATCCACCGTTGGTTCCTGGACCCGTTGGCTGGTCGGGGCTATCCGGCGGACGTTGTGCAGTGGCGGGGTCGGCCGATGGATTTCGTAATGGGCGGGGATCTGGAGCACATCGCCGCGCCGCTCGATTTTTTGGGCGTCAATTACTACACGCGCGGCATCGTGCGCAGCCAGGAGATCCCCGAAAACGAGAACGAACCCCGCACTGTCTTCCCCAACCCGGAGCACACCGAGATGGGGTGGGAGGTCTATCCGGAGGGACTGTACGAAATTCTGGGGCGGCTCCACTTTTGTTATCCGTTCCCCGCCCTGTACGTCACCGAGAACGGCGCGGCGTACCCTGATCAGGTCGGGCCGTCCGGCGAGGTGGACGACGCGCGACGGGTGTCGTACCTTGAGCAGCACCTTGTCCAGGCCGGGCGGGCCATCGCGGTTGGGGTCCCGCTGCGGGGCTATTTCGCCTGGTCGCTCCTGGATAACTTTGAGTGGGCGCACGGGTACTCGAAGCGCTTCGGCCTGGTGTACGTGGATTACCGCACGCAGCAGCGGATTCTGAAGCGGAGCGCCCATTGGTACGGCCGCGTGATCGCTGCCAACGGCGTGATGGACTGATACGCAGGAGGAGTTTTTGATGCAGTACGGTTATTTCGACGATCAGGCGCGGGAATACGTCATCACGAATCCCAAGACGCCCGTCAAGTGGATCAACTACGTGGGCAGCTTGGCCTTTGGCGGCTTTGTGGACCAGACCGGCGGGACGCTGATCTGCAAGGGGGACCCGGCCCTCAACCGGATCACCAAGTACATCCCGCAACTGCCGGCCTCGTCCTTCAACGGGACGACTCTCTACCTGCGCTTCCGGCAGGTAGATGGCTACCGGGTCTTTTCCCCTTACTTCGTCCCGACCCTCGACCCGTACGACCGGTATGCGTGCCACGTCGGGCTGGGATACACGCGCATCGTCTCCGAATTCCACGGCATCCGGACGGAAGCGACAATCTTTGTCCCACCAGGGGATGAAAACGACAGCCGGCTCATCCAGGACATTCTCCTCACCAACCTATCCGACCAACCCCGGGCAGTGGACGCGATCCCCGTGGTCGAGTACATCCACTTTGACGCGCTCAAGCAGTTCACCAACGCCGATTGGGTGCCCCAGACGATGCAGAGCCGGGCCCACTGGGGCGCCGATGGGACCCTCGTCCTGAGCCAGTTCGCGTTCATGCACCGGGACAGCCGGGTCAATTTTTTCACCTCGAACCGGCCGGTATCGTCGTTCGAGTCGGACCGGCGGCGCTTTCTGGGCGACAACGAGTACGGCACCTGGGCGAATCCCCTCAGTTTGCAACAAGCGGAATTGAGCAACTGGGAGGCGCGGCGCGGGGACAACATCGCTGCCCTGCTCCACCACCTGGGTGTGCTGCAGCCGGGCGAGACCGTCCGCCTGGTCACGCAGCTCGGCCAGGCGGAGAGCGTCCAGCGGGCGCAGCCGGGGATCGCGCGCTACCGGGATCCGGCCGAGGTGGAGCGGGCCTTCGCGGCGCTGGCGGCGCTTTGGGACGAGCGTCTCTCCCGGCTGCAGGTCGAGACGCCCGACGCCAGCATGAACAGCGTGCTCAACGTCCACAACCCACGCCAATGCCAGACGACGTTGCAATGGTCGCGCTACCTGTCGCTCTACCAGCTTGGATTCGGGGCGCGGGGCATCGGCTTCCGAGACAGTTCCCAGGACGTGATGGGGGTCCTGGTCCAGACGCCCGACGCGGCCCGGTCGCTGCTGCGCCAACTGCTGCACGTGCAGAAGCGGGACGGCTCGGCGATGCACCAGTTCAACCCGCTGACGATGGTCGCCAACGAGGGGGATTCCCGCGAGGTCGAGGAGGCCCCCAAATACTACAGCGACGACCACCTGTGGGCCGTGCTGGCTGTCGCCGCCTACCTGAAGGAGACCGGCGACGCGAGTTTCCTGGACGAGGTGATCTCCTTCTACGAAAAGGACCGGCAGGAGCGTCCATTGGAGTCCGGGACGGTGTGCGATCATCTCGAACGGGCGCTCCGGTTCACGCGGGAGGACGTGGGGGCCCACGGGCTGCCGCGGTTGGGTTTCGCCGACTGGAACGACACGGTCAACCTGCGGGTGGGCGCGGAGTCGCTCTTGACCGCCAACCTGTACGGCTGGGCGCTGTGGGAGATGATCGAGCTGCTGCTCTACCTGGGCGATGCGGACAAAGCGGCGGCGTACCGGGCCGATTACGACGTTATGCGGAGGCGGGTGAACGAGTGCGCCTGGGACGGGGCGTGGTACGTGCGGTATTTCGCCGCCAACGGGGCGCCCATCGGCGCCAGCTCGAACACCCACGGCCAGATCTATGCCAACGGGCAGTCGTGGCCGGTGATCTCTGGCTTCGCGCCGCCGGATCGGGCGCGGTCGGCGCTGGACGCTGTCTACCGGCGGCTGAACACTCCCAATGGGATCAAGCTCAGCGCGCCGGGCTATGACGGTTTCGATCCGATCAAGGGCGGCGTCACCACCTATCCGCCCGGCGCGAAGGAGAACGGCGGCATCTTTCTGCACACCAACCCCTGGGTCATCATCGCCGAGACGATGATGGGGCGCGGCGAGCGGGCCTACGAGTACTACCGTCAGATCAACCCGGCCGCCAAGAATGATGTCATTGACCGGTACGAGTGCGAGCCGTACGTCTATGCCCAGAACATCCTGGGCGACGAGCATCCCCAGTTTGGGCTGGCCCGCAACAGTTGGCTGACGGGGACCGCCTCGTGGGCTTACCAGGCGGCTGTGCAGTACATTCTCGGTATCCGCCCGACCTACAGCGGGCTGGAAATTGACCCGTGCATCCCGGCTGCCTGGGATGGCTTCCGCGTGCAGCGGCTCTTTCGAGGCGCGACCTACCGGATCGAGGTGCGGAATCCGGATCACGTCTGCCATGGCGTGCCGTCGCTCCGGGTGGACGGGGTGGAGATCGGGGGCAGCATCGCGCCTATCCTCGAGAGGGGCCAGGTCCACACCGTCGTGGCGACGCTGGAGTGAGAGCGATGGACAGAAGCGACGCGGTGGTCATCACTGTGGCGGTCTATTCCATCCATCTGCCGCTGATCGTGCCAGCTCCATAGATCGCCAGCGGTGTATCGGCGCCCATAATCAGGCCGCCCGCAAGTCCGTAGGCGGCCTGGCCTGTTTTCTCCTGTTTTTCCTCATCACATCTCCACAATTTCTCCACAGTTGTCGCCTATAATAGGGATAAATCTTGTTCGAGGAGGATACTTGTGCAAAAGAAGCGATGGTGGCTGATTGGTCTGGCTGCTGTGGTGATCGTCGGCCTGGGATATGCCGGGTTCGGTGCGGCGCAGGGGGCCTCGGAGCGGCGGGCGATAGCCGATGCACCGGAGGAGACGGCGATCGTGGAGCGGGGTACGCTCCGGGTTGTGATTGACGGGAGCGGCAGCCTGGCGCCGCAGGACGAGGTCTCGCTGGCGTTCCTCTCCGGCGGAACGGTGGTCGAGGTGTGCGTAGAGGTCGGGGACGGGGTGGCGGCGGGCGACGTGTTGGCCCGCCTGGACGACGCCGACGCCCGCCAGGTGGTCGAGGAGGCGGAACTGGCGGTGGCGCAGGCGGAGCTGAGCCTGGTGCTGGCGCGGGCCGAGGCCGAGGCCGGGCTGGCCCAGGCGAACCTCGACGCGGCCCAGGCGGCCCACGACCGGGCGGCGGCGGTGGGCGCCCGCACCGGCGACAAGCTCACTTCGGCGCGGGTCAACCTGGCGCAGGCGCGGGACAATCTGGCCGATGCGCAGGATAATTACGACCAGGCCTGGGAT
>DSDT01000133.1 GCA_011048615.1 Chloroflexota bacterium | reverse complement strand
TTCTATGGGAAAAAAGTCAAAACCTGGCTGCGCGGACCCGGCAAGCTAAAGCCGCTGCCCGCCGACGTGCACTCGCAACTGGTCGGCTCATGCGGCGGCAGCGCTGCCGCCGCATGAGCCGACAACGCTCAGCCCCGGTCCACGTGGACCGGGGCCGGACGTTCACCGTTCTAGGCTGTTCGCCAGCCCTATCCCCCCAGCTCGTGCAGCTTGGCTTCCCACTTGGCGTACAGCTTGTCGTACGTCGCCTCGCTGATCTCGCCAGCGGCCAGCCGCATATCCAGGTTATCCAACGTGTCCTGAATCTCCTGCACCGTCTTGGGAACGGCCGGTCCCGCCGGAGGTGGTTGCTGAGCCTGCTGTTGAGCCGGCTGCTGCATACTCTGGGACATCATCTGGGCCATCGTCATGCCCATGCCCAGGCCAGCCCCCAAGCCCATCCCCTCGCTGGCCCCGCCGCCCGGCTGTTGAGCGGCATCGCGCATCGCTCGCGCGGCCTGGAACTGCATATAGGCCTGCATATCGCCCAGCGCTCCCATAGAAGCGCGCTCGTCAATCGCCCTGGCGGTATCCTCAGTCGGCCCAACGTACTCGACATAGATGGACGTCAGATTGATACCCCGGGCTGCAAACTCCTCGGCTGCCTTGGCCCGCGCGCCCATCGTGATCTCTTCCGCCATCCCGGCCAACTCGATCACCGACTTGCCTATCTCGCCGATCAGGTCGGTCAGTTTGGTCAGGATTATGGAGCGGAAAAAGCCCTGAATCTCGGTCGTGCGATAAATGCCCTGAGTACCCACGATCTTGTTGACGAAAAGCTGAGGGTCGGTCAGCTGAAACGCATAGGATCCCCGGGCCTGCACCCGGGCCATTCCCAGCTCTGGGTCTTTGATGGTGATGGGTGTTGGAGTGCCCCACTTGAGATCGGTGAACTCGCGCAGGCTGACGAAATAGACCTCAGCCTTGAAAGGCGTCTGTCCCGAAAACGCCTTGCCAACATAGTCCACCAACAACGGGATGTTGGCGGTGGCGATGGTATGAGCGCCCGGGCCAAACACGTCCAACGCCCGTCCATCGCGGAAAAAGACCGCTGCCTGACTATCCCGGACGATCACCTGCGAGCCGATGCGAAAGTCGCCAGACCCCCGTTCGGGAATCCGGCGCACCATCTCTGATCTGGATTCGTCCACAAATTCGACAATATCAAATACTCTTGCCATCCTAGCTCACCTCCTGATGTTTAAAATGGAAAACTGCTCTCCCTAGATCCCGGTCGTTCCCTCTAAAATCAAGTGTTCGCGCTGATCAAAGGTATCGTTGGCTTCACGGCAAATGTCCTGGACGATGCGAATTGTCTCGACCAGTCCCTCGCCCACGTCTATCGCTTCGCGCAGACGACTGGTCGCCACGTCGAGCCGCTCTACGTACTCGAACAAAGCCGCATCAAAATTATACATCTGCTCCAATTCGGCCTGGTTGATCCTCACAGCATCGAACATGCCGGAATATCCATAGGTCGCTGTGCGGACGCGATCCATAAAGGTTTGAAGCTGCGTCACAGCGCTGCCCACGTCATCCACCAGGTCTATCCTGCCATGACTGATCAGCTCTTTCTGCACCACATCCAGATTCCGACGTTGAATCGTCAACTGTTCAGTCAGCGTTTGGCGCAAGAGCTGGTCAGCCTTACGGCGATTCTGCCGCTCTTGGTATCCCCCCCAGCCAGGGATGATGTCAAGCAGCTTTTCCAAGCCTGTACGACTGTCCTGTACCTTTCCATAGGTGTCTACCATTACTTGTTCCTCCTGAATTTCTGTAGCTAACACACGCGCGAATCTCGAGGTTGTCACATTATACTACGCAATAGGGAGCACCAGGTTGCATCTCTCCCCTCCGAATTGAGGCATATTCGTGTTAACGGCGCGTTATGAATGGGACGACAATTGCTTGGGCAGTTGGAACTGACGGATATTATAGTATAGCTTTGAACAAAAGGAAAGGGACCGCCCCACCAGCCCGGCGCGTACTAGCGGAGCGTCACTGGCAGATATACGCGCTGCAACCACGACACCACGCGCAGCGTCACCGGCACCATCTGCGGCGAGTCCAGCACGCCGGTCACTGTGGCCTGCACCGAGATGAGGCCCACGAACGTGCCGCGGGAGTATCCCGTGCTGTCTACCGTGATCGTCAACGGCATGCCCTGGATCCCGGTCGTGACCGCCAGGGTGGGCGTCACTTGAACGCCCACGGTGCCCGTACCCGTCAACTGCATCCCAGATACGACGGTCGCCGTCCACGTGAGGACGTGGAACCCCGTGTTCGTCGGCACGACGACGCCGGTAAACACCCTCGGCTCGCTGATCCCCGCCAGGAACGCGAGGGCTGGCGGCAGGACGGCTAACCGGGGCGGGAGTTCGACGACGGTCACCGTCACGGGGATAGTCTGCGGCGCGTTGAGCACGTCCGTCGTGGTCCCCGTCACCGTGATGCAGCCGGTGAACACGCCCGTGGGATACCCGGTTCCGTCCACCGTCACCGTCAAAGGCGCTCCTTGCAGGCCGGTCGTCACCACCAGCGTGGGCGTCACTGCCAGCCCCGTCGCCACCTCGGCCGTCCAGGTCAGCACCCGATACCCGTCATTCCGGGGCACGAGGGTGGCCGTGAGGGGGCCCGGCTCCCAGGCATCCATCCAGAAGGTCAGGCCCTCGGGCTCAATCATCAGCCGGGGTCCAAAGTAACCAGGGCGCTTTTCCATACTCTGTAACGCCGCGTAGGCGAACGTGGCGGCCCCGTCCAATGTCCCATCGCGCCGCCGCAAGGAGAAATAACGCGCCGCCTCACAGTCCCAGGGGTGATAATTGTGCCAGTCCAGGTTCCAGACGAACATGGCCCCCATCCAGGGCCAGTGCTCATCCGCGTATTGGAACGCGCGGGTGATGTACTCGGCCTGCTGCTCCCCCCACACCTCCATCCACCCAAAGACGGCCTCGTACTCGTTGAGGCAGCCCGAGGGCATCCCCCCGTCCTCGGTCCAATCGCGCAGCCAGTTGAACTCGGTAGCCCAGACCGGCTTGCGCCCCAGCCCATGCTCGACCAACAGCTCGTACATCATCTCCACGCCCCGGAACGCGAACCCGTTGGAGACGGCGGCCGGGTCGGTCTCCGGCTCGTAGGCAAAGCCGTAGGGATGATACCCCAGGGCGTCGAAGGCATCCCCCGCCCCCAGGAGCAGCATCTGGCGAGCGTACTCCCGCTCGTCCATACCCCCACAGTCGTTACCGTCCCAGCCGTTGCATGTGCCCTCAATGCGACCGACCGGAGCCAGTCCCGCGCTCACGACGATGGCCGCAGGGTCCACCGCCTTGATGCGCTCGTATGCCACCTGCAGGACCTGGACGTATTGAGCGGGGTCAGGAGGAGCGCCGCCCCAGAAACGCTCGACGTTCGGCTCGTTACAGATCTCGTACGCCTCGACGAATCCCTTGCCGTCCCGGGCAATCTGCTCGACCTCGTCTCCCCACTGGTCGAGGTCGGTAGGCATGCCGTCACACTCGATGACGAACAGGACCTGGTAGGGCAGGCGGACGGTCGGAGGGGTGTCCTCGTACTCCTCCCACAACTTGATCCATTCCAGTCCCAAAGGAGCAACGAGGGGAGTGATAGCCCGCTCCAGGCGCACGTTGATCCCATACCCCAGGTGTGGAGGCGGGAGAGAGGATGATGGAGGTTCAGGCTCGACGGACAAGACGGACGGTGAGGCGGCCCGCAGCCCACCGGACAAGACCACTCCTCCGATGACCGCCGCCATACAGGCCGCCCAGATGCCCCATCCCTTTAGCATCCGCGTCTATCCGCCAAAAACCAGCCCGACGTCACGCCAGATGCAGCATCACTTCTGACTATAGATTCGGATAAAGTTGGCCAGCGAGCGATCATAGGTCCGCTCTGCCCCTGGCGGGAAGAGACATCCCGGCAGTTCTTTCATCCGCCAGTGATACTGGATGCACTCACAGCATTTGCCCTTTCGAGAACACGGCTCATACGTGCACGTACACCGTGCAAGATTCCCCTCCATATTACATTCCATACTCTTTTACCTCCAGATATATCAAGTTGCATACCCGGAAAGTATAACATAGATGCCACCAAAGCAAAAAGCCATCGGCGTACCGACGGCCCCGTCCTTGACAATCTGCACGAGGTGCTGAACTCTAGCCCCAGGTCTAGTTTTCCAGCATGCGCTCTTCGATGTACTTGATCGCGTCCCCCACAGTCTTGAGCTGCTGCGCTTCTTCGTCGGAAATCTGCCCGTCGAACCGCTCTTCAAACTCCATAATTAGCTCAACCAGATCGAGAGAATCCGCTTCCAGGTCCTCGCGGAATCTCGCATCCATGGTCACCTTTTCCGGCTCCACCCCCAATAGGTCCACAATCACTGCCTTTACCTGTTCAAACGTGTCGGACATCTTTTGCCTCCTCACAATTTCTATGGTTCAAAAAGGTCGCTGATGATATTCTACCCGCAGTAACCGGATTGTCAAACTGCCTCGTTTGACAAGTAGGCCCACTACCGGTATGATAGGCATCTAGGATAAATAACACCAAGCCGTCCCTCAAGTTACGCGGGGCACGCGGCTTGGTGTTTGTGAAGGAGTGTATGCACCAGCAGCGTAAAGCCGATCACCTTAGAATCAATCTACAAGAGGAGGTAGACGTCAAACAGATTGCGACCGGATTTGACCAATACCGCTTCACCCACTGCGCCCTCCCCGATTGTGACCTCGACGAGATAGACACCTCCACCGCGCTATTGGGGAAACGTCTGTCCGCCCCGCTCATCATCTCGGCTATGACCGGCGGCACACCAGAGGCGAGGGACATCAATCATCGCCTGGCGGAGGCGGCCCAGGACAGCGACATCGGCATGGGGGTAGGCTCACAGCGAGCCGCCATCGAGGACCCAGCCCTGGCGGATACCTACCGAGTCCGCCACATCGCGCCCGACATCCTGCTGATGGCCAACCTGGGAGCCATTCAACTGAACTATGGCTATGGACCGGACGAATGTCGCCGCGCCGTCGAGATGATCGAAGCAGATGCGCTCGTCATACACCTCAACCCGCTTCAAGAAGCGCTCCAGCCCGAGGGAGATACCCGATTCACTGGACTGGTGCACAAGATTGAAGCGGTCTGCCAGGCCTCACCGGTCCCAGTGGTCGTCAAAGAAGTTGGCTGGGGTATCTCCGAGCCGGTCGCCCGGCAACTGGCGGAGGCCGGCGTGGCAGCCATTGACACTGCCGGCGCTGGGGGAAGTTCGTGGAGCCAGGTGGAAATGCATCGCGCCCCCAACGAACATCAGCGCCAAGTCGCGGCTGTCTTTGCCGAGTGGGGCATTCCTACCCTGGAAAGCCTGCTGCTATCCCGTCGCGGTGCTCCCCACCTCCCCATCATTGCCAGCGGGGGTATCCGGGATGGCATCCAAATCGCCAAAGCCATCGCTCTGGGCGCTGCGGCGTGTGGAATTGCCGGGCCATTCCTGCACGCCGCCGACCAGTCCACAGCCGCTGTGATCGATCTCACGCAGGTGCTGCTGGATCAACTGCGAATCGCCATGTTCGCCGTTGGCGCCGCCGATATACCCGCTCTCACACGCCATCCGCCGCTCCGCCGTAACTTTTCTCCGGATGGGTTTTAACGGACATGACCAGAATAAAACGAGGAGACAAACTGTGACATCACATGCCAAAAACAACGGTTTAAGCGACGTGCCGTATGCTCAAAGAGTATTACTGCTTCCCCATTGTCTGAGACCCAGCCAGGACTGTCCAGGCAAAATGACCAAGCAGGGATTGGATTGTACGGGATGCACCCGCACCGACTGCGCCATCTACCAGCTCCGTGCGTCGGCGACAGCAGTGGGCTACCAGGGGATATGCATCGCGCCGGGAGGCCGCTTGGCCGTGCGCTTCCTGATCGAGCAGCAGCCAGCTGGAGTGATCGCCATCGCTTGCGACAAGGAGCTGGAAGAAGGAGCGGAAGCTATCGAGCAGTTGGAATGGTCCAACGGACAGCCCGTGATCACAGCCATTCCACTATCGAAGGATGGCTGTGTCGATACAGAAGTGGACGTCACTCACGCTCAATCCGTCATTCTGAACCACAACGGTCACCGCCATGTCCCTTGATACCTTTTTCGACCGCTATCTGCCTCTTATCGAGGCCGAGATGCGAGCCACAGTCCAGAACGATCAACTATGTCATACCGAGATGTTCAAGATGCTGCGCTATCACCTGGGGTGGATCGACGCGGAATGTGCCCCCTGCCAGAGTCAGGCCGGCAAACGGATTCGGCCCGTCCTTTGCCTGTTGACCTGCGAGGCTTGCGGCGGCAATTGGGAACAGGCTCTGCCCGCCGGCGCCGCCATCGAACTGGTGCACAACTTTAGCCTCATTCACGATGACATCCAGGACCGAGACACGACCCGCCGTGGTCGCCCCACCGTCTGGGCTCTGTGGGGAGACGCCCAGGGTATCAACGCCGGCAACGCCCTCTTTGCTCTGGCTCAACTGACTCTGCTACACTCTGTGGAACGAGACGTGCCCGCGACGCGGGTCGTCGCCGCTATGCGCCTGCTGAATCAAACGTGCGTGGACCTCACCGTCGGACAGCACCTCGACATCAGCTTTGAGGACCGCACTGACGTCTCCAGCGCCGACTATTTGACTATGATTGAGGGGAAAACTGCCGCCCTGGTTGCCTGCGCCTGCGAGATGGGAGGCTTGATCGCCGCCGCGCCCCCGTCCCAGCGGGACCTCTTGCGCTCGTTCGGCCGTCATCTCGGCCTGGCGTTCCAGATGCGCGACGATATCCTCGGTATCTGGGGAGATTCCTCCGTCACCGGCAAACCGGTCGGAGCCGACATTTCCCGCCGGAAAAAGTCGCTCCCCATCCTCCACGGCCTGGAAACGAGCCCCCCACTCCGTCACCTGTTTGCCCAGGAGACCCTCTCACAGGAGGACGTGCACCGGGCCACGGCCCTGCTCCAAGAAACGGGCAGTCGCGCGTATACCGAGCACCTCGAACGGGAGCACCACGATCAAGCCACAACCGCTCTGGAACAGGCGGCCCTCCACAGCCCTGCTGCGGAGGCATTGCGGGAGTTAGTGGACCGGCTCCTCGGTCGAGAGCGGTGAATCGCCAGGCTGACGAGCGGCTATAACAACGTTCTCAGCCACCGGCGTGCGCTTTGGGGCGATTCCAGCCGTCCATCCGCCCTCGTCTCGCGCTCCTGGGAGATGACTCGGATCGCCAACCCGCCCCGCGCCTGGATGACCTCGAAGGCCTCCTCGTCCTTATCGTCGTCGCCCAAATAGAGCGGGAGCGCGTCGGGCCAGGGATACCGATCCAGCACATAGCTCACCGTCCTGCCCTTGTGCGCCAACCGGGGTCCGATCTCGAGGAACTTGTGCCCACCCAGCACGCGGAACAGCTCCGCCGTCGCATCATGGTTGATCAAACTGCACGCCTCATCCAGCACGACCTCCGCCTCATCCTCGTCGGCAAAGCGGGCGTGCAAGGCCAGCGTCCAGCCCTTGTCCTCCAAAAAGAACCCCGCCCGCCGCTCGATCAACGCGGACCAGCGCGGCTTGATCCGCTCCAGCATCGGGCGGACCGCGTCATAATCCACCCGCTCCACCCGCTCCCCCGCCGGCGTCCGCAGCTCGACCCCATACGTGCCGGCCAACAGCGCCCCCGGCACCGGCAGCAGAGCCTCGACATGGCTCAACCGCCGCCCACTGACCACCGCCACTCGAATGTGAGGACGCTCGACCAGGGCGGCGACCAACTCGGCGACCTCGTGGCTGGGGTTGACGTGTTCCGGCGTGGGCGCGAAATCGGCCAACGTGCCATCGTAATCCAAAAACAGCCGCAGACGCCCAGCTTGGGCCAGGCGCTCGCCACTGTCCTCGGAGAGCCACTCCATCAAGCCCCCTCTCCACTGGCCAGTAGCGGCTCGATCTCGCGCTCCAAGATCGCCGACCAGGTGTACCGCTGCCGCACGCGCCGGCGGAGACGGTGAACCGGGCTTTGCTCGGCCCACGTCAGGATCCGCCCGGCGACGGCGGCCGGCGGCTCCTCCCGGTCGAACACGGTCACGTCGGCCCCGCCGATCTCGACGGCGGCCGGCACGGCGGTGCAGATCATCGGCACACCGACCAATCCCGCCTCCAACACCGGCATGCCGAACCCTTCCCGGTGGCTGGGCATAAACACCACGTCGCTGGCGCGAAACAGGTCGCCCACCACCTGGGCGGCGATGGTATACGGCTCGGCCGGGTCCGGGCCAGACTCGAAGACGAAGCGCATCTCCTCCTCGACGTCCAACTCGCGCCGCAGCGCCCGCAGCGATTCGAAATAGGCCATGCTCTGCGCACTGTGGGGATCGGGCGGGCCGGTCAAGATCAGCCTGAGGCGGCAGCCCTGGGCCTTGAGCGCCGCCGCCACCTGCAACGCGTACTCGATATTCTTGGCCTGGGTGACGCGCACCGGCATCAGCAGGATCAGGTCGCTGTCCCACAATCCCAACCGGTTCGCTAGGGCAGCGCCCTCATCAGAAAGGCCCAGCAGTTCCTGAGGATCCACACCATTGTAAACGACGTGCACGTTCTCCAACGCACAATCGAACAGGGAAGCCAGTTCCCGCTGCCTCCGCTCCGATACCACGACATAGATCACGTCCGGCCGATGGGTGCGCAGCAGATCCCAGGGATACCCCGGATGGACCTTGTAACCCGAACTGGGACTGGTCCAGGTGAAATCGTGGCACCAGGCGATGCAATGCCGGACGGCTCCATCGTCCAGCAGTTGGTGGAGCGCCGCTGTGAGAGGCAGGTTGAAATGCTTGGTGAACAGATTGTGCACGATCAGGTCGTCGTACCGACCCACGATCGGCTCCAAGTTATCGACCAGGAGGTCCCGCCAATCGTCGAATCGGTCGGGTACCTGGCCCCGTTCCAGGGCCGTCCCCAGCTGCGCGATCTGAGGATGCCGGGAGTCCATCTGGGGGACGTGAACGAAGGCCGCGCCCTCCGGCAGCGCCGCCGGTTCGCCGCGCCCGGCCACGACGGCGACCTGGTACCCGGCTTCCAGGAACGTCCGGGCGTGGGCCTGGATAACCGCCTCCACCCCCCCGACGACCGGCGGAGCCGTATAGTGCAGCATGGCTATGCTAGAATGGTCTGCTTTCATACACGCTCCAATTCGAGCACGGCTTCCAGTTGTTGATCCAACCAGGCGGTGATGTCCTCCTGTTCGACCAGCCAGCGCAGCCGCTCGGCCCGCTCCCGGCGCTCTGCGGCTGGCATCACCAACGCCTGGTGGAGCGCCTCGGCTGTCGCGTAGACGTCACAGGGGGAGATGACCAACGCCCCTGGTTCGAGCTGCTGCCGGGCGCCGGCTCGCTCCGAGAGGATCAGAACCCCGTGCCGTCGATTCACAATCGGGCCCTCCTTGGCCACCAGGTTCATCCCATCGGCGACGGCGTTTACCAACAGTACGTCGTAAAGCTGCAGCGCGGCCACGGCCCGGGGATAATTCTCGCCAACCAGAACCCGCACCGGCTCCCAGTCACTGGTGCCATACCGCGCGTTGACCTGCCCCGCGGCGGCCATCAACTCGCTCAAATAATTTTGGTATTCATCCACGCCCAACCGGGACGGCACCAGCAAGGCCATAAATTTGACCTGTCCCCGGTGCTCTGGGTACTGTTCCAGCAGATCCTCAAAGGCCCGAAATCCGCGCACGATATTCTTGCTCGGCTCGATCCGGTCAATGCGCAGGATCAGTTGGCGACCCTCGAGAAACTCGTCAATGTCCGCCAGGTACTCGGCGACCTCGGCCGACGCGGCCATGCCTCTCAGTGCCTCTACGTCTATCGAGATCGGAAAATCGCGCACGTGGGTGGCGTGATTGCGATACCAGACCCGTCCAGGCTTGAATTTGACATAGGCGCGGGGCAGGTAGGCTTCGCAGGTGCGGATAAAGTTCCAGCCATCCTGACGGGTCTGAAAACCCAGCAGGTCCACCGCGCACAGTCCATCCAAGATTGCCTGACGCATCCCAGGCGGCAGGATGCTCCAGTACTCGGGACCGGGCCAGGGAATGTGCACAAAGTGGAGCGTCGTCGGGCGTTCCGCAGGTCGCAGCCGCTGGCGTATGAACCGCGCCACCAGGTAGAGGTGATAATCCTGCAACATCAACAGCGTCGGGCGAGAGGTAGCGCGCACCTGCTCCACGCTAGCCTTGGCAAAGAGCCGGTTGACGGCCACGTATCCATCCTCCCAGGCCTGCCAGGTCTCCTGATCGATGACCGGAGACCGCGGGACGTCCCACATCGAATGCTGCAGGAACCACAGCAGGGGGTTGGCGATGACGTTGTAATATCCCTTGTAGGCCTCTGCGGAGGGCGTGAGAAACCGCACCCGAACGCCGCTGCCGTCGGGCAGCGTCACGCTCCCGGACCGCCACTCCCCATCCACCTCGGTGCGCGCACAGGCGATCCAGGTAGCGTCCGCACACCGGCAGAGACCGAGCAGCGCCTTGACCAGCCCTCCTTCCCCATATTCGAACCGGATCTCTCCCTCCTCGTCCACATTCAGCGTCACCGGTCCCCGGTTGGCCGCGATGACCAAGGCTCGATCGGAGAAAAAATCGGCCGGTGATACCTGTCGCCCGGCGCGCGGCCCTTTTCCTGACACATTTTTCATCCGACCTGCTCCCTCTGGCTGGCCTGGATGGCCAGGTCGATAAAGACAGCCGCCGTCCAACCAAAGATGTTGGCCGCTGCCTCTGGAGGTTCTCCGGTTTGGGAACTATAGTACTCATAGATGCTGGCATGATTCGAGATCAGGTCCAGGGTCTTGGCGCACAGCTCGCAGGCCAGTTCGTGCTCTCCCACCTGGTGCAAAGCTTCGATGAAAAAGTAGTTGATGTTCGCCCACACCGGTCCCCGCCACATCTTCTCTGGGTCATAGTGTGGGTCGCTGCACGCCACCGTGGGAAGCGCGTACTCGCCCCAGAACTCGTCCGGAGCAGTCAGGTGATTCAGAATTCGCTCCCGAATCCGGTCGGGCAGCTGACCAGTCCACAGGGGGTAGAGATTGAACGGTGTGACGACGGGGATCACTTTCTCATCGTGCAGAGCCCAGAACAGGCCGGCCTCCTCATCCCAGAACCCCTCGATCATCCGGCGCACGAGGGCCGCAGCCCGCCGCCGCCACATGGCCCCCTCGGCGTCCATCCCCAGCGCTTCAGCCATCACCGCCAGGGATCCCATTTGCACGCACAGATAGGTGTTCAAATCGGGGGATTCGACCGGCATGCCGTAATCCCACAGCGGGCTGTCATCCAATCCGGAGGAATAGGGATGGTTATATTGGGCCAAGCCATCCACGTCGTCGTCGTTCATGCTGAACCACCAGGCATTCCAACGCACCAGGGGCACATAAATCTCTTGCAAAAAGTCCAGGTCAGGATCCATCTCGTGCAGCTTGAGCGCGGCCCAGGCCAGGATCGGCGGTTTGGTGACCTCGGCGTAGATGGGGTGGTCAATGGTCGAGATGACCCCCTCGTCGTACACGGCATCCGGCAGCATGCCATCGGGGAGTTGACAGGCCAACATGGCTCGAATCTGATCGCGGGCTAACTCGGTATCCACGTGGCGATAGGCCAGGGTGTGCATCGCGCTGTCCCACAGCCAGAGTCCCACGTAATTGACTTTGGAAGGGATCATCGCCTCGTAGGCCACTTTGCCCTGTGGGCTGATCAGATTGTTCGCCATGATCCACCAGGCATACGTATAGGTGGGGCGATATTGCTCGTCCACGGGTGGGACGCGATCAAACCAATCGTGCCACCGGGCCTCGGCCTCCGCACACGACGCCGAAAACGACCGGGCCTCGACGGTCAGATCCGAGCTCTCGTGGACCGCCAGCACGATGGTAGAATCACTGTCCGCCTGGACAATGATCTCTACGTCGTACCCCCCTTGCTTGGGCAGGATGCGATTGCCAACGCAGGTCCCGTTGCTGGTATAGATCAGGTTGCGCACGGCTTTGAACACCCCTCCGCCCTCTGTCTGTTCCCAGAACTGGGGCGAGACGTGGAACCGCAGCCCCACCGTCTCGTTCGGCGGCAGTCCAAAAGCGAGGGCGCGTTCATCCTGAAAGACCAATCCGAATTCACCCCGCTGGGTCTGAAAATAGAGCGCATGGGGATAGGTGACGACTTCAAAGGGAAGGGACGTGCCGTTCTCGTCCACCAGACAGAGGTCTCGGATGAACGGGGGACGGCCCAGATAGGCCTCGATATCAGGCTGCAATTGGGTCAGCCGTTCGGCCAGCTTGACCAGCAGTCGGCTTTGACCAGGTTCCTGAAAGACCAGCAGACGTGATCCCCGGTCACTGAAGGGCACCCGAGCGATATCCAGGCGATTTCTCAGCACATTCAGATGGACAGATGAAGTCATACTCTCGTTGAACCGGACCCGTATCAGGCCTATGCCAGGTAATTGCGGAGACTGCGTCGGCGGTGTGGATGGCGTAGTTTTCGGATGGCCCGCCGCTCGATCTGGCGAATGCGCTCCCGGGTCACGCCAAATTTTTCCCCGACCTCCTTCAAGGTATGCTGCCGGTCCCCGTCCAGACCATACCGCAGCCTCAGAATGCGGGCCTCGCGCGGAGTGAGATCGGCCATCAACCTGGCTACTCGCTCGCGCAGCAAACTCTGCTCGGCAGTCTGGACCGGCGAGGGCGCCCTCTCATCCTCGATAAAATCACCCAGTTGGCTGCTCTCCTCTTCTCCCACCGGCTTGTCCAGCGAAAGAGGGCGCATCGAGGCACGCAACAACCAGCGGACCTCCCTCGCTTCCAACCCTATTTCCTCGGCGATATCCTCGGGCGTCGGAGGATACCCCAGCCTTTGCTCCAATTGACGAGCTGCCCGATGCAGCGTTCGGACGCGGTCACTCATGTGGACCGGGATCCGAATCGTGCGTCCCTGCTGGTTCAGCGTTCGAATCACCGCCTGCCGAATCCACCACGTCGCGTGGGTGCTGAACTTGTTGCCCCGCTTATAGTCGAACTTGTCGGCGGCCTTGATCAGTCCCTCATTCCCGGCCTGGATCAGATCCAAAAAAGGGAGCCCATACCCCCGGTATTTCTTGGCGATGCTCACCACCAGGCGAGTATTCGCCTCGATCAAATGACACCGGGCTTGCTCACCCTGCTCGATCAGACGGCCCAGTTCAGCTCGCTCTTGAGAATTGCGCCCATTTTCACTCAACTGGTGCTGAGCCTGTTCCCCCAGTTCCATCCGCTTTGCCAGCTCGATCTCTTCCTCCTGCGTCAGGAGCGGGACACTGCTCATCTCTCGCAGATAGAGACTGATGGAATTATCGGCCGGAATAGTGCCCAAATCCACCTCCTCGCCATACAACGAGGCTTTATCAGGCTCGTCCGCCTCCGTCTCCCCAATCACAGCCTCCGCTTCCTTCTCGCTGCGATAGAGAGGGACCCCCTCGTCATACAGCCTGACAAAGAGGGCCTCCAATTGTCTCACATCATCCTCGACCTCTGGAAAGGCCTCCATAACCTGATGGCAGGTCAGGTATCCCTGCTCTTGCGCTCGTTCCAACAACTGCTGAATCCCACCCTGCCTCTGGGCTACCCTGCTGGTCCCTATGACGACTCACTCCCCTCATCTACATCCTGGTGTGAAACCATCTCATCCAAGTATGAATCCGAATCGGACGAATCCTGAACCGACTCCCTATCTTCCCTGGCTGGTGAGTCCACGCTCTGAAGCCTAAGCGCCATTTGGTGCTGCCACTCGTCAATCTCCAGTACGGATACCGTGACCGGCAGCCCCACTTTCAGTTCCTGAAGGGTCGTCCCGCGGTTTGGCATCTCGGAAACGTGGACCAGCCCATCCACACCGTTCCCCACGTTCACAAAAGCCCCAAAATCCACCACGCCTGACACCGTTCCCTCTAGCACATCGCCGGCGTGCAAGTTCTTGGTCACCTGATGCCAGGGATCGGGCAGCAGCCGTTTGCGACTCAGGGCGATACGCTTGCGCTCCCGGTCGACGTCCAGGACGTATACCTCGACCTCATCCCCCACGCTCAACACCTCGCGGGGATGCTTCACGTGCCGCCAGTCCAGTTCCGAGATGTGGATCAAGCCGTCTATGCCGCCCAAGTCCACAAAGGCTCCAAAGTCCACCAGGTTGCGCACCACCCCCGTCCGCACGTCCCCTTCCGTCAGCTCATCCAATACCTGTTGACGCCGGCGCCGGGTAGCGGCGCGCTCGGACAACACCAGTCGCCGGCGGCGCTGGTTGACCTCGATCACCACCAGGGGCAATTTCTGACCGACCAGATTCTCCTTGGCCTCCTGCATCCTCTTCCCCCGCAATCCGGGAGGGATCGAAGTCAAATGCGAGTTGGGGATAAAACCCCGTACCCGCCCAAATTGAACCAGGATTCCCCCCCGGTTCAGATCTGTCACTTCCCTTTCGATAATCTTGCCGCTGTCCAACAGGTCCTGAGCTTGCAGCCAATCCTTCCACTGCAAGCCCTTGTTCAGCGAAACCTGGATGCCGTCATCGCGACCACCAAGTTGCATAACAAAGACCGGAACGTGGTCGCCGACCTCGAGGCTCTCTCGATACTCTTCGTCCAGGTAATCCAAATCCTTGGGTGGGACGATACCATCCCGCTTGCCCCCCAAGTCGACCAGTATATCGTTCTCTCCAATCGAAAGAATGACTGCTTCGCGCACTTCTCCGCGTCGGGGGCGGGTATAATCATATTCTCCCCGAATGAGCGCCGCCAAGCGCTCCCGCTGTCCGTCATTTTGTCCTGCCATTGCCGTCACTACTCAACCGCCTCCTTTATTCTCCCTTGTGCCAGAATCGAGCCGACACCCTCGTTCTGCCACATCTCTCCCAATAAGACAGACCTGGCTGACTGCCATCCATCAACGCACCGGGGCATAAACCAGGCCTGGAACAATCTCGAATGTGACATCTCGACCTCGCCACAGTCATCATCCCGTCAGGGCAGCTATTCCGACTGCCACTAGAGCATACGCAGTAGCACCTCCGTCATCCCTAGCACGGCTTCTATATCACCAAGTTATATATCACTTAGATATATTATACCTAAAAACCAGAGAAATGTCAAATGCTTCCCTCCCAATCTGAGCAGGCGCTGGCCTCGGCCTGCCGGGTTGATTTTTACGCGCTTTGTGCTTATACTAGGATCATTGCCCAACGTGACCCACTCAAATCAGGAGGGAGCTATGCCGACACGATTGATCAAACACGCCGATCTGGTCATCACGATGGACGCCGACCGCCGCCGCGTGCCCGATGGCGGCCTGTTCATCCGTGACAATGTCATCGAACAGGTTGGCCCAACTCGAGACCTGCCGGCCAAGGCCGACCACGTCATCAACGCGCGCGGGATGATCCTGCTGCCCGGTCTGATTAACACCCACCATCACCTCTACCAAACCCTGACCCGCGCGGTGCCCGCCGCCCAGGACGCCACCCTCTTCCAGTGGCTCAAGACCCTCTACCCCATCTGGGCCGGGCTGACTTCGGAGGCCGTCTACACCAGCGCGCTGGTAGGGCTGGCTGAACTGGTGCTTTCGGGCTGTACCACCGCCTCCGACCATCTCTACATCTACCCCAACGACTGTCGCATAGACGACGAGATTCGAGCTGCGCAAGAGATCGGCGTCCGTTTCCACGCCAGTCGAGGCTCCATGAGCCTGGGCGAGAGCCAGGGGGGTCTGCCGCCGGACCGCGTCGTCGAGGATGAGACGTTCATCCTGCAGGATACTCGACGCGCCATCGAGACGTATCACGACCCCGCCCCCTATGCCATGCTGCGCATCGTTGTCGCACCCTGCTCCCCCTTCTCCGTCACACCCGACCTGATGCGCCAGGCCGCCGCCCTGGCCCGCTCCTACGGCGTCCGCCTGCACACCCACCTGGCAGAGACATTGGACGAGGAACGGTTCTGCCTGCGCCAGTTCGGCTACCGGCCAGTGGAATATGCCGAGACATTGAACTGGGTCGGTGAGGACGTGTGGCACGTTCACTGCGTCCATCTGAACGAGCCAGAGATCGCGCTCTTTGCCAGCACCGGCACCTCCGTCTGTCACTGCCCCAGCTCCAACATGCGTCTGGCCTCGGGCATCGCCCCCGTGCGGGCCTACCTGGACACCGGCGTCAAGGTCGGGCTGGGCGTTGATGGCTCTGCCAGCAACGATTCCTCCCACCTGTTGGCCGAAGCGCGCATGGCCCTCTTGCTGCAGCGGGTCTCTGGCAATCCAGCCGGACTGTCGGCCGAGGAGGCCCTCTGGCTGGCGACGGTGGGGGGAGCGCGGGTGCTCGGCCGCGACGACATCGGCCAACTGGCCTCCGGCAAGGCCGCCGATCTGATTGGCCTGCGCCTGAACCGCCTGGCATACGCCGGGGCGCTCCACGATCCGCTGGCCGCGCTGGTCTTTTGCGCCCCCCAGCACGTGGACCTCTCCATCATCAACGGGCGACCGGTCGTGGAGGACGGCCACCTCCTGACGGTGGAACTGGGGCCGGTCATCGAACGGCACAACCGCATCGCCCGCCGGTTGGTATCCGCTCACTAGATTGATGACAGAAGAAACGCCCGCCTCCAACATCCTGACCCTATACCTGCTGGGAACGTCCCGCCTCGTCTATGGGAAGCAAGCCCTGACTCGATCCCTGGCCCGCAAAGAACTGGCCCTGCTCATCTACTTGGCCTGTCAACCGGAACAACGCTTCTCCCGCGAACACCTGGCCACCCTCCTGTGGAGCCAGGTCTCCCAATCGCGCGCCCGTTACAACCTGCGCCGGGCGCTGTGGAGTCTGCGCCGCACCCTGGAAGAGGCGGGTTTCGACCCCGACAACTGCCTGACCATCGAGGGGGACTGGATCCTCGTCCCACCCGACGCCGCCTGCTGGGTGGATGTGCGGGATTTCGAGGAGGTGCTCCAGACCTGCTTCCAAGATTTGCAATCCCGCTTCTCGCCCACCTCCGAAAACATCCGCCGCATCCGCAAGGCCCTGGATCTGTATCGCGGGGATTTCCTGGCCGGCTTTTCCGTCCCCAACGCCCCCAATTTCGACGAGTGGGCGACTTTTGAGCGCGAGCGGCTCTTTCTGCTCCTCCTCCGCGCCCTGACCAGCCTCATCCAGAGCTTTATCGCCCGTGGGGAGCAGGACGAGGCCATCGCCGCCTGCCAGCGCCTCCTCGTCCTCGACCCGCTGCAAGAGGACATCCACCGCCTGTTGATGCGCCTCTATTGGGAGACCGGCCAGCGCCCCCAGGCCCTGCGCCAATACCGCACCTACCGCGAGCTTCTCCAGGCCGAACTGGGCATCGAGCCGCTAGAGGAGACCAAAGAGCTGTACCATCGCATCCTCCAGCAGGAGACCTCTCCGGTGACCACCGTCTCTTCCCTGGTGC
>DSDT01000302.1 GCA_011048615.1 Chloroflexota bacterium | reverse complement strand
TTTCACAGAGAAACACGGAGAAAAAGATGTTCTTGTTGCATTCTCTGTGAATCTCTGTGCCTTCTCAGCGGCTCTCTGTGTCAAAACCATAATGGCCTGGGTAGTTACCTCCTAACGGTGATTTTACAGGCAATTCCCCGCTTATGCAAGTCGTCCACAGGTCCGCCTCTGGATAGACTGTGGTTAGCGAGGTTGTCCACAGATTGTTGACAATGTCATAGGAAGCGGGTATAATTGTGTATATTTGACACCAACAGGAGGTCGGTATGCCACTAGAGGACTACCCGCGACCATCGGTGACTGTAGACGTCATTATCTTTACCTGGCGGAATGATGAACTAGAGGTGCTGCTCATCAAGCGCAAGTATCCGCCTTTCGAAGGGATGTGGTCCATTCCCGGCGGGTTCGTCGAGATAGACGAGTCCCTGGAGAGTGCGGCCCTCCGAGAGCTGAAAGAAGAGACCGGCGTTCGGGACGTCTATCTGGAACAACTCTATACATTTGGCGACGTAGGGCGCGACCCTCGGGGCCGGGTGATCACCGTGGCCTATTTCGCCCTGGTGCCCGCTCCACTCATTGATCCCCGGGCTGGCTCCGACGCCGCCCAAGCGGATTGGTGGTCCATATACGATCCACCGCCACTGGCCTTTGATCACGCTCGCATTCTGGCTTATGCGATGCAGCGACTCCGCTACAAGTTAGAGTACACGGCGGCAGCCTTTGAACTGCTGCCCGAAACGTTCACCCTCGGCGAGTTGCAGGCTGCCTACGAGATCATCTTGGGGGAGGAGCTGGATAAACGCAACTTTCGGCGCAAAATCCTCAGTGCGGACATCATCGAAGAGACGGGAGACTATCAGACCGGGGAGGGACGACCGGCCAGGTTGTATCACTTTCGAGAGGATGCGGTGGCCGAGGTCAAGGCCCGCCGCTTGTTTCCCTGACGCTCCGGTCCGTGACCAATCGCTTGACAAAACGTCTCTGAGCGCGCATATTTAGTGTGTGTAATACATTTATACCCAATAGAAAAAGGTAAAATCCCAATGAACACAAAGAGTGACTCGTTTCTGGATTGGCTGGCAGATTGGGAGGCGAATTTATCGTCCCTAGATTTGGCGACCGTCGTGGTGGATCCGACCCAGACGGCCGTCCTGTCGGTGGACATGTTGGTCGGCTTTTGCTATCAGGGCTCTCTGGCCAGTCCCCGGGCGGCAGGAATCATCCCGGACGTCGTACACCTGTTCCAAGACACGCATGCGGCAGGCATCCGGCATTTCCTGCTGCTGCAGGATACCCACGAGGCGGACGCGGTCGAGTTCTCCGCCTACCCCCCCCACAGTGTGGCCGGCTCGGAGGAGAGCGAGACCATCGAGGAACTGCGCCAGCTCCCTTTTTCCGATCTCTACACCGTGATGCCCAAAAATTCGGTCAGCTGCGACTTGGGGACCGAGCTGGGGTCGTGGTTGGAGGCCCACCCCGAGGTGAACACGTTCATCGTCGTAGGGGTATGTACCGATATTTGCGTGTATCAACTGGCGATGTATCTGCGGCTGCGGGCCAACGTGTTGGGCCAGCGCGACGTGCGGGTGATCGTCCCCGCCAACTGCGTGCAGACGTATGATATGCCGGTCGAGACAGCGGAGCAGGTGGGCGCCCTGCCTCACAGCGGCGATCTATTGCACCGCGTCTTTTTGTACCACATGGCGCTGAATAAAATCGAGATTGTCGCCGGTTTGATCTGAGTACATAGAGGATACAGTCGTGATACTCAAAGAGCTGTTAGAGGCGGCCGAGCCGCTGATCGAGCTGGCCATCGCCGAGGACATTGGACCGGGTGATGCGACCTCCCAGTCGGTGCTGCCGGCCGACCTGGCGGTGCACGGGCGAATCGTGGTCAAGGAGGCGGGTGTCATCGCGGGGCTGCCCATCGCGGCCCAGGTTCTGGCGCGCGTGGATCCGGCTTTGCACCTCACCCCGCGCGTGCAGGATGGAGAGCGCGTGAGCCCAGGCGACGTGGTAGCCGAGGTCAGCGGGCCGGCGCGGGGCATGCTGTCCGCCGAGCGGACCGTGCTCAATTTTTTGCAGCGCCTCGCGGGCATCGCCACGCTGACACGGGCCTTTGTGGATCGGGTGACCGGTACACGGGCAGTCATCCTGGACACCCGCAAGACCCATCCCGGCTATCGCGTGTTGGAAAAGTACGCCGTGCGGATGGGGGGAGGCCAAAACCACCGCATGGGCCTCTACGACATGGCCCTGATCAAGGACAATCACGTGGACGCCGCTGGCTCGATCCCGGCCGCCGTGGCCCGCGTGCGGAGCGCCTATCCCCAACTGTCTGTCGAGGTCGAGGTCAGGACGTTGGACGAGTTGCGCGAGGCGCTCTCCTGCCCTGTGGATCGCATCATGCTGGACAATATGAGCCTGGAACAGATGGCCGAGGCGGTCAGGCTGACGGCCGGTCGCACCCCGCTGGAGGCTTCTGGCAACGTGACGCTGGAGCGGGTGGCGGACATCGCGGCCACCGGCGTGGATTACATCTCGGTCGGAGCCCTCACCCACTCCGCCCCAGCGCTGGATTTGAGTATGAAGATCGAATCCCCTGACCCGGAGGCGCTGATCGCGCGCGTCAAGTCCCAATTGGGCGATCAACTGGTCATCCTGGGCCACCACTACCAACGGGATGAGGTGATCCAGTTCGCCGATTTCCGAGGAGACTCGCTCAAACTGGCCCGCGATGCCGCCCATTGCCACGAGGCCAAATACATCGTCTTTTGCGGCGTCCACTTTATGGCCGAGACGGCTGCCATCCTGGCTCAACCCGGTCAGGCCGTCCTGCTGCCCGATCTGGAGGCCGGCTGCTCGTTGGCCGAGATGGCCGACCGGGCCGCCGTGGAACGGGCGTGGGAGCAGTTGGGTGAGGTAATGGACGTAGAGAGCGAGGTCATGCCGATCACCTATGTGAATTCGGTCGCCGACCTGAAAGCGTTCTGTGGCCAGCACGGCGGCGTGGTCTGCACGTCTTCCAACGCTGCAGCGGTCCTGGCGTGGGGATTCGCCCGTCGCCCGCGCGCGCTGTTCTTTCCAGACCAACACTTGGGGCGGAACACGGCCCACCAGATGGGCATTCCAGCGGAGGAGATGCTGGTGTGGGATCCCCATCTCCCGTTTGGTGGGCACACCGCCGAGGCTCTGAGACAAGCGCGGGTCTTTCTGTGGCGTGGATGGTGCAGCGTCCACCAGCGTTTCCGACCCGAGCACGTGGCGGCGTGGCGGGCGCGGGAGCCGGAGGTGAGAGTCATCGTCCATCCCGAATGCATGGCAGAGGTAGTGGACCTGGCCGACGAAGCCGGTTCCACGTCCTACATCATCCAGCGGGTAGAAGAGTCGCCCCCGGGCACCCGCTGGGCCATCGGCACCGAGTTCAACCTGGTCAACCGGCTGCGAAAGGAGCATCCCGACCAGCTGATCGCGTCCCTCTCGCCAGAGCCGAGCTATTGCCAGACAATGAACCGCATCACGGTGGAAAAAATGGCCCGCGTGCTGGACGGGCTGGCGTGGGGGGAGTTGACCCATCCCATCACCGTGCCGCCGGACGTGGCCCACGATGCGCGGGCGGCGCTGGAGCGGATGCTGGAGGTGAGCCGATGAGCGTCCAGAAGACCGACGTGCTGATCATCGGCTGCGGCATCGCCGGCGTCACGGCGGCACTGCGACTGGCGCAGGATCGGCAGCGGCAGATCACCATCGTGACGCGGGCCCAAGAGCCCGAGGAGGGGAGCACCCGCTACGCCCAGGGAGGCATCGTCACGCTGGGCCAGGATGACACGGCCGCCCTGCTCGTCCAGGACATTTTGGCCGCCGGAGCAGGCCTCAGTCTGCCGGCGGCCGCTCGCATCCTGGCCGAAGAGGGCCCGCGATTGGTGAAGGACGTCTTGATCGAGACCGCTGGCGTCTCCTTCGACCGGGCAGCGGGGGGAGACCTGGCCTATGGGCGGGAAGCGGCCCACTCCCGACCGCGCATCCTCCACGTGGGAGATGCCACCGGTCGGGCCATCATCCAGGCCCTGCTTGCCTCCTTGCGCCAACGGCCCAACGTCCGCATCGTCACGGCGGCGACCGCGGTGGACCTGGTCACGTTTCCCCATCACGCCCGCGATCCGCTGACGGTGTACGAACCGATCACCTGCCACGGCGCTTACGTCTTTGAGCAATCCCAGCGCACCGTCCGCTGTTACCTGGCCGGGACGACCGTGCTGGCGACCGGCGGTCTGGGACGCATCTACCGCCATACCACCAACCCGGAGGGCGTGCGGGGGGACGGGCAGGCGATGGCCTATCGAGCCGGGGCCAGGATTATCAATGCCGAGTACGTCCAGTTCCATCCCACGGTCCTGACCATACCAGGGGGAGAGGGCTTTCTCATCTCGGAGGCGGTGCGGGGCGAGGGAGGGCAGCTGCTCACGCCGGACGGGCGGGCCTTTATGGCCGACTATGCGCCTCGCTGGGGCGACCTGGCTCCACGGGATGTCGTGGCTCGGGCGATTCATCACGAGATGGTGGAGCACGACTATCCCCACGTGCTTCTGGACATCGGATCGGTTCTGCCGGCGGCACGGATTCAGGAGCGGTTTCCCACCATCTATGCCCGCTGCCTGGCGTTAGGCGTAGACATCACCCGGCAGCCGATTCCGGTCGTTCCGGCCGCCCACTATTTCTGCGGTGGGGTCTGGACCGACGCGGAGGGGCGGACGACGATCCGCAACCTCTATGCCGTCGGGGAGGTGGCCTGCACTGGCGTCCACGGGGCGAACCGCCTGGCCAGCACGTCGCTCCTGGAGGGGCTGGTGTGGGGCGACCGCGCCGCCCGGGACATTGCTGCCCGTGCGGTATCCGGCGTCGCGGTCGATCAGGTGCCGGCCTGGGAGGAGACCGGGGTAGAGGAGGCCGATCCGGCCCTGATATGGCGGGATGTGCGCACCATCCAACACACGATGTGGCACTATGTCGGGTTGGTCCGGTCGGCCAAGCGGTTGGCGCGCGCCCTGCGAGATTTGAATCACTTGCAAGAAGAGATCGAGGACTTTTACCGCACCACCCGCCTGAACGACGCGCTGATCGGGCTGCGCCACAGTGTCCAGGCCGCGCTTCTGGTCGCAGAGGCGGCCCAGCACCATCGTCAGAGCCGGGGATGCCATTATCGGGACGACAGCAAGGGGGCCGCTCCGTTATGACCAACCGGCGCATGGTCAAACTGTCCAAGTTCCTCGCTCTGATCCTGCGCCACCAGCCGGAGCGGTTCGCGCTGGAACTGGATGGGGAGGGATGGGCGTCGCTTGCCGAGGTGCTCGAGATCGTGCAGGGGCTGCCCAATTTCCGGTGGGCCACCCGCGCGGACGTGATGGCAGTGGTCGAGGGGGGGAGTGGCGACGGTAAGCGGCGGTTCGAGGTCGAGGGGGAGCGCATTCGCGCCCGGTACGGGCACTCGATGGATCAGCCGGTGCGGTATGAGCCTTGCTCACCGCCCGAACTGCTCTATCACGGCACGTCCCCGACAGTTGTGGAGGGGGTTCGACGAGAGGGTCTCCGGCCGATGAAGCGGCAGTATGTGCACCTCTCGCCGGATTGTGGGACGGCCCTCCGGGTCGGTGCGCGCCACGTCTCCCACGGCGAGCGCCCCGTGCTGCTCACCGTTCGCGCGGCCGAGGCGCACGAGGCCGGGATCCAGTTCTTTCGGGCCGACGAGACGGTCTACCTGGCGGAGCGAATTCCGCCGGCATACGTCGAGTTTCCGGTCGAGCCGCTCGCTACCGGGTAAGACGGGGATCGAGGGCGTCGCGCAGGCCGTCGCCCAGCAGGTTGAATCCCAACACGCTCAGCATAATCGCCAGGCCGGGAAAGAGCACGGCCCACCAGGCGCCGCTGGTCAGGAAGCGGTAGCTGTCACCCAGCATCGCGCCCCACTCTGGCTCCGGGGGGATGGCGCCCAATCCCAAAAAGCCCAGTGCGCCGGCCCAGATGATGGCGCTGGCGAGGCCCATCGTCGCCTGCACGATGACCGGCGAGAGGGTGTTGGGCAGAATGTGCCGGAACAGGATGCGGGCGTGGCCGGCCCCCGTCGCCTGGGAGGCCAGGACGTAGGCTTCCTGGGTCAGGGAGAGGACGGTGGATCGTACCAGGCGGGCGTAGATAGGAATGCCGACGAAGCCGATGGCGATCATCGCCCTGTCCAGGCCCGGCCCGAGAAAGGCCAGAATCGCGATGGCGAGCAGATAAGCCGGAAACGCGAGGATGATGTCCATCACCCGCATGATGATACTGGAGATGAACACCCCGCCCAGCGGCAGGGCCAGGATGCCGCCGATGATCAGGCCAGACAGCCCACATCCGATAGCGGTGTAGGGACTGACCAGCAGGGCCGGACCGCCGCCGAGGACGAGTCCCACCCCGGCAAAGATCAACACGCGCCGACGGTTGACCTGAGGAATCGCCCCCGCTTTGCGGGGCGGCTCTGCGAGCACAGAGACGGCGCCCAGCGCGGCAAAGAGCACGGCCTGGAAAGTCTGGTCGGCGAGCCAGGCCGGGAAAAGCCCCAGGCCCAGACCAACGAGGGCAAAGAGAAAGACCAGCCCCACCCTGCCCACAGGCATACTCTCGTAGAATCCTGCCAGCAGGCCCAGCATGCCCCCAATGAGCAGGGAGATACCCACAGCGACCAAGCCAACGCGCATCGAGTTCCACCCCCCGTGAACGACGCGTCGAAAGATATCCCTTCCCAGCTTGTCGGTCCCAAAGGGATGGATGGACGGAATCTCCTCGGTTGGGGAGAGATTGGGGGGTTTGAGTTTCAGAGAGTAATCGAGGTCAATTCTGGGATCGTACTCCCAGAAAAAGTGGGCAAACACGGCCGATATGACAAAGATGGCCACGATGACCAGCCCCAATCGCGCGGTGTTGCTAGAGATCAGCCGCTGCCACGCATCACCCCACAGCGAACGGTGCTTCCGACCGATTATCACATCAGCATCATTCAAGTTTTTTTCTGTCACGCTGTCCTCACTCGTAGTGAATGCGCGGATCCAGGAAGGCGTAGGATAAATCCACCAGCAGATTGATAAACACAATGACCAGGGCGATCAGCAGCGTGGCGCCTTGGACGATGGGATAATCACGTCCCACGATGGCATCATAAAGTCCCCACTTGCCGATTCCTGGCCAGGCAAAGATCGTCTCTGTCAGCACGGCCCCGGCGAGCAGGTGCCCCATTTGGATGCCGATGGTGGTGATGATGGGCAGGAAGGCATTTTTGAGAGCATGGCGGTAGAGCACCACAATCTCCCTCAGCCCTTTGGCGTGGGCAGTGCGAATATAGTCGGACTGGAGCACATCCAGCATGCTGGCCCGGGTCATTCGGGCGATAATGGCGGTCGGGATGGTGCCCAGGGCCAGGGCTGGCATAGCCAGATGTTTCAGGGCATCCCACATTGCGGTCCAATTGCCAGTGAGGAGACTGTCCAGAACGATCAGGTTAGTGATGGTCTCGACCTGGATGGCGTGATCCAGCCGTCCTCCCACCGGGAGCCATTTCAGGAAGACGGCAAAGAGCATGATTTCCATCAAGCCTAACCAAAAGATCGGCATCGAGACGCCGACGAGGGAGAGGATCATGCTGATGTTATCCAGCGGCGAGTTATGCCGCGCCGCCGACAGAATGCCAACCGGCAGGCCGACGACAATGGCGAACAGCATGGATAAAAATGCCAGTTCGATGGTGGCCGGAAAGCGCCGTTTCAACTCGTCGGCGATGGGGATGCGGCGATGGATCGAGTTGCCCATATCGCCCTGAAATAAACGGGTCAGATAGCGGGCGTATTGACTATCGAAGAAACTGCCTACATCTCCTCGTCCGAGCGCCTCTCTATCGAGGAAAACGGGGCGGTTAAGCCCCAATTGCTCGCGGATGCGCTCCACGTTGTCCTGAGCTGCATGTTCACCCAACATCGCGACGGCCGGATCACCAGGAATGAGGCGGACCAACATAAAGATGACGATGGTGACGCCCAGGATAGTGGGGATGAGCGATACAATTCTACGAATGATGTATCCGGTCAAGGGACTTTCCTTTCGGGGATACAGCAGGGGGGATAGTATCCCCCCTGCTGATCAGATTCTGCACCTCTTACAGAGCTACGACTTACTGCTCGATCACGATCCCCTCGTAGTAGTCGGCGCCGACAGGTTGAGGCACGTAGCCGCTGATCTTGTTGGAGAACAGCAGCGGCGTGTTGTTGTGCGCGACCCACAGGCGGGCGACATCATCGTGCAGCAACTGCTCCACCTGCTTGTAGAGCGCCTCGCGCTCAGCCTGATCCGGGTTGATGGCCGCCTGGTAGAGCAATATAGCGACCTCTTGGTTGGCGTAAAAGCCTTCCCGTCCATCCGGTTCCTTGATCCCATCGGGCGCGCTCAAGCCGCCGAAAAAGTAGTTGTGAAAGTTGTCGGGGTCGCCGTTGTCGCCGCCCCAGCCGAGCTGGTAGAGCCCGACCAAACGGCCTTCACGCCGCAGACCCAGGTAGGTGGGCCAGTCGCCGGCCAGTTCCAGCGTGGCATTGATGCCGGCCCTGGCCAGGTCAGCGGCCATCGCCTCGCCGATTTCCTTGGGGCTGGGGTAGTAGAAGCGGGTGACCGGCATATAGTACAATGCCAGGGGGATCTTGTCCCCAGCGCTGTAGGCGACGTTCCCCTCGGCGTCCATGATGTCGAAGGCGATGGTCACTTCGCTCAGCCCATCGGGGAAGCCAGCGTCGGCCAGGAGCTGCTTGGACAGTTCCGGATCGTAGGCCCAACCCTCGATGGCGTCGTTGTGGCCCCATACCAGCGGGGGCAAAAAGCTGGTCGCGACCTCGCCATAGTCACCGTAAAAGTTCTCGACGAGGCCCTGACGGTTGATGGCGTGGGCGACCGCTTGACGAACGCGGATGTCCTGGAACTCGACGGTCTGGTAGGGGAATGCCAGGTAGGCGGTGTTCAACGCCGGGCGGGCCATGACGTACAGATCGGGATCCGCCTCGGCGGCCGCGATGTCCTCGGCCACAGCCTGCTCCAGGCCATGGATGCTGCCGGCCTTGAGGGCCAGGAAACGAGCCGAGTCATCCGGGATGACGCGCCAGACGATCTCGTCTATGGTCGGCCTGCCGCCCCAATAGTCCTCGTTGGCGACCACAGAGATGTGATCTCCCTCTATCCACTCTTTGAAGATGAAGGGGCCCGTGCCCACGCACCCTACCGAGGGCAAGCCATAGTCCTCGCCGTACGCCTCGATGGCGGCTGGGCTAGAGATGGCGAATATATCCATCGCCAGGTTAGCCAGGAAGGGAGCCAGAGGGGCATTGAGGACAAACTTGACGGTATAGTCATCAACCTTTTCGACGGCGGTGATCACACTGTCGTCGTCGAACCCAAACCACATATACTCATAGTACTCGAACACCTGGCTGTCAAAGTGGTAGGGGTGGTCGGTAAAGCGCCAGCGTTCAAAGTTAAAGACGACGGCGTCGGCGTCAAAGTCGGTCCCGTCGTGGAACTTGACGCCCTGGCGCAGCTTGCAGGTCCACTCGGTGCTGTCGTCGTTCGCCGTGCACTCGGTCGCCAGAGCGGGGATCGGCCTGGTGGAGCCAGGCTCGTATTGGTAGAGCGGTTCCAGACATTGGCCGGTCACGCGGAAGCTCTCGCCGTCGGTGACGATGGCGGGGTCCAACTGGACCGAGTCGCCGCCGCGGCCAAAGATAAAGGTACCGCCAGCTCCAGCCGGCCGTGCAGGACCCGCAGTGTCGAGCATGTCGCCGCTCACCGGGTCAACGCCAGTGTCCAGCGTGCCGGCGGCCAGCATGCCAAAGACCTCGTCCAGCTTGGCCTTCACGTCATTGGGGATGTCGCCTTCGGTGTCGTGGAAGGGGGCCAGACCGACACCATCCACAGATGCGTCGAACACGGCTGTTTGCCCCCTGAAGGTGCCCTCGACAGCAGCTTTGATAGCAGAGTACACAGCTACGTCCACACGCTTCATCGCACTGGAGAGCAGCCGGTCGGCGCCGGCTTCCTGACCGCCCTTGAAGGTGGTAAAGTACTCGTCCTGGTCCACGCCGATGACCCATACACCCTGCTGGGCCGCGCCCAGGATGCCGCCCGAACCAGTAGGGCCACCAGCGCCAAAGATGACGTCAGCGCCCTCGGCGATCTGGCTCTCGGCCGCTGCCTTGCCGCGCGCCGGGTCGGTAAAGCTGTCAATGTAGACGCCGATCACGGTGCAGTCGGGGCAGATGTAGCGGACGCCGTTCTCGTAACCGTTGCGGAACTTTTTGACCGGCGGGATCTCCATGCCAGCCACGATGCCAACCGTCTTGCTCTCGGACATCAAACCGGCCAGCGCGCCGGCCATAAAGCCGGCCTGATCCTCACGAAAGACCAGCCCCATCACGTTGGGAATGTCGGGGTCGTAGGCATAGTCCACGATGGCAAACTTGACATCAGGGTTGGCCTCGGCCTCTTTCTGGGTGGTTTCACCCATCATAAAGCCGACGGTCACGATCATGTCGAAACCTTCGTCAATGAACTGCTCGACGTTCTTCTCATAGTCGGTCGGCTGCTGGGTCTCGATGTAGGCGTTATCCAGGCCAAATTCGTCGGCGGCCTGCATCATGCCCGTATAGGCATACTCGTTGAAGGTGCCATCGTTGACCTTGCCGACATCGGTGACCAGGCCTACCTTGAAGCCTTCGGCAACCGGGGGGGCGACTGGCTTGGCAGTGGGTTCAACTACGGGGGCCTCGGTCGGTTTGGGCCCGCATGCTGTTAGTAACGCCAACACTGCCAGCAGGCTCAGGGTTTTCAATAGTAGCTTTCGCATTTTGGTTCTCCTCCTAGTAGAATTCACTTGCGGATTTGACTCGTCGTCACTTGCAAATATAGGGAAAACTGTGGATACTTTTTCAGACTCACCTCCTTTCGCCAAGCCAGACTTATAAGAAACCCGCCCTACAGTTGCACCACGGCTTAGCCAGACTTTGCCGTCGAAACGACCAAAGTCGTCACTACGAACTCGATAACGGGAACCGCTGGCTGTGGCACGATGCATACATTATAGCTAAATTAGCCTAAAGCACAAGCCCGTGTCACGGGCCTCGAGCCTTGGCTTGTCATTATTTCATGTTCGACTATAATGAGGAACATCTATCTGGGGCTGCTCCTGTTTTCTCCAGCAGAAATAGGCGTCTAGCGGGCAAAGGAGGTGTGATACATGACTCTAGCTCTGGAAATGCGGAGCATTACCAAACGTTTCCCAGGCGTTCTGGCCAATGACCACGTTAATTTTCAGCTCGAAAGAGGTGAAATTCACGCCCTGCTGGGAGAGAACGGGGCTGGTAAATCTACCCTGATGAACATCCTGTACGGTCTGTATAGCCAGGACGAGGGGCAGATCTTTTTGAGCGGCCGGGAAGTGGTGATCAGTGCGCCGACCGATGCGATCCAACTGGGCATCGGCATGGTTCACCAACACTTTATGCTCGTTCCTGTGATGACTGTTGCCGAGAACATTACCCTCGGCACAGAAATTGTAAAGAATGGCTTTGTGCTCGACCTGGATACGGCGGCCCGGCGCATCCGCGATCTTTCGCGCCAATATGGCCTGGAGATCGACCCGGATGCCTATGTCAAGGATCTGCCGGTCGGCACACAACAGCGGGTGGAAATCGTCAAAGCCCTGTATCGTGAAGCCGACGTGCTCATCCTCGATGAGCCGACGGCGGTGCTCACGCCGCAGGAAGCCGAAGAACTCTTTGTGATCATGCACTCGCTGGTTGAGCAGGGGAAGAGCATCATTTTCATCACCCACAAATTGGGCGAGGTCTTTGCCGTGGCCGACCGAATCACGGTCCTGCGGAATGGACACGTGGTCGGCACCACGACGCCGGCCAAAGCGACCAAGGAATCGCTGGCCGAGATGATGGTGGGGCGAGAGGTGATCCTGACCGTGGATAAGGGGCCGGCCCAGTTCGGCCCGCCGGTGCTGCAGGTGGAGCGCTTGACAGTCCTCGACGATCGAGGAGCCCTGGTTGTGGACGGCGTTTCTTTCGACGTGCGGGCGGGCGAGATTCTGGGAATCGCCGGGGTGCAGGGGAACGGCCAGACAGAGTTGGTGGAGGCGCTGACCGGGCTGCGCCGCTGCCTGGACGGCCAGATCAGCATCGGGGATGTGGACGTCACCAATGCGTCGCCGCGCAAGATCACCGATTTGGGTGTGACTGTGGAAGGTTCGGCCCATATCCCTGAGGACCGGCACGAGCACGGCATGGTGTACAGCTATCCCATCGCCGACAACCTGATCCTGAATACATACTACAAGTCTCCATTTGCCCGCGGCGTCGTCCTGGATCACCAGGCCATCGAAGACCATGCATTGCGCGTGGTTCACGAGTTCGACATTCGCACGCCCAGCGTATATACGGGGGCCGGCAGCCTGTCGGGCGGCAACCAACAAAAGGTGGTGGTCGGGCGCGAACTCTCGCGTCCTATTCAGTTGCTCATCGCGGCTCAGCCCACCCGAGGTTTGGACGTGGGATCCATCGAATTCATCCACAACCGACTGGTCGCAGCTCGCGATGCCGGAGTGGCCGTGCTGGTGGTGTCGGCCGAGTTGGACGAGATCATGTCGCTCTCGGATCGCATCGTCGTGATGTACAAGGGGCAAATCATCGCCACACTAGAGGCCGGTCAGGCCAGCCGCGAGGAAATCGGCCTGTTGATGGCCGGCATCGTGGAGGAGGAGGAGGAGGAGGAGGAGGAGGAGCATGCAATCGCGTAACACTGCCCCCGTGTCTGTTCCAGTACGGATCGGGTTAGTCACCGACGTGGGCAAGATCGACGATGGCACGTTCAATCAGTACGCCTACGAAGGTATGACGCGCGCCGCCGAAGAATTTCGCCTGGAGACGACCTACATTGAAACGGCTCGCCCTGATGATGGAGCCGACAATATCCTGACGCTGATCGAGCAGGGGTATCAAGTCATCATCACCGTCGGCCAGATGCTCGGCGAGGTGACGGAACGGATCGCCACAGACCATCCGGACGTCAATTTCGTCACCATAGACTTTGCCCCTTATCCGGTCCTGCCCAACGTGATGGGCCTGCTCTTTGCCGAAGACCAGGCCGGTTTCCTGGCAGGCGCGCTAGCGGGCTATATGACGCAGAGCAACGTGCTGGGCGTGATCGCCGGCGACCGGATCCCGCCCGTGATCAAGTTCCGCAAGGGATTTACCAATGGGGCCAAGCACGTCAACTCCAAAGTACGGGTGTTGAGCGAGCACGTCAAATCTTTTACCGACCCCGAGAAGGGCCGGGTGATGGCCCAGTCCTTCATCGAGCAGGGAGCCGATGTGATCTTTGGCGCCGGGGGAGAGACTGGCAGCGGGGGCATTCGGGGCGCCGCCGAGCAGGGAGCCTGGGTCATCGGCGTGGATCAGGACGAGTGGGTCACCACTTTCGAGGACGGCCAGGCGCCTGGCTCCGATCGTCTCCTTTCGAGCGCCATCAAGCGCGTGGACAACGCGGTGTACGCAGCGATCCGGCGCGCAGTGGAGGGCCAATTTGTCGGCGAAACCGCCACCTTTGAGGCCGGCAACGAGGGCATCGGCCTGGCGACCTACCACGCGGCCGAGAGTGCCATCCCTGAGGAGGTCAAAGGTCGGATAGACGAGATCGCCGCCGGTCTGCGCAGCGGCACCGTCACCACGGGCGTGGGTCCGAGCGGTGAGGACGTCGCCGAGACGTTGTGGGACCGGATCAAGAGTTGGCGCTGGAGTGAACTGGCCGTGCTGGCACTGGCCGTGTTCACGGCCGTGTTGATTGGGGCCGCCATCATCTGGGTCACGCGCGCTTCAGAGCTCAGGGGGGCGGGTGAGACGTGGGGACAGGTGATCCCCCAGGCCAACAGGCTGGTGTTGGCGGCTTATGGCGGGCTGTTCGAGGGAGCGATTGGGTCGCCCAAGGCGCTGGTCACTACGCTCACCTATTGCACCCCTTACATCCTGGCCGGGCTGGCGGTGGCGTTAGGCTTTCAGTGTGGTCTGTTCAACATCGGCGCCGAAGGGCAGCTTTACATAGGGGCTTTGGCCGCTACCTTTGTGGGCTTCACCGTCACGGGCCTGCCGACCTATATTCACCTGCCGCTGGCCATCGCCGCTGGCATGCTGGCCGGGGCGGTTTGGGGCGCCATTCCAGGCCTGCTGAAAGCGACGACCGGCGCACACGAGGTCATCAACACCATCATGATGAACTATATCGCCGTCAAGACGGTGGATTATCTGGTCAAGAACCCGCTCAAGGATCCGACGGCTTCGCTGGACCGCACCCCGTTCGTGGCCGAGAGCGCACGGTACCCCCTGCTTTCCACTCAGTACGGGTTGCACATGGGGTTCTTGTTGGCGCTGGTGACGATCGTGTTCGTCTGGTGGTTCCTGTTCAAAACGACCTGGGGCTTTGAGATCCGGACGGTGGGCGCCAACCCCAGCGCCGCGCAGTACGCGGGCATGAGCGTGAGCCGCAACTTTGTGTTGGCAATGGGGCTCTCCGGCGCGCTGGCCGGGTTGGCCGGTATCGGCATCGTGTTGGGACGGCCCAGCGAATACGCGCTCAAGGCGGCCTTTTCCAGCGGCTTTGGCTTCGACAGTATCGCCGTGGCCCTGCTGGCCAAAAGCCATCCGTTCGGCATCTTCCCGGCCGCCTTTTTGTGGGGGGCGCTGCGGAATGGGGCCGGTTTGATGCAGGTGCGCGCGCAGGGCATTTCCATTGACCTGGTCAGCATCATCCAGGCATTGGTCATCATGTTCATAGCCGCCGACCAGATCATCCGCTGGCTGTATCGCATGCGGGCGCGACGCGAGGCGATGGTGGTCTTTACCAGGGGCTGGGGAGGATAGACATGAGCGCAACGACTGCTACGTCAACAGTGAAAACCACGCGGTTCTGGACTCGTGCACACGGCTTTGGCATTTTCTACTTGACCGTCGCCCTGATCACGCTAGTGGCAGCCCTCACGAGGGTGAGTCCAGACACAATATCGAGACTGGGGTTAGGGGTCATCGGACAGCCGCCGCCGGTGCGTATATCCTTTCCCACTCAACTGAGCCTGGTGATCATCGGCGTCCTGTTGGGACTGGCCGGCCTCTACTCGCTGGTGCGACCAATCGGGGAGCGAGAGGTAAACGTGCTCCTGGGATTCAGCTTTGGGATGATCGTATTGGCGGCTCTGGTTGCTGCGGCAGCGGACAAGAGCATTGATATGGTGGGGATGATCAAGGACAGTCTGCGGCTGGCGACACCGATCACACTGGGCATGCTGGCCGGCGTGATGTGTGAACGGTGCGCTGTTGTCAACATCGCCATCGAAGGCATGATGCTGGCCGCCGCGGCGGTGGGGTACATGGCTTCCCTGTACACTCAGAATATGTGGATCGGTCTGCTGGTCGCCGTCCTCGCCGGCGGCGTGATGGCCGCATTGCACGCTGTCCTTTCGATCCGCTTCATGGTGGATCAGATCATCAGCGGCACGGTGATCAACATCCTGGCGGTGGGCGTGAGCGGCTATATCCGGACTGCCTTTCTGCTCAAGAATCCCTTCGGCGCGCCTGGCTTGTTCCCCTACGTCTTTCAGAAAACGCCACTGTGGGACATTCCCATTCTGGGGGCAATTCTATTCCAATATCAACCCATGGTCTATGCGGCCATGATCCTGGTCCCGGTGGTCTGGTTCGTGCTCTTCCGCACGCCGTGGGGATTGCGCACCCGCGCCGTCGGCGAGCATCCCCGCGCTGCCGATACGCTGGGCATCAATGTCTTCAAAGTGCGCTACGTCAACGTCATCTTGGCCGGCTGTATCGCGGGTTTGGGCGGCGCCTGGTTCTCACTGGAGACCGTGGGCCACTTTGACGACCTGATGACCAACGGTCGTGGCTTTATCGCACTGGCGGCCATGATCTTTGGCAACTGGAATCCCATCGGCGGCGCGCTGGGGGCCCTGCTCTTTGGATTTGCCGATGCTCTGAACTTCAAGTTCCAGATTCTCGAAGTCGGCGTGCCGTACCAGTTTATCGGGATGCTGCCCTTTATTTTGACCATGATCGCCGTGGCGGGCATCATTGGTAAGACCACACCCCCGGCGGCCGATGGTGAACCTTATCAGAAACAATAGCTCGCTTCTGATCTGCTCACTCGTGTGGTTGCTCATGGCTTGCTGCGTGCAAGTCAGGCGTCGCTGCTTTGTGCTCGTTGATGGCCCGGCCGAGAAGCTCACTGCAACAATCCGTCGCTGGAAGAATCACTGTATCCGCGTCACTGCCCACTGATTAGCGGTGCTGTTCACTATGCGAGAAGAAAAGCGCAGCGTTGAATTGATACCGGTGCACCAGCTCTGGATATGGCTGCTTGTGCTGATGCTCACGTTGATGACGACCGCTTGTAAAGCCTCAGAGGAAGCGACCCCCGATCCGTCTCCATCACCTCCTGACATTCCAACTAGGACCACACCAGTTCAGACAGTGACGTCCGTGCCTGTTATCACCACAACTATAACTATGTCTGTGCAGGCTTCTGGGCCGGCCTTTTTGCCGACCGTCACGCCGCAACCCCCTGCTGCTCTTCCTGTGTTCGAAGAGCAAGAAATAGCACAAGCTATCTTGGAACCAGGGAGCACCAGACAGTGGGCAACGCACATCCTGAGCGGCAGTTTCACCGCTCCAGGCGCGAAAGAATGGCTAGGACTGGTGGGGAACATTGGCGACGAGGACGAGATTCGCTGGGCCGTGGTCGAGCCGGGGGAGGACGGGGGCCGGCTGTTGGGAGTCTCCGAGTGGCTGGGCTCCGGATTCGACGAGCCTCCCTCCTTCTACCTGGCGCCCGACACGCTGGATTTCGACGGAGATGGTCGCCAGGAACTGTTGCATCATTACCTCAGAACGGGCCGGGGATTGACGACCGGATCATCCACCATCTATCGCTGGGATGGAAAGGGCCTGGCCCGGATTTGGAACATTGACCTGCTGCGGGATAACAGGGAGGCGAGCGTCCAGGACGCGCCGCATCCATACCGCCAGAACTATCGAGCGGAATGGGAATGGGTGGACCTGGACGAGAATGGAATTTCCGAGGTAGTAGTTCAAGAGCAAGTGATATTCCACTTGCCGGATGGGCTTGCCGTATCTGGGCAGGAAACGGGAACACGCGTCTTTTGCTGGGATGGCACGGCTTTTCGCCCCTGCCGGTTCGACGGCCCAAGGGGCACGTTCGCATACACCGTTCTGGGCGACCTCTGGCTGTGGCAGGATCACATCGCCCGTCCCCTGGGCGAGCGAAACGTGCGGGACTTGAAGTGGTCTCCCGATGGGATGCGCCTGGCCTGGTGGAGCCGGCCGGCGCCGGGCACTGCGCCTCCAGAGCTTGTACTGGGGATTTACGACGTAGCAACAGAGACGAGCCAGAAATTTACCCTGGCGCTGGATGGCGAGTTGGAGGAAGGAACGCTGAGATTGCACTGGACACCCGGTGGACAGTTGGTTTACACGCTGCCCGGGTGTCCATCAGTCCGTTTCGATCCAGAGAGCGGGCTGAAAACGGTGCTGCCTGTTGAGGCAGCGGGCGATTGGTCGCCCGCGGGGAATCGAGCGGTCTATCAGCGGGATGGCAGCCTGTACATCTATGATCT
>DSDT01000086.1 GCA_011048615.1 Chloroflexota bacterium | reverse complement strand
GGGGCGCGCATCGCGGCCCGGGCCGACGTGGAGGCCGTCTCCGGCACGATCATGACCGCCGCCGACACCGACAAGATGCCGCTCGCCCTCGTCTTTGGCTACCACCCGCGCGATTTCGCCATTCAGCACTTTCGCATCATCGAGGGCGAACCGCTCTCCAGCCGCCACCAGGTCATCGTCGGCAAGCGAGCGGCCGAACAGATGGGCGTCCGGGTCGGCGGAACGCTTCGTATGTTGGGCAGCAACTTTCGCGTGGTCGGCATCTACGAGACCGGCCTCTCCTTCGAAGAGATCGGGGTCGTCGTCGGCCTGCGGGAGCTCCAGACGCTGACGGGCAAACCGCGCCAGGTCCAGTTCTACGGCGTCAAACTGCGCGACCCGGCCCAGGCCGAGGCGGTGCGGGACGCGCTGGCGGCGGACTTTCCGGAGGTGGACGTCGCGCTCACCGCCGACGCCGCCAACGCGATGAGCGATATGCAGGTGATGCGGAAGATGGTCGCGCAAATCTCGTTCCTGGCGATCTTTATCGGCGGGGTGGGGATGTTGAACACGATGTTGATGAGCGTGTTGGAGCGGACGCGGGAGATCGGCGTGCTGCGGGCGTTGGGCTGGCGCCGCCGGCGGGTGTTGGCGATGATCCTGCAAGAGGCGCTGGCGCTGGGGGCGGTCGGCGGGCTGGGCGGGATCGTGTTGGGCATCGGGCTGGGGAAACTCGTCGGGCTGACGCCGGGCGTTTACGGCTCGATGGACTTGATCTTTACGCCGGAGCTGTTCGTGCAGGCGGTGATTGTCGCTATGATCGCGGGGGGTGCGGGGGGGCTCTACCCGGCCTGGCGCGCGACCCGCATGCGGCCGGTCGAGGCGCTGCGATATGAATAGGACGGAGGTGACACAATGAAGAAAATACTTGTGGCAGGATGGATCGTGCTGGCGCTGCTGCTCTCTGGCTGCGCCGGGCAGTCTCGAGAGACACCGACGCCGGCGATCGAAGAGGATTATACGCCGGTGGTCGCTATCACCGGAGAAGTCACGCCGGCGGCGTGGGCGACGGTCAGCGCCCAGACCGGCGGGACGGTGCTGGCGGTGCTGGTGGAGCCCGGCAACCAGGTCAGCTTGGGGGACGTGCTGGTGCAGCTCGATTCCACCGATGCCCAGATGGCGGTGCAGCAGGCCGAGGCCGCGCTGGAGGCCGCTCGCGCCCAACTGGCACTCCTGCAGGCCAGCCCGCGCGCCGAACAGGTCGCCGTGGCCGAAGCCCAGGTCGCCGCGGCCGAGGCAGCCGTGGGCCAGGCCCAGGCCCAGCGGGATCAGGTCGCCGCCGGCGTGACCGCGGCCGAGATCGCGGCCGCCGAGGCCAACGTCGCAGCGGCGGAACTGGCCCGCAAAGCGGCCGAGGATCAGTACGACCAGATCCGGGACCGAGTTCACGGCTGGATCGAAGAACAGGCGATCCTCCAACTGCGGGCGGCCGAGGAGTCGCTCCGGGCGGCGGAGGCGCAGCTCGCCCGGCTGAAAGCCGGCCCGTACCGAGAGGTGCGGGTGGCCGAGGCCGGCATAGCGGCGGCGGAAGCGCAGCGGGACATCGCCCAGGCGCAGCTCCGTGCGCTCCGGGCCGGCGCCACCGCGGAAGAGATCGCCGTGGCCCAGGCGGCCGTCTCCCAGGCCGAGGCGGCGTTGGCGGTGGCCTATGTGACCGTGGAGCGCTGCGAGGTCCGCGCCCCCTTTGCAGGCACCATCGGCATGGTCGGAGCGCGGGCGGGCGAACTGCTGGCCCCCGGTCAACCCGTGGCCACGCTGGGTGACTTGAACACCCTGCGGGTGGAGACGACAGACCTGGACGAGATTGACGTGGCGCGCGTCGCCGTGGGGCAAGCGGCGACGGTCACCTTCGACGGCGTCCCGGAGCGGGTGTTCGCCGGACGGATCACCCGCATCTCGCCGATGACCGCGCCCGGTTCGGGCGGGGTGAGCTACACCGCCATCGTCGAACTGGACGAGGTGGACCCTCGCCTCCGGTGGGGAATGACGGCTTTCGTGGATATCGAGGTGGCGGAATGACGAATCGGGAAAACGGCGCCATCGTAGAAACGCGCGATCTGGTAAAAGTGTATGGCGACGGCGCGCAGGTGCGGGCGTTGGACGGGGTGAGCCTGCGCATCGCGCCCGTCGAGTTCGTCTCCGTGATGGGGCCGTCCGGCAGCGGCAAATCAACGCTGCTCAACATGATCGGCGCCCTCGACCGGCCCACCAGCGGCGTGGTGATCGTCAACAACCAGGACGTGGGCCGGATTCGGGATATTGATGCTTTCCGCGCTCAAACTGTCGGCTTTATCTTTCAGATGCACAACCTGATCCCGACGTTGACGGCGCGGGAGAACATCGAGGTGCCGATGCGCGGACAGCCCTTTAGCGCCCGCGAGCGCCGCCGCCGGGTTGAGGAACTGCTAGAGTTGGTTGGGCTGGCCGGACGGATGGACCATCTGCCCAACCAACTCTCCGGCGGGGAGCGGCAGCGAGTCGCCATCGCCCGCTCGCTGGCTAACCGACCGGCCATCGTCCTGGCCGACGAGCCGACCGGGAACCTCGATTCCCAGAGCGGCGCGGAGGTGATCGCGCTGATGCATCAACTCAACCATGAGCTGGGCACCACCTTTATCGTCGTGACCCACGATCCGGCGGTGGCCCGCCAGACCGACCGGATCCTCATCATGCGAGATGGGGGCATCGTCCACGAGCACACCGTGGGCACGCCGTTCGAGGAGGACCTGGCGGCATTCCGGCGCTCGGGCCTGGGGAAGGCGATCCTGACTGGGGATGAATCGGCATTGGTCCAGATCGCCCCCGATGAACTGGACGCGCTACGAAATCTGCTAAAAGACGTCGCCTGAGGCAGATGGAGCGTGACCCTGCCAAACGGTGTTCCCCTCGCTACCTGGATGCAGCAAAGAGCCGTCCCTCTTTCAGGCGTGTAAAGAGCACTGGCGTGGCCCAATCGGCGCCGCCGGATTGGAACAGCAGTAGCCGCGCCTGGTTCATCGCCCGATCCACCACACCGTGAGCCAGCAGGTAGCGGTAGAACTCGCGGGTCAGTCGGCGGGCCGTGGGCATGGGGATGGTATCCTGCATCGCCACGACGGCCGGTACCCCGACCTGAACCAGCTTGGGAGCCAGCCCGACAAAGGGATTCGGATTCGCCTCGCTCCGGCGGGCGCTCTTGCAGGCCGCCAGAAAGATCAGGGACAGCGGAGAGTCGGTGGACGTGAGTAGCGCAGCGACTCGATCGTCAGTGACGTGCGCGGTCTGCCCCTGTCCGTCTTCGAGCAGCAGCTCGGCCCGCTGCCATCTTGGGTTGAACTGTCCGTGTCCCAGGAAATGGAGCACGTGGCAGCCGTCATCCTGCGATAGGGTCTTGAGGATGTGATCCATGCTGGCAGCGCCGTCGCGGAGTTGGTATCCCTCCCGTTCCAACCTCTGTCGTAGGCTGTCCGATACCCCGCTCCGCCCCGGCATACAGGTGACGCGGAGCATATCCGTCCCGTTGAGATCGCCCAGCGCGTCTGCCAGGGTCTCGATCTCCTGTTCCACCTCCAGCGGAGCCACCCCTTCGCCGCCGATATCAGACGGGTTGGACACCACGAACAGCATCCGGATCGGTCGCTCGGCGATGGGCGCGGGGTCCCGCGCCTGGAGTCCGATGTAGCGGGAGAAGGGGGTCTTGGCGGCCGCCGCTACCGGTAGGGACATCCCCTGGACTGAGTGGTGGATCCGTTCCCACACCACCGCGTGCAGTTCAGCGGCGGCGTGATCGATCCACAGGCGGATGCGCAGACGTCCCTCGCACTGCAGATCCGCGTATGCCACGGCCTGGTGATATGCCCCCAGCAGCGGGCTGTCAAAGAGGGCTTCAAAGAGCAGGTGTCCGTACCGCTGGGGGTCTTGTTCGCTTGCCGCGAGCAGGTCCCGGTCCAACCGCAGTGCTCCTCCCTCGAAATGGCTGCCGTTCGCCAGGCGAATCTCGACCGGGTAGGCTCGCGTCGCGGCGTCGAGTCCCTGAATGCGGATTTGAACGTCGAAATACGATTCGCTGGCCTCCTCCTCGCTCTCGGGAACGGGCGGTGCAGTGGCCTCAGGGGGAATCGGGGAGGGATCACCCGGTCCAGCGCGGTGCAGCCGACCGGCATAGTTCGCGTACTGGCGGGGGTTCATCTCCTGGACTCGCTGCAAGAGGGTGTCCATCAATTCACGCCGTGCGCAGTACTCGATCAACCGCTGGATCATCCGATCTTTGCCCATGCCATCGCTGAACCGATCCAGGGCCGGTCTGAGTTCGGGATCATCGAAGCAGAGGGTTCTCAGCTCACCAGGGTCCAGCGCGCGGGAGAGCAGTTCTCGAATCACGGCCGTGTTCCACGTCGCCATAGGAATGCCTCCGATGCAGCCTACACTTGAACGATGACTTGCAATTCGACGCGCCCGACTTGAACCCTATCCTCATCCTGGAGCGCTTGGGGGAGGTACGGGGTCAGGCGCTCGCCATTCAAAAACGTGCCATTGGCGCTGCCGACGTCCTCGATCTGGTAGGTAAAAGTCCGTTGGTGGATCTTGCAGTGGAGACGCGAAACTCCTCCCTCCAAGCCGCCATCGGCGGTGAGGTCGACGTCGGGCAGAATGCCGTGCTCCAAATCCTGGCGTCCCACAGTTACCTCGACGGCCGCCGGCAATGCGATGATCCGCCCGGTCGCCATCACCTTGACTTGCAGGGGAATGATGGGATGCTCGGTATCCTCACCGGCTAGCCCACTCGCCCAAGGGTTGGCGTGCGTAATAGGCAGCTCGTTCTCTGGAATTTGAGCCGTCTGCAGGGGGCCTCCCGTGGGCAGGTATACCCCACAGCCACTGCAGAACAACGTCCCCGGGCGGTTCTTGCTCTGACAAACTGGACAGATCATAAACCTCTCCACAAAGAATTGGCGCCGAAAAGGTTCTTTATTATACAGCAAAACTTTGGTTTCAGACAGTCAAGATGAGCGCTATGTGTCACTTGAGCAGCACGGTCAGCGCTTCGATCAGCGCGTCCACGTCGGCCGGGGTGTTGTACCCCTGGATGGAGATGCGTATCAAGGGGCGCTCGTTCCAGACGGAAATGGGGATTTCGATCCTCCACTCGTCGTACAGCCGGCGCTGTAGCTCCCCGGTATCATCGCAGGGTAAGGGAAAGGCCGCCATCTGGGCGAACCAATCCGGTCCATCCGGCGTGAGGGGGGCCAACCCGGTCCGCGCGGTGATGGCATGCCGCGCGCAGCGGACCAGTTCGTGGCACGCTGTCCGCACGTGGGGCCAATTCCACGCCTCTGCGAATTGGATAGCTGCTGGCACCGTCAGAAATGGAGCAATGTCCCGTGTCCCCTGCCACTCGTGGTGATCTACGAAGCGCGATGGGCCAGGTCGCTCGCTCATCCAACCCCAGCTCACGACCAGTGGGTGCAGCAGCGGCTGCACCTCGCGGCGGGCGTACAGAAAAGCCGCCCCCTTGGGCGCCATCAGCCACTTGTGACAGTTACCAACGTAGAAATCCGCCCCCAGCGCCGCCAGGTCCAGCGGAATCTGGCCCAGCGCGTGAGCGCCATCCACCACTGTGATGATTCCGGCCCCTCGCGCCCGGCGCACCAACTCGGCGACGGGCAGGATGATGGCGGTGGGCGATGTGATGTGGCTCACAAAGAGCACCCGCGTCCGCTCCGTCACGCCGGCCCAAATCGCCTCCCCCACCTGCTCCGCCGAGGTCGCCGGGAAGGGTAGCGGTTGACGGACGTACCGCGCCCCCCGTTTCTGGCACACGAACCGCCAGGTGCGGTCCAGCGCGCCGTACTCGTGATCGGTGCTCAACACCTCGTCCCCAGACTGCAGCGGCAGCGAGCGAGCGACGATGTTCAAGCCGATGGTGGCGTTGGTGACATAGACCAGGTCATCGGCCTCCGCACCGACGAAATCCGCCAGGACCGTCCGAGCCTCGCGCATCAACTCCTCGCACCGCCGGCCCAGGAACTCGACCGGCTGACGCTCTAGCTCGAGCTGCCAGGCCTGGTAGGCCTCGAACACGGGGCGGGGACAGGCTCCAAAGGAGCCGTGATTGAGGAAAATCACATCTGGATCGAGCAAAAAGAGATCCCGCACGGGTTTTCTCCTATCGCGTACACTGGGATGAATGAACGCGGTAATTCTATCCCAGCCCGCCCATCTGTGCAAACCGGCCCCGACCAGTCAAACTCGCCGCCTCACTGCTCAGGTGTGGCGCAGTTGTTCATCGGGATAAAGTGTGCTGCACCTGGTCGGCGGTGTGACAATCGTCATAGCGAAGGCGGATCAAGTCGGGTATACTGAAAACGAAAATCGAGGGAGGAGGTGCAGAGATGATATACGTAATCGTGTTTGCTCATTTACTGGGGGATTATCTATTCCAATGGAAGGAACTGGCGATGTGGAAGGCTCGTTCGCCATGGGGCGTGGCAGCCCACGGCGGCATCGTGACCCTCACCACGCTGGTCTGCATCGTGTTGGTGGCGCCCTCCTGGTGGCCCTACGCGCTGCTCATCGGGGGCATCCACACCAGCATCGACTTGGCGCGCTCCCGGCTGAGCGCCGGGGCCGACCCCAGGCGAGAACTGGCCCTGTACCTGCTCGACCAGGCCCTTCACTTGGGGAGCATCGCGCTGATCGTGGCCTGGGGCAATCCTCCGGCCCTGGTGGGGCTGACCAGTGTGGGACGGGCGCTGGCCGATCCCCGGATCCTGATTTACGCCATTGGCTACCTGCTGCTGCTCAATCCCTCGTGGGTGGCCCTGCGCTTTATCGTGCGGGGTGTGTGGGGAGCGGACGCGGCTCCGCACCTGGGCCTGGGAGAACATCACGGGGCAATGGCGGAGCGAATCCTGATCACCACCTTGGTGCTCACCGGCCAATTCGCCTTGCTGCCGTGGGTGATGATTCCTCGCCGCCTGGTGCCCTACCGCGTGCAGGGGATGGGGGTGGGCGTGCTGGTGCAGCCCCAAACCCACTGGGCAGAGACGCTGCTGAGTGTGGTTCTAGCCCTGGCGGTGGGATTGGTGCTGCGGATCGTGAGGGGATAGGAGATGGAAAATGATGACCAGAGTTGACGTAAGGACAGGATGGCGTTACAATAGCGGTGGATGGACCCTAACTATGGATCGTGTAAACCTTTTTCGGTCTCTATCTCTCTTTGAGGGACTGGACAGCAATACGCTAGAGCACCTGGCGGCCCAATCCCAGGAGCGCCGATTTCGGACTGGCGAGACGATCATCTACCAGGGTGAACCAGGAGCTAACTGCTACGTCATCGTGCGAGGCCGGGTGCGGGTTTTTGTGACCGGGGAGGATGGGCGCGAGCTGGCTATGCGTATCTTTGGCCCGGGCGAGTTAGTGGGGGAGATGGCCCTGTTCGAGGATTTGCCTCGCTCGGCCAACGTGGAGGCCCTGGAGGCGACCCAGGTGCTGGAATTGCACCGGGATGCGCTGATTCGCTGCCTGCAAGAGTCGCCCAAGCTGGCGCTGAGTTTGCTGCGTTACCTGAGCGCCCGACTGCGGTACACCACCGAAGAATCGGAGGGGTTGGCCTCGCTGACGGTGACCGAACGGCTGTTGCGCCGGCTGCAGCGGTTGGCGGAGTGGTCGGGGATGCCGGTGCCGGGTGGTGTGCGCATCGTCCCCCCGATGACTCAGCAAGAGCTGGCCGCTCTGGTTGGAACCAGCCGGGAGAGCGTCAACCGGGCGCTGGTCCGGCTACGCCAGCAGGGCAAAGTGCAGTTGGATAACGGGTGGATCGTGCTGCTGGACGAGGGCTGAACTGGAGATCATCCTCTCAGCAGTCTCGGCTGAGGTGGGGCGCACCTGGAAACAGGGCGTCCCACCTCGTAGAAGCCAGGTTTCATCAAAAACCTGGCTTCTTTTTCCTCTGGCCCTCTATATCTCTGACAGCTTCCGTTTCAACTCGCCGGGGGTCGCAGCGGTGACGGCCTGATAGTGAATGCCGGGGTAGAACTTGATGTAAAAGTCCTTCAGGCTCAAGTCGCCAGGCCATTGCTGGGGATTGACCGCGATCACCCGCCGCACATCCAAATCACCGATCCCCGCGTCGTCGGCGCTGCTGCCGATGGTGTATCGCTTGTCATCCCACGAGGCCTCCACCACGGCCCGCGCCCAGGCGGCGTCAGCGCCGGGCGGGAGTAGTACGTACGAGCGGTCGTACTGAACGCGGGGTTTTCCCCGTCCTTTCAGCTCTTTGTCGTCCCCATCCTGGCCATCATCGTCAGGCTGAGCGATCTCTCCATAATCGAAAGGCCTGGCCGGGTCCGACTGGGCATACGTGATCAGCTTTTGGGCTACTGCCGATCCTGCCACGTCGAAATCCGACCAAGGCTTGCCAAAACTGCCCCAGGTAAAAATGGTCGCGCCGATGACATAGTCGTCCTTTTGCAACTCTTTGTCGTACCAGACCAACTGGCGGAAATAATAGTCGGCCTTGTCCGGCTCGTTATCGCGAGCGGCCCAGAACCCGCCCAACTGTCTCCATGTCCCGGCCTCTGTGTTCGGCGGCTTGGGGTTTACCAGGGGATCGACGCCGCATTCGGTGATGACCAGGGGCACGTTGCCCAGTCCGTTGGGAATCAAATACTGACGGTACACCTTGCGGTAGCGCAGCGTGGTCCACCCCTCATCCCCCTGATCCGCGCCGGGGTCCAACTGGTGTTTGCCCGTCATCCACCACATCCAGGGACAGCTGTACTCGTGGAGACCGAGGATGCCCTGGTACTGCTGGGCAGCCCGGACGGCCGGAAGAAAGGTGGGCCAGAGCTCGAGATCCGGCTGCCCGGTGGCAAAATTCCCAATCACACACCTCAGCCCCAAATCGGCCATCAGCCGTATTCGCTCTACCTCGAACTGGGCATACCATCCCATCTCCTCATCATTGTTCCACACCGGCTCGTTGTGCCCTTCCCAGTAGGTGATGAAGGGATTGGACTGATAAGTCGCTAGCTGATCGCTGATAAACTGCTGAGCTGCCTGGCGGGGCGTCTTGCCCGTGTTTTTCTGGAGCTGAGCGTCGTACTGCTTCTCGTACTTGCGCCCGATCACCAGAATGCTCTTGGGAATATCCTTGGCGATTCCCCAATCGCCCACCAGCTTGACTACAGCGGGGCCAGCCTTGATATAGTCATCTAACTCTGCGACTGTGCGTAAGACATGGGGACCTAATTTAGAGGGCATTGCGATTCTCCTTTCTAGCTGTTCATCGCTGATTGTAGAGATGTTGACCGATGTGTTAGTGTACTATGAAATGACTTGGGTGACAAGGTTGGCACACTTCAAGCTCATGGTATAATACCCGCCGACGGGGACTCGGCTCCCCAGCGGGCCGGCCGGCCTTCAAGGAGCCGGGCAGCCGCCGTGCGTGTTTGAGGACTCGTATCCTATGTCAATTCTGACCGCCAGCAAATTAGCCATGTCATACGGCGCGCAGGACGTGTTCAGCGACGTCTCGCTCGAGGCCCCTCACGGAGCCAAGATCGCTCTGGTGGGACCCAATGGATCGGGCAAGACGACTCTGCTGCACGTGATCGCCAACATGGAACAGCCCACAGCCGGCGTGGTCCACCGCGCCAAGGATCTGCTGATGGGCTATCTCCCGCAACAGGCCGACTTTGCCGCCGCCGGCACGCTGTGGGATGTCATGCTGGATGTCTTTGGCGACTTGCAAGAGCAAGCCGCCGAGCTGCGTCGCCTGGAAGAGGCCATGGCCGAGCCGACCACCCGCGAGGCGGCGTTGGCACGGTACGGGCCCATGTTGGAGACGTTCGAACTGGCCGGCGGCTACACGTACGAGCCGCGCATCCGGCAGGTCCTGGCCGGTCTGGGTTTTGACGAGGTGGATTTCCATCGCCCCGTCGCACAGCTCAGCGGCGGACAAAAGACGCGCGCGCTGCTGGCCCGTCTCTTGCTAGAGGAGCCGGACCTGTTGCTGCTGGACGAGCCGACGAATCATCTGGACCTGGCTGGCATCGAGTGGCTGGAGGGCTACCTGGCGGCCTGGCGGGGAGCGGTGATCGTCGTAGCCCACGACCGCGCCTTCCTCGACGCTGTCGTCGAACACGTGTGGGACCTGGCGTGGGGACGGCTGGAGCAGTATCGCGGCAATTACAGCGCCTACATCACCCAGAAAGCGGAGCGCGACGCTCTTCGATACGCCGAGTACGAGCGCCAGCAGCAGTTTATCGAACAGACGGAGGACTTTATCCGCCGCAATCTGGCGGGGCAGCGGACTCGCGAGGCTCAGGGCCGGCGCAAGCGCTTGGAGCGGGTGGAACGATTGGAGCGCCCGCGCGAGTACCGGACGATGAGCTTTTCCCTGGGCCAGGACGTGATCCGCAGCGGTGATCTGGTGCTCGGTCTCTACGATCTGACGGTGGGCTATCGCGCAGCTCCACCTCTCTTCGATGTCGCAGAGATCGAACTGCGGCGCGGACAGCGGGTGGCGCTGCTGGGAGCGAATGGTTCTGGCAAGACCACGTTGGTGCGCACCATTCTGGGCCAAGTTCCGCCCCTCGCTGGCCGCGTGCGGGTCGGGGCCAGCGTCTCCCTGGGCTATTTTGCTCAGGGACACGCCGATCTGGATGTAGACAAAACGGTGCTCGAGACCATCATCGCCGCCGGCGAGACGAGAATCAGCGCGGCCCGCAATTGGTTGGGGCAGTATCGCTTCTCTGGCGACGACGTCTTCAAGCGCGTTGGGGAGCTCTCGGGCGGAGAACAGGCCCGCGTCGCTCTGGCCGTTCTCGCGTTCCAGGGTGCCAATGTCCTGATCCTGGACGAGCCGACGAATCACCTCGACATTCCCTCCCAGGAGGTGCTGCAAGACGTGCTGGCCAATTTCGGCGGCACCCTGTTGATGGTGACCCACGACCGGTACCTGATTCGCAACCTGGCCACCTGTATCTGGGCTATTCGGGATGGCCGGCTGTGGGAAATCGGCGGCGGATACGAGGGCTACCGTCAATGGGAGGCCGCGCGAGAGAACGAGGACCTGGCGCTTCGGGAGATGGAGGCGCGGGTCAAGACGGCCCAGGAGCGGGAACGGGATGCCCGCAGAGCGGCCGAGCGGATCGCAGCACGGCGAGCTCAGCGGCAAGAGGATCTGGAACGAGCGATCCACCAGCTGGAGGCTCGTCGATCCCAGTTGGAGCTCCAAATAACCCTGGCCAGCGAGCAGCAAGAAGTCGAGCGGGTGCGCCAACTGGGCGTCGAGTACGCTGGCGTGCAGACCGATTTGGACTCGCTGCTGGCGGCCTGGGCGGATGGCGTATGAAGGCTCAACAGGGACGCCCCTTACTCATCGGATTGACGGGCAACATCGGCACCGGAAAAACGACCGTCGGGCGGATGCTGGCTCAACTGGGGGCCGAGGTGATCGACGCGGACCGGGTGGCCCACCAGGTGATGCAGGCCGGGACTCGGACTCACACGGCAGTGGTGGAAGCCTTTGGGCCAGAGATGTTGACTTCTGAGGGAGAAATTGACCGGGCACGGCTGGGCGATTTGGTCTTTGCCGATGCCTCGGCGCTGGCCCGGCTGGAGGCCCTCGTCCATCCGGCGGTCATCGCGGAGACGGGGCGGCGCATCGCTGCTACATCCGCCGACGTCATAGTGATCGAAGCCATCAAGCTGATCGAGGCGGGTATGGCGGACACGTGTCACAGCCTGTGGGTGACGACCTGTCGGCCAGAGCAGCAGATGCAACGCATCATAGACGAGCGCGGGTTGAGTCAGCCCGAAGCCGAGCAGCGGGTGCGAGCGCAGCCGCCGCAAGAACTCAAGATCGCCTGCGCCGATGTCGTCATAGACAACTCTGGCCCCCTGTCCCTCACCCGCTCCCAAGTAGAAGCGGCGTGGGAACGGGTGGTAGCCCCTTGGAAGAGCGGGACAAAAGGGGTATAATGGTGGTGTTGAACTGATGGCACAATTGTGTCCCGGTGTTCGGTAAGCACGCGCAAGGAGGGAGAGCATGGAGCAGCGAGGGATTATGGTGCGACGAGCCAAGCCCAGCGACACGGGCAAAATCGCTGCCTTTGTCAATCAGGCGGCGCAGGGGCGTCTGCAGATTGACGAGGGGGCCATCGTCGCCCGTTTCGGCAACGTCGGTTTCTTTTTGGCCGAACGAGACGGCGCGTTGCTGGGCATGCTCGGCTGGCAGGCCGAAAATCTCGTGGTGCGGGTGACCGACTTTTTGATAAGCTCTATCTCGGAGCGCGAGGAGGTTGGCCAGGCGTTGCTCTCCGAGATGGAACGGTCGGCGCGCGAGTTGGAATGCGAAGTCATATTGCTGTTTCTGCCGCGTCCCACCCCTCCATCCTTGATCCAGTTCTACCAGACCCTGGAGTACGAATCCCAAACTGTTGCCGAGCTCCCCAAAGCCTGGTTGGAGGCTGCCCGTGAAGCCGGGCGGCGGGACGACGAAACGATGATGCTGAGAAAACTGCGCGAAAAGCGCGTGCTCCGTCCGATGTAACCCGATCGGCGGGCACATGTATGGAGGCAATATGTCCGGTTTGAAACAATTTATCCTCCAGCACCCCCGGTTGGCGGCCTGGCTGGTGCTGGCCGTGGGGATGGTCGTCATCCTCATCTGGTCCGCCCGTGACGTGGGACTATTGCCAGCCCAATGGATCGCTCTGATCGTGGCGACCATCGGCCTGGCCGGGCTGTGCGTCTGGATCATTTCGTGGGAGGACGAAGAGCAGGAGGACGAGTAAGCGGGTCTCGCATGATGCGATTGAAGCGTGGTCTAGCCCTGGCCCTGGTGGCTGCTATAGTGATGTCCCTGTTCTCCTCCCCGCCCATCGAGGCGCAGGAGGAGGATCCAGTCGTGCAGATGATGGCAAGTATGTCCAGCGCGGCCAAGGTGGGGCAGCTCTTTCTCGTCACCTTCCCAGGATCCGAGATCGTCGCGGAGGCGGCGATTGCAGAGTTGATCCGGGAGTATCACGTCGGCGGCGTGGTGCTTTTGCCCGGCAACGGTAACATTGACAACGCGGGGAACACGCCGGTGCAGGTGAGCACGCTGATCCACCAACTTCAGGAGACGGCCTGGGCCGCGACACAGCCAGTGACCGAGACGGTGACATCGGAACTGACCGGGGAAGAGGAAGAAAGGATCTCACCCGGCCCATTCATCCCATTGTTCATCGCCGTGAGCCACGAGGGGAATGGGATGCCCCATACCAGCATCTTTAGCGGGACGACTCCTCTGCCCTCCCAAATGGCGCTGGGGGCGACCTGGCGTCCCGCCTACGCCGAAACTGTGGGCCAAATTGTGGGGCAGGAGCTGAGCGCTATGGGCGTCAACATGCTGTTCGGCCCGCTGCTGGACGTTCTCGAAACCCCACGTCCCGAGAGCACCGGGGACCTCGGCGTGCGAGCCTTTGGCGGTGAACCGTTCTGGGTGGGACAGATGGGCAAGGCCTACATTCATGGCGTTCACTCGGGCGGAGAGGGACGGGTTGCCGTCATCGCCAAGCATTTTCCCGGCCTGGGTTCTTCTGACCGTTCCCTCGACGAAGAGATTTCCACTGTCCAGCGCACTCTGGACAAACTGCGTCAAGTCGATCTGCTGCCCTTTGCGGCGGTGGTGCAGGCGGAAGAACCGTTGGAGAGGCCGGACGGTGTCATGGTCTCTCATATTCGTTTTCGAGGATTTGAGGGCGGGCGGTTCACCACCACTGGTCCCATCAGTGTAGATAGTCAAGTACTCCAGCGGCTGCTGGGACTGCCTGAACTGGTCAATTGGCGAGGGCAGGGTGGCGTCACCGTCTCCGACGGCCTGGGAGTGCGAGCCTTGCGCCGTTTCTACGATCCCAATGAGGAAACCTTTAACAGCCGGCGCATCGCGCAGGATGCGTTTCTGGCCGGCAACGACCTGTTGTATCTCTCTCAATTTGCGCTCAGCGGCGATTGGGAGGATCAAATTGCCAACATCAAGTCCACCATCACCTTTTTCCAGGAGAAATACACCACAGACCCCTCTTTCCAGACTTTGGTGGATGCTGCCGTGGCGCGTATCCTGCGGCTGAAATTGGCGCTGTACGATGGCTCGTTCGACTTGGAGACCGTTCAGCCGGATGCGGAGGTCGTCGGTGAACAGGTGGGCATCCACAGCGAGATGCTCTCGAACATTGCTCGGGAGGCCGTCACACTGCTTTCCCCGCCCTCACCGGATTTGGCGCCGCCACCCCCGACCTATCGAGACGCCATTGTCATTTTTACCGACAGCCGAGAGGGACGCCCCTGCTCGACGTGTGAGCCGATGCCCTACATTGATCCCCTGGCGCTGCGCAATACTATCCTCCGTCTCTACGGTCCCAACGCGACAGGACAAATCAACCCCCTGCTGGTAAGCAATTTCACTTACGCTGAATTGGAGACCTATCTGGGTACCGCGCCTCCATCCCCGGCCCCATCCCCGGTCACCGAGGAGACCAGCACCCCGACGCCCTCCCATCCCATTGAAACGACCCTCCGAGACGCCGACTGGATCATATTCGCCATGCTCAATCCCACCACGGGACCTCCCACATCAACAGTCGTGCGGCGCTTTCTGGCCGAGCGGGCCGATGCACTGCGCAATCCCTACCTGGTCGTGCTGGCCTACGATGCCCCCTACTACTTGGACGCCACCGAAATCAGCAAATTGAGCGCGTATTACGTGGCGTACAGCCGCACAGACCCTTGTATCAGGAGTCTAGTCCGAGCGTTGTTCAGCGAGTTTGCGCCGCTGGGAACGTCCCCGGTCAGTGTGCCTGGGATTAACTACAACCTGCTGCTCCAGACCTCGCCAGATCCCGACCAGATTCTTGCCCTTCACTATGAAATCAGCCTGGTCTCTCCCGAGGGAGAGCCAACGCCAGAAGCGACGGCAGAGGGAGGGGTGACGCCTGAAGCGACGGCCGAGGGGCAGCCCACCCCCATCCCCCCCCAGCCGGAGGTTGGGGACGAGATCAAACTGCGCACCGGTGTCATCGTGGACCACAATGGGCATCCCGTACCCGACGGTACACCGGTCCAGTTCGTCTTTGCCTATCCCCGGGAGGGTTTGGGAAACACCATCGTGGCCACCACCCGGAACGGCGTGGCCGAAACCACCCTCACCCTGGATCGAACCGGGCAGCTCGACATTTCCCTCCAGGCGGATCCTGTGCCCCGTACCCTGGTCCTGCAAATCACCATCCCAGAAGGCGAACCGGCTATCATTCTGACTCCCACGCCGTTGCCCTCGCCGACGCCGACCCCCACCCTCACGCCGACGCCAGAGCCGGAGCCTGTGATTGAGGATACGCCCACTCCCACTCCTCAACCCACACAGCCAGAGGAAGAACCGACCAAGCTATGGCAGCTCGGCATTCTTGACCTGATGCTGGCTGTGTTCAGTCTGCTGCTCGTCGGTGGCGCGGGTTATTCTACTGTCCGGATGAAGAATGGATCCGTCGGCCGGGCGCTGCGCCTGGCGCTGTGGTGTGTGATCGGTGGGCTGGTGCTGTACCTGGCCTATGCGCTCCATTTTCCAGGGATAAATCAACTGCGCGAACGGAGCGGTGTGTGGACGGCCGGCTGGATAGCGCTTTCTGGTAGTGGATTAGGATGGATTCTGGCCTGGCTCACCGGGCAGAGAGGGCAGACCTCGTAGGGAAGCCACACTCTTACAGCTCAGATAAATGTTGCCAACAGCGCGAGGAAGGCCAGTGTTCCGGCCAGAATCAGCAGTCCTCGATTTTCGGTCACGGCTTGGTACCATTCTCCCTGCGCGGGGACGAGCGGCAACAGAGGGGAGGGCAGCGAGTTGCCCTGCAACAGTTCGCGAAACGATGCCACGTCATGGGGGCGCGGGTCGGGATGCATCGCAATAGCAGTCAAAATGGCACGTTCCGTGGCAGGGGAAATGCGCGGGTTGATGGCTCGGGGAAACACCAGCGCATTCGGATTCAGAAAACGGTATTTGGCATCCGCTGGAGGCTGATTGGTCAGCAGATGATAAATCGTAGCGCCGAGCGAATAGATGTCAGATCGGACGTCAGTATGTCCCATGTCGCCTCCGTACTGTTCCAGAGGAGTATAGGCGACGGTGCCTCGGCCTTGCAGCACAGTCACGGTACTGGAGTCATCTCCTGCCAGCAACTTGACCAATCCAAAGTCCACCAACTTGATCAATCCGCCCGGGGTCAGCTTGATGTTGGCTGGCTTGATGTCACGGTGGAGCACCGGCGGAGTCTGATTGTGGAGATACTCCAACGCATCACACAGTTGATGGACCCATTCAAGTACCAACCCCTCGTCGAGAAATTCTCCTCGCGCACGTTTCTGCTCCATGATCTGGCGCAGATCCTGCCCTTCGACAAAATCCATCACCAGGTATTCTCGTTGGTACTCGGTAAACGTGTCCGAAACTTTGGGGAGATTTGGATGATCCAGGCGGGCCAGAGTAGACGCCTCACGGTGAAACTGTTCGCGGGACTGGGCCAAGGCTTCTGGGGTTGCGTCGGGGTCTGGTCGGATTTCCTTGACCGCACAAATGCGGCCCTTCAAGCGCAGGTCCTCAGCCTGATAGACTGCGCCCATGCCACCTTGGCCAACAGGCGCGATGATTTTATACCGTCCGCGCAGGACGGTTTCCGGTTCCAGCAAACGAGTCACGTGTTCTTTTCTTCTCCGCCAGGGGACCGGCGCTGCACGAGTTTGGGCATCGCAGCAAGAATGCGGACCATTTGGTGCGCAGGGCTGAATCTCTACGGTCCCTAGACTCGGTGGGTAAAAAACCTGTTCGTAGTAACCGCTTTAGCGGTCTTGTCGGCTAAAGCCGTTGCTACAAGCCTAAATTTCCATCCACTGAGACTATACGTATGGGCAGTTTCATCATACGTGAGAAAAAGGATTCTGTCAAGCTGATACAATTCCAAACCCGCTTTCAGCGGATTCGCAGATTGGGGTAACCGGCCTTCAGTCAGTTGGGGTTTTTCAATGATTGGGCAGATAGAGCGCAGCTAGCTCAACGAACTTGTCGCGGGCCGGGGTCTGATCGTTTGCCAGTGTTCAAGGAGGTCGGGATGACACGTCAGGATATGCCAATGCTCATCGTCTATGAAGGCGAGCTGGAGGGCCAGCGGTGGATGCTGGACCAAGACCGCGTACTCATCGGGCGCGGCACCGATTGCGACATCGTGGTTCCCGATCGCCAGGTCTCCCGCCAACACGCCCGGATCGAACGGGACGATGGCGGGTATCTACTGCGCGATCTGGGAAGTAAAAATCGCACCTATGTCAATGGCCAAGAGTTGGGCAGCACTCCCTACCGCTTGAGGGATGGGGACGAGATACAAATCGCGCTCTGCACCAAGATGGGCTTTGTTGGCGCTGACGCCACGCTGCCGCTGGAATTGGAGGGTCCCAACCGCGGCCTGCACATCGACCGGGCTGCCAAAAAGGTCTTTATCGGCGGCCACGAACTGACTCCGCCCCTCTCGCCGGCTCAATACCGACTGCTGGAACTGCTGCTCGATAGCGAGGGACAGGTCATCTCGCGAGATGAAATTGTGACCACGGTCTGGTCTGAGGAAGAGGCCCTGGGGGTTTCGGAGCAGGCGATCGATGCCCTGGTGCGCCGCCTGCGGGATCGCATCTCTGCGCTAGACCCGGATCATCACTACATCGTCACCGTGCGGGGACATGGGTTCCGGCTGGAGAATAGGTAAGCCTCAACCCATCTCCATTGAG
>DSDT01000259.1 GCA_011048615.1 Chloroflexota bacterium | reverse complement strand
GTCGGCGAGGGGGAGGGCAAGGTACGGGTAGGGGTGGGCGTCGGCTCTGCCGTCTCGCTGCTGCAGCCACTCAGCCCGCCCGAAACGAGGGCGAAAGCGGCCAGTCCCGTCGTGATCCAGATCAATATCCGCCATCGCTTGACGTGCTCTCTACGATTCATACCGCCACCTCACAAAAACTACCAAGTGTAGAACTGCTCACAGACCAATGATGGTCCCCGCCCATTTATCCGTGAAATCCGTGGGCATGTGTGAGCCAGAAAGCAAAACTATTGCAAGAACTCTATTGGTAAATGACGACCGCCGCTGGCGGATCCAATGCCAGGACTTGTTCCGGCGTCATCAGGGGCGTGTCGTATTCGTAAAATAGTTTGAATCCCCCGTATTCGAACCCCGGTTCGCTCCGGTACTGATTGTAATCCCCGATCTTGGGCCCGGGGCCGCCGAATCCATCCGAGTCCCATACCAAATCCACGAAAGGATAGGGGAGAATATCCTCTTTTCGCACGACCATACTGTCCTCGAACTGGTGGATGATGAGGAGCTTGTGCTGGCCCAAGGCGCGCCCGATCCGATCCAGGCGGGCCTGGACCTGATTGATCTGCTGGCCGCTGATCTGTCCCAAATGCGAGCCGGGCACCTGCTCCCCGGTCATCATGAACTCGGGATCCATGGCCAGGTGAACGTCCAACTCCCACAGCAGCGGCTCGATGACGTCCAATTCCGTCTTTAGGTCGGCGTGACCGGGCTGCACATCGAGCACCGCCCAGCCCCCGGCCGCCTTGACGCCCTCGATCCAGGGGCGGATCACGGCGTGGGCCACGCGGTGATTGTAATCCCCGTCGCTGCCGGCGTGATTGTCGGCCACGGTGACCACCATGTGAAAGCCCGGTACGTTCTCCACGCCCCGCCCGGCCGCCTGGTCCAGTTCTCGATACGCCTGTATCTGCTCCGCGAGGAGGGCCAGCGTGGTGGTGATGTCGAAACGGCCCAGGATGCCCAACCCCGGACCCAGCGGCGTTCCATAGTATGCGATCAAACGCCGGCCCGTCAGCGGGGAGTCGGGACAGGGCAGAGGACCAGCCTCATCGCTGCCGCCCGGCGCAACCTGCGAGTAGTGCGCCCAGTCTGGCCCCACGCTCCAGATGGTGTTCACCGGCCCGGAACTTGGAGTGGCCCCGTCGGCGGACTGGTTGCGCTCGACGAGATAGAGACGGCAGTCATCGGGGGTCCATTCGAGATCGGTAAAGCGGACCCCCTGGCTGCCTGGCACGAGCAGATGCCGCTCTCCCGTGACCCGATCCCACAACACCACCCCGCTCAGGTCCGCATCAGGCCCGCTCGCGCTGTAGGCCAGGTAACCGCCCCCGGGCGCCCAGGCCGCGTCCCAGAGCTGAATCTCCTCGCCCGGCGCGATGACTCGCACCTGACCGGCGGTGGAATAGACAGAGGTCACAACCAGGTTGCAGTCGTAACCTGAACAGGTCGGGCCGACCAGCAGGCGACTGTCGGGGGACCAGGAGTGAGGGAGCAAGCCAGCGATGACCCGCGTCGAACTGAGGGCGGTCGTATCCACCAGGACGGTGTACACCTCCTCCCCCTGCTCTTGTCGCCGCGCGCCGTATGCCACCCAGCGGCCATCCGGGGACCACAGGGGCAAATCCCCGATGGGCAGGGTGTCGGTGGGCTGCGCCGGCAGGTTCAGGGGCGGATGGCCTGGCAGGGGAGCGATCTCTAGTCGCGGACCGGCAGCGCCGGACAGGGCGATCCCGGCCAGGTAGCGCCGATCGGTGGAGAGAGTGTAGAGACAGCTTTCGCTGACCGCGCCGAGAGTGCCGGTCAGCAGGGTTGGAGAAGCCGGGGTGTCCACGCCGGACAGCGTGTACCACGCTCCGTGGTGTTCTTGGTACAGGATTGTCGCCGTGCTCACCCAGGTCGCCGCGACGATTCCCTCTCCAGCAGCAATGCGCTGGAAACTGCGCGTCTCTACGTCCGCCACCCAGACGCCGCTCTGATCAAGCCCCCACGTCCAGAGCAGCAGTCGCTGGCCATCAGGCGACCAGATGGGATGGCTCCACCCATCCCCGGTGGATGGAAAGCCGGCCGCGTCGTTCAAATGCCACCTCTGGCCGATCTCGCTCTCCCAGACGTGGTACTCCCACTGGGCAGCGTGCCGTTCCGTCGCATAGACCAGGCGCTGGCCGTCGGGCGACCAGCTCAAGGGATGAGAGCCGTGCCCCAGGTCCCCCTCGGTCGCCATCGAGCGGCTGCCATCTGGCTCGACGAGGAACAATTTCTCGCCCTCCACGTAAGCCGCCTGTCCAGACGGGCCAATCACCGGCGCGGAAAGGTGGATCGGCGTCGGGGTGGGCGTTGGGTCCGGCATCGGCGATGGAAGCGGCAGAGAGATTTCAGTCGCCAGGGCTATGGATGCCGGAGGGATTGATCGATCTGGGGTAGCAAAGCGCGTGAGCCAGGAGATCGAGGCGGCGGCCGGTGCGGGTCGGGAGGCGTATATAATCAGCCCTATCCCCAACAAACCGGTGACCAGGAGACTACCTGCTATTAGAGTGGGTCGGGATGACATTGCCTCTCCTTACAAAGGTCAGAGTTAGCCCCAATACCGTTCGAGTTTACCCCAAGTTCGAGTTTCTGGCAAGGGTAACCGCTCCGGTTGCCCTTCGCGGGCCCATCGCGATACCCTTGACAAGTCGCTGAAAGTGTGGTATCTTGCCGTCCATTGTGTGGGGGTCGGTGGCGCCGTTCCGGGTGTACGGAGAGGGCAGAGGAGCGGCCAAACGGACTCGGAAGTACATGAGCAAGTTAGCAAGGAGGAAGGTAAATAATGGATAACACTGATAATGGCCGCTCCACAGGAGTCGTCCAGTGGTTCAGCCGCGTGAAGGGATATGGCTTCATTCGCCCTGATGGACAAGAAGAAGACGTTTTCGTCCACTACTCTGCCATCCGTGGCGAGGGCTATCGAAACCTGAACGAAGGACAACGGGTACAATTCACGATGGAAGACACCCCCAAGGGGCCTCAAGCGGTGGACGTGACTGGAATCGAAGTTGAAGAGTCGCCCATCGTGGGTCTCTAGGTGAAAGTACCCGGTAATCTGATCACTTTGCATAGCACGTACCAATAGTTGCCTCTCCAGCCTCGGCGGCGCAAGCTGCCGAGGCTTTTCTCTTGTGGGTGTCACTGCCTGCAAGGTGCGACGCACTTTATCCAATGAAGCCGCCCGTTTCAGTGCGCGAACAAGTGCGTCGCCCTCGAGTATTGATTCGAGCGTTTGACTTTTGGCCCATTTAGCGGTATCCTACAGCTAGTCAGAACGTAAAAGGAGACGGTTATGATCGAAAATGGAGAGCTACCCGCGTGGCTGACTGAACTCCGCGATCAACAGGTAGGGCAGCAGCACCAGGAACCGAGACCCCCGCAGGATGGGGCAGACTTTATAGAGAGCTTGCAGGCCCAGGTCGAAGAACCGGTATCTAGAGAGCCGGCAGCGCCTGAACAACAGGTTCCCAAGGACGTGCTGGATGATCTGCGGGAACAAATCAAGCTGACAGAAGATGATTACGTTGAACCCGAATCAACCGCTTTCTACCAACCGATTCTCAATCTGCCCCCAGCACAACGGATGGTATTGTCCATCCTCTTGTTCCTGAACGCGGTCCTGTGTGGATGTATGGCGCTCGTTATGGCGGGTCGAGTGGTGCTGCCATTTTGATCGCCTGGTCTTGCACCACGTCGAATCCGTCTGCGTGTTCTTTCTACGGCCCCTGGGGGGCCGTTTTCATCTCCCAATTACCTTTTGATGAGCTATGAAAACCAACGAAACCCTTTCCCTCGTGCACGTCGCAACACCTCGCAGCACAGCCCAGGCCCGTTTCCCTGATACCCGCGTCTTTGAAGCTCCCATAGGGACGCCCCTCGAACAGTATATCAAAGCCGCTATGAACGAGGGGCCGGTGCCGGTCATCGCGGCGCTGGTCAACGGTGACTTGCGCGAGCTGACCTATCCGATGTACGCCGACGCCCGGGTGGAGCCTGTCTTTCTCTCCGATTCTGACGGCGTGCGCATCTATCGGCGCTCCCTTTCATTCCTGCTGATGATCGCCGTGCGCGAGTTGTTCCCTCAGGCTCACATCTTTGTGGATCACACACTGCCGTTTGGAGGCTTTTTCTGCCAGGTGCACGGACGGCCTCCCTTCGATGCCGAGGAACTGGCGCTGATCGAACGCCAAATGCGCGAGCTTGTCGCGCTGGACGTTCCCATCAACCGGGAACGGGTCTCCCTCAGCGAAGCGATCGAGATGTTCAAAGCACGAGAGGAAGAGGAAAAAGTACGCTTGCTGTCGCACCGCCAGAAAGATTATCTATCCCTCTATAATTTGCGCGGCCTGCGCGATTACTTTCACGGGTACATGGTTCCCTCGACCGGCTACTTGCGCTACTTTGCGCTGCACCTCTGGCCTCCAGGATTCGTGCTCCAGTACCCGCGGCGTCACCGCCCGACGGAACTCTTGCCCGTGCATGACTACCCTCAACTGACGGCCATTTTCCGCGAATACGGCGAGTGGCTGCGCCTGCTGGGAGTGGATTCTGTCAGCGGCCTGAACGAGGCGGTCTCCAATGGCCGCATCCGCGAGATTATCCTGGTCTCGGAAGCACTTCACGAGCAGCGCATTGCCCAGGTCGCTGAATTGATTGCGCGCTTTCGAGACGAGTTGCGTCTGGTGCTCATCGCCGGGCCCTCGGCCGCCGGCAAGACCACCTTCTCCAAGCGCCTGTCTATCCAACTGCTGGCCCAGGGTATTCGTCCTTTCCCGCTGGAATTGGACAACTATTTTGTGGATCGAGAGCACACCCCGCGAGATGAGAATGGGAATTATGATTTCGAAGTCCTGGAAGCGCTGGACCTGCCATTCTTTAACCAGCAACTCGTGGCTTTGATGAACGGAGAGCAAGTACAGCTCCCCCGGTTCAACTTTATGACTGGCCGCCAAGAGCGCGGCCAGACTGTACAGCTCGGCCCTGATCACGTCATCATTATCGAGGGAATCCACGCTTTGAATCCCCGCCTGGTCCAGTCCGTCCCGCACGATTGCATCTTTCGCGTCTATATCTCGGCCCTGACCCAACTGAACATCGACCGGCACAATCGCGTGCCGACCACCGACACACGCCTCATCCGGCGCATCGTGCGGGATGCCACCTACCGGGGATATACCGCTGAGGAAACTCTGAACCGCTGGGAGAGCGTGCGACGGGGTGAAAAACGGCACATCTTTCCCTACCAGGAACACGCCGATGTGATGTTCAACTCGGCCCTGGTCTACGAACTGGCCGTCCTCAAATCGTTGGCAGAACCGCTGCTGTTACAGGTGGAACCGAGCAGCCCGCACCGCGTGGAAGTCAAACGGTTGCTGGCCTTCTTGCAGTGGCTCGAGCCGTGCGGACTGGACCTGATTCCGGACAATTCGATCCTGCGCGAGTTCGTGGGCGGGTCTATTTTGCGGGACTATGTGCCGTAACGCTGTTCAGTGACAGAGATCCAACACCATCCCCACGTCACCTTCACCCAGCAGAGCGCACCCAGAGAGGTGAGAGACATCGGCCAGGCAGCCCTGCAGCGGTTCGATCAGCACCTGCTGCTGCCCGATCAGTTCATCCACCACCAATGCGACACAGCGATCGTCTCGCTCCACAATCAGCAGCAAGTGATCCGGCGAGACCGTTTCGTACGCGCCGCTCAAGGTCTGGATCGGCATCAACTCCTCCTCCAACCGCACCATCCGCTGCTCCCCCTGCGCCGATGAAGAGACGATCTGAACCGCCTCTGGCTGGACGATCCGCCGCACCGCTCCCACGGGCAAGACGTACTGCACATCGCCCACGCGGACGACCATGCCGTCAATCACTGCTCGATCCAGCGGCATATCGAGGGTCAACTGCGCACCCTGACCAGGATGGACGCCGATGCTGAGCCGGCCCCGCCGGGCGCGCAGTGCCGCGCGGATGGCGTCCAGCTCGACGCCGAAGCCACTGCTCGCCGGCGACTGCGCAGACTGGTCGCCAGAGATGCCCTGACCGTCGTCTGAGAGCAGCACCCGAACTCGATCGTCGGCTTGCTTCACCACGACCGATATCCGCCCGACCGCTGCTTTTCCCGCCTCCCGACGCTGGGGCGGCTTTTCGATGCTGTGCACGGCCAGCAGCCAGACCAATCGCTGCACTGGATCGGCCAGGGTCTCCAACGTGTTGCGCTCCAGCCCCAGGTCTTTACCCTGCACGTCCAGTTCGATCAGTTTGCCCTGGTACTGAGCGACGTTCTGCACCAAGCGATGGAGCGGTTCGAGGATGTCGGCGGCCGGCCTGGCTCGCAGCGCCAGCACCGCCTCCTGAAACTCGCCGAGGGCTGCACCGATCTCCATTTCTACCTGCGACAACGTCTGCATATCCGCATCCCACGCCTGGCGGACGCGGGACCATTCATCCCGGGCCCGCTCTCCCTCTGCGCTGGCGGTCACCTCTTCCATCCACCGGGTCACAGCGCTGGGCAGCTCCGCCGCGATCAGTCGCTCCGTCACACGGTGCAGCGTCGCCCGGGTCGCCATCATCTCCCCCACGTTCCCCGCCAGGTAGGTCAACGAGTCCACGACCTCTCCGCTCACTCCATCATCGGGGCTGGCGGCGCGCGCCGCTGGACACGGCGGCGGATCCACGTCTGCCAGGTGCGTCGACTTTAGCGTGCACATCTCGACAGACAGGTAATGTCCCTGCGAATCCAGGCCCGTCAGGTCCGCCTGCACAGACTGGGCAGATTTCGCCGTCGTCAGCAAGAACTTGAACAACGAGCGGTTGTCCTCAAAGACCGTCACATTGGTGATCAGGCGCACGCCGTCGGACCTGGCCCACTCGTAAAAGGCCTGGCCGATCTCGCCGTCCTGATTCAGGTCGGCCAGCACGGTGTATAGGTTTTCCCCGGCCCGCAGCGCCCGGCTGACCTCCAGGAGATTGGTCGGTGTCATCACATCCCTAAATTCCGGCCCCAGATCCGTCAGGGCCAGCACATCTTTGACCGCCTGAAGAATCCGACCATCGGCATACAGATACAGGATCTCTTCAACCTGGAGCAGCAGGGCAGACAGATCCCCTATCCGCTCCGCGTCACCGGCATCCAGGGTGACCGTCAAACGGCCGACGTATTGGCGCGTGAGGGTGGGCAGCGCTTCGTTGGCTATCATCTCCTGACGGGCGGCGCGGTCGTACAGGTCCGCCAGCGCCAGGGTCACGTGAGCTGCCGGAGACAGGTTGGAATAAAGACTGGCGCCATAGATGTCGTTCAGCAGCAGCACTGCCTCGGCGACCAGTTCACCATCCCAGGGTTGGACACTGCTGCCGATCCAGAATTTTCGCACGTGCGCCTCCAGCCCGTCCGCTGTCTCGCCCAGGCACGTCAGATCGGCCCGCAATCGGTCGAGACACCACCGCTGGAACAACCCAGCCGGGTCAGAGACCACCGGCAGGTCCTCGCCCTCGCGCACTGGTGGCGGCGCGCTCACCGCATCATCCACCGGCTGCCCGTTCCCATCCCCCCTGATGAGTGCCAGCTCACCGGCTAACGCCTCCGCCAGTTGATCGAGTCGGGCGACCTCTCGGTCACCCCAAATCATCCCCAGTTCGTCCATCAGGACGACGATCTGATCATACCCCATCCGCTCGGCAGCGAGTCCCAGAATGTCCCGAACGGATGGGATGATGGAAGCGGCCTCGTCCTCGTCTCCGTCGGCCAATGCATCCAGGCCGGTGTGAAGGCGGGTCAACTCGTTCTCCGCCATCTCTAAAAATATCTGTACGTAGAGGGAATCGGTGGTCGGGTCTATGACCGGCAGGACAACCTCCTCCACGAGTATCTCGCTTGGATGGTCGGCCAGCAGGGTGAAGTCGTCGCCCGCCGCTTCCACCGCGGCGGGCGGGGGGATGAACGCCATCGTGTCGGCGTCGCCGTTCAGCATCTCCCGCAGCCGGGTCATTGTGCCGGCGACCCAGGCCGGATTCACGTCGCAGTGGTGGGCCACGACATGATCCAATATCTCTTGCGAGCGGTCCAGGACTTCTAACAACAGGTCAATCATCGCCCCGGTGAGGGGCGCCCCCTCGTCTCTGACCAGCGCGACCAGGTCCTCCGCCTGGTGGGTGAGCGTTTCCACGACGGACAGGCCCATCATCCGCGCGTTCCCCTTGAAATTGTGCAGGCCTCGAAACAGCCGGGCCACCTGCTCCGCATCGGTGGGATCCGTCTCCAGAAGCAGGAGCGTTTCTTCGACCAGTTCCAGCGCCTCCCGCCCATCTTGGGCAAAGAGGGCCCACACCTCTTCCAGTTCGTCGGAATAATCGTCCCGTTTCTGTTTGTCGTTCATGTCTCTGGAATATCCAGCAGTCTGTAGATCGTCTGCACAAGTTCGCTGCCACACTTTTCTGCCAGGTCGTAGGAAATCGCGCCAGGAGGTGCATCAGGGGATCGTGCAGTTGATCTACCAGATGCTTGTCAATCCGGGTGTCCCCTCCTTCGGTGACCAACTCGAGAGGTTTTCCAGTCCGATGAGAGAGGTCGCGCACCAGGCGCTGCATGCGCTGAAACACAGTCCCTACCGGCACCAATCGCAGGCTCGAGGCCAGGTCTTGCAGCTCGCGAAGCAGCGTGTCCAGGCGATGAGCGGCAACGTCAAACCCCTCCAATTCCAGGCCCAGCAGATTGGGATGTCGGGTGACTTCCTCCGCCACCAAGCTCAACTCTCCCACCAGGTCGAGCAGATGCGTCACGTGGCTCATTCTGACCCGCAGAAAACCATCCTGCTCAGCAGAAGCCGCCGCACCGCCCGGGCCGTCGAACGTGTGATCTTGTTCACTCTTCACTTTCCAATCCCCCTGCCTCTATTTTACACGCAAGCTCAGAGTTGGTGATTACAACCTGGTTACCGTTGCGTTACCTGCGAATCAACCAGGGTGCAAGCAGCAGAATTATGAGGTATAATTGTCCTGCGATGAGACACAAGAGATTGTGCCGTGGGTGGCTGAAATTTGCGCTGGCTATCGTCCTCGCGGCGGCGCTGGCAGCAGGCGCGCTGCTCCGCTGGCTGATGGACGACTTGCCCGACCCCGACCGGCTGTACGAGCGGACCGCCGCCCCCTCCACCCGCATCTATGACCGGAATGGCAAGCTGCTCTACGAGATCCTCGATCCCCACGGCGGCGCCCACACGCCAGTATCCATCACCGAGATTCCACAGCACTGTGTGAACGCCACCGTCGCCACCGAGGATGCCAGCTTTTACCGCAACCCCGGCGTGGACCTGCGGGCCATCATCCGCGCCCTATGGATCAACCTCCAGGGCGGCGAGGTTCTCTCCGGCGGCAGCACCATCACCCAACAGCTCGCCCGCAACCTGCTCCTTTCGCCGGAGGAGCGGACCCAGGTCAGCCTGGAGCGAAAACTGCGCGAGACGATCCTGGCATGGCGCATGGCCCGCACCTACACCAAGGACGAAATCCTGGCCCTCTACCTCAACGAGAGCAACTATGGCAACCTGGCCTATGGCATCGAGGCCGCCGCCCAGACCTACTTTGCCAAACACGCCGCCGAGCTCGACCTGGCCGAGTGCGCGATGCTCGCTGGCCTGCCGCAGGCGCCGGCCCTGTACAACCCGTTGGAAAACCCCACCGCAGCCCGTGACCGCCAGCACGTCGTGCTCGGATTGATGGTCAAACACGGCGCCATCTCCCAATCAGAGGCAAACCTGGCGGCCCAGGAACAGCTCCACTTTGCCTCGGTCCCTTTCCCTATCCAGGCGCCCCATTTCGTGATGCACGTGCGGGGGCAGTTGGAGCGGATGTTCGGGTTGGAAGCGATCTATACCCAGGGCTTGCAGGTCTATACCACCCTCGACCTCGCCGCTCAAAAAGCCGCAGCACGTATCGTCCGCTACCGATTGGCCCAGTTGTCAGACCCCCACGCCGATCAGCCGGCCCGCCGTGTGGACAATGGGGCTGTGGTCGTGATGGACCCGCAGAGCGGCGAGGTGCTGGTGATGGTCGGCAGCCCCGACTACTTCGACCCCCAGATTGACGGCGCCGTCAACGGGACGGTCACCACCCGCCAGCCCGGCTCGTCCATCAAGCCGATCACCTACGCCGCCGCCTTTGACCCCACCCGGCCCGATCCACTCACCGCCGCCACGATGATGGTGGACGTGCGCACCGCTTACGTCACCCGCGAGGGAACGCCCTACGTGCCCCGCAACTATGACCGCCGCTGGCGCGGACCAGTGCTCCTGCGGCAGGCGCTGGCCTCCAGCTACAACCTGGTCGCCGTCAAGGTGCTCGCCCACGTCGGCATCGCAGAGACAGCCCACCTGGCCCGTTCCATGGGCATCACCACCTTCGACGACGCCGACCGCTGGGGGCTTTCTCTGACGTTGGGCGGCGGCGAGGTGCGGCTGTTGGAGCTGACGACCGCCTACGGTGCGTTCGCCAACGGCGGCCGCCGTCTGGAAGCGGTGACCATCACCCGCGTGGAAGACAGCCGCGGGCGCGTGCTGCGAGCCTGGGACGCCGCACCGGGCGAACGGGTGCTGGACGAGCGGGTCGCTTACCTGATCACCGACATCCTGAGCGACGATTTGGCCCGTGCCCCCACCTTTGGCGAGGGCAGCGTGCTCCAGCTGACCCGCCCGGCAGCCGTCAAAACCGGCACCACCTCCGACTGGCGCGACAACTGGACCGTCGGCTACACCCCCGACCTGGTCGTCGGCGTGTGGGTCGGCAACGCCGATAACGAACCGATGCACCACGTCAGTGGCGTGACCGGCGCCGGCCCCATCTGGCGCGACGTGATGGAGACGCTGCTCAAAGGCCATCCCGTGCGCGATTTCACGCAGCCAGATGGCATGGCGCGGGTGGAGGTGTGCGCCGACAGTGGGCTGCTGCCGGTGGGAGCATCGGAGATGGGAGAACGGGAGACAGAGGTCAGGGCCGCCCGTTGCCCCCGGACCATCGGCGAGTTGTTCATCGCGGGGACCGAGCCAACCCAGACCGACGATTGGCACTGGCTGTACCCGATAGATGTGCGGAATGGCCTGCTGGCCGGCCCCAACTGTTCACCGGCATTCATCACGTGGCAGCGGTACGTTCTCTACCCGGCCGAGGCTCAGGACTGGGCCCATTGGCAGAACATCCCCCGCCCGCCGAACTCGTATTCTCCCCTGTGTCCCGGTCAAGGCGTGGCGGAAATCGGGGAGAGAGCGGAAAGCAGAGACCAGGCAGCCAGATCCCTGGTGATGACCAGTCCCGATCACGGCAGTCGCTATCGGCTCACCCCCGAGATCCCGCCGACGGCGCAGCGAATCGTGGTGGCTGCCCGTCCCGCCGATGGCGTTGCATTGCAGCAGGTCACACTGCTGGTGAACGGTCAGCCCCTGGCGACCCTGACCGATCCTCCCTACCAGGCGCTGTGGCCGATGGTTGTAGGAGTCCACGAGTTTACAGCGGTAGGAGTCAGTCGAGATGGGAGCGAGGTGACGGGGAATCGGATAGCGATTGAGGTGGTGGAGTGAGCCACGAGCGGGCAGTTGGCGTGCGAGTTCACCCCCCACCGATTCTGTGGTATCATGTGCCACGCGATGGATGAAGCGAGTTTGGTCACCGCTGCCCAACAGGGCAATATGGATGCGTTCAACGAACTGGTGCTGACGTATCAGCAGCCGGTCTACAACCTCGCCTATCGAATCATGGGGGATCCCGCCACGGCCAGCGATGCGACCCAGGAGACCTTTATCGCGGCATACGAGAGCCTGGAACGGTTTCGAGGCGGTTCTTTCAAGTCCTATCTGATGCGCATCGTCACCAACCGCTGCTACGACGTGCTGCGTCGCCGCAAGCGCCGTCCAGCCACGTCGTTCGAGGATTTCGGCGATATAGACGAGGAGGCGAATCCTGCGCTGGTCAACGGGCACGAGGGACCGGACGAGTACGCCGAGCGGCAGGAGATGGCCGGCGTGATCCAGGCCGGCATCCAAACCCTGCCCCCCGACCAGCGCATCACGTTGGTCCTCTCCGATGTGCAGGGCTTGAGCTATGACGAGATCGCCGAGGCGACAAACGTAGCATTGGGAACAGTGAAATCCCGCCTGGCGCGAGGACGGGCCAAGCTGCGCGACTATTTGCGCGAGCACGAGGAACTTTTGCCCGCCCGGTATCGTCTTGAGGATGAGGACCGGAAACACTGAGTGGGGATTATTGGGGATTGTGATGACACGTTTATGGGGATTGGGACGAAGGCCAACAGCGCGCGAGCAGCGCGACGAGCTTCTTTCGGCGTATCTGGATGGTCAACTGGACGCCGAGGTACACGCGCGCCTGACGGCTCAGTTAGCGGATGATCCGGTCCTGCTGAGCGAGTTGGAAGCGCTGCGCCACACCGTAGAGATGGTGCGCGAACTGCCCCCCCTTCCCGTACCGCGCAATTTTATCCTCCCGCAGCCAAGGACCGCTCGACCTCGATCCCAACCCGCACCCGGCCTGAGACTGGCGCGGTTGGCCCCGTTTCTGACCGCCTCGACGGTGGTCGTCAGCCTGCTTTTCGCCGTCGTCCTGGTCGGTGATCTATTGTTCGGCGGCCGCATGGGGATGAGCACAGCGCCGCTGAACGAGGCCCCGTTGCTGCTGGAACACGAGCTGCCGGCGGAGGCGCCCGCTCCTCTGCCGAGCGCAGGAGAGAGGGACGTCGCCGTGACCGCAGTGGTAGAGGCCGAGTCGGAGGCTGAGGCGCTCCCCCTGGCTGTTCCCACCGCGCCCGACGCGGCTCAGGAATACGCCGGCAGCGCCCCGGAGAGCCTCGACACGGCCGAGTCGGAAAATGCAGTCAGGGGCGGCACTATTACCAGTGAAGTAGGCACGGTTACGCCCGGCCCGGTCGCGGCGGGGTCGACCGAGGGTGAACTGCCGGCCGCGAGCGCCCCTCCGGATTGGGCTACGCCAGCTCCCGGCGTGGTCACCGAGTTCGCTCCTGCGTTGGATGAGGAACTCCCACCCTCCGAAGTGATGCCCTATCAGGAAGACAGCGAATTGCCCGAGACCGCCCCGACCGCCCCAGTCTCGTCGTGGCGAATAGGAGAGATCATCCTGGGCCTGGCATCCCTGGGCCTGGCGCTGGTGACCGTCTGGGCCTGGCGTGTGCGGCGGCACTGAGAAGGAGTTTCAGAGTGTCCCGTGCTCCAGAGCTTGATTACTGTCCCGCTTGTGGTCACCCGCTGCAAGACCGTGAGGCGTTCGGGCGTGTACGGCGGTACTGTCCTGCGTGTGACCAGATCATCTTTCGCGAGCACAAGGTCGCTGCCGGTGTGCTGGTCGAACTCCCTCGTGGGGATGGACCCACCGGGGAGGACCAGCAAGTGCTACTGGTCCGGCGGCGGCTTCAGCCCAGACAGGGAACGTGGACCTTTCCGGCCGGGTTCGTGGATTTCGATGAGAGTCCCGCCGAGGCGGCGTTGCGCGAGTGTCTTGAGGAGACCGGCCTGGCGGTCGAGATCACTGGCCTGCTCGACGTCATCGCCGGGCGGGAGCACGAGCACGGGGCCGACATCATCATCGTCTACTGCGCCCGGTTGGTTGGGGGGGAGCCTCAAGCTGCCGATGACGTGGATCGGGTCGCCTTCTTTCCCCTCGACGCGCTGCCCCCGCTAGCCTTCCACGCCACCCAGGTAGCTCTCGACAAGTGGCGCGATTCCCGGATGGGCGGTGCCGAGACCGGCCGGTATATCGGCGACTCGGAAGTGACAGCGAGCTAGAGTTGTCTTCCGGCCCAACCGACCCGCCCTTTTGTGGGCGTACAGCTCGTGTAACAGGTTCGTGCCACCGGGAAAAGAGACATCGAGCAAATCCACCTGGTTGCGCCACTGGAGACCTCCCCAGTCTACGTAACCGCTAAAGACGGTATTGTGGATGACGATCGGCCCATCACCCTGAATGTACTGACTGTCTATCCCCCCTCGAAACACGCAGTCTTCGATCAACAGGCTGGAGTAAAAATAGGCCTGTCGGAAGCAAGAGGTCATAATGCGACAGTCCACCAATTCCACCCGCTCGTAAAAGGTGCGCTGGGCCAGGTTGAGATCATCAATATAGCAGTTGCGTATCAAGATCGGCTGGTAGATGCCGCGGAGGTCCTCACCGCAGACCCAGCGACTGACGACCAACGGGTCCGGATCGAGGGGGTCAATAATCCACGTATCTTGAATTGTCTCGCCGCTGCTCAGGCGTTTCAACACCTGTATCGCGGGTGTAATTTTGAGGGCGTGGAACGGCGTCATGACAGACCTCTGTTCGAGCTTTGGAACACCAGTATACAACAAAATCAACTATCTGAACGTTTCAGTTTGGTTACAACATGGCTGGGAAATGGTAGTTGACAGAACCCATAAACCGGGTATAATAAGACAAACCAAAGATAAACCTAATACGTTGATCGGGACGAGTACCAGGTTGAAAAGGTCCCAGAGAGAGAGGGTCACTGGCTGAAAGCCCTCTCACCGGACACTTGGGAAGACCCCCCGAGAGTGAACTCTTCAAATCGCAGCTTGCGAAAGTATAGAGTTCCGGGTAAGGCCCGTTAGCGCCTCAGAGTGCAACGGCGGAAAGGTCCGGCGTTGAACTTGGGTGGAACCACGTGGATCATCCCCACGCCCCAGGGCGTGGGGATTTTTTGTTATGATTGAAAGGAGGTGATCGAAATGGATGAGGATGGCACTGGGGCGGGTATGAACTTGAAACGTACTATCTATTCGATCCCTCGTGAGGAGGAAAAAAATGTCCGAGAACTATGAAAATCGTGACGAGTATTTGCATCGCTTACGTCACTCGACGTCGCACGTGATGGCCCAGGCGGTGTTGGAAAAGTTTCCCGAGGGCCAGGTCGCCATCGGGCCACCGATAGAGGATGGCTTTTACTATGATTTTGACCTGCCGCGGTCGCTGACGCCAGAGGACCTGGACGAGATCGAGGCCCGTATGCGCGCCATCGTGAGCGAGGATCACGAGTTCGTCTATCGGGAGATTGATGAGGAAGAGGCGAGACGCATCTTTGCCAATCAACCCTACAAACAGGAGCTGATAGACGGCATTCTGGCGGCCGGGATGGACGAGTATGGTGAGCCGTTGGTGGGCGCTGCCAGGCTCTCGGTATACGAGAGCGGTTCCTTCGTGGACCTGTGCCGGGGGCCGCACGTGGACAACACGCGTGACATCAACCCGGAGGCGATTAAACTGTTGAGCGTGGCCGGGGCCTATTGGCGCGGTGATGAGCGAAATCCAATGCTCCAGCGCATCTATGGCACGGTGTGGGAAACGGCCCAGCAGTTGGAAGAATACCTGGCCTGGCGGGAGGAGGTGGAGAAGCGGGACCATCGGCGGTTGATCAAGGAACTGGACCTGCTCAGTTTTCACCCCGAGGGTGGAGCCGGGCTGGCCTACTGGCACCCCAAGGGAGGGCGTATCCGGGTGCTGATCGAGGACTATTGGCGGCAGCGGCACTATGATGGCGGGTATGAGATCGTCTTTACGCCGCACATCGGGCGGGCCGAGCTTTGGGAGACATCCGGTCATCTCGACTTTTACCGGGATGGGATGTACGCGCCGATGGACGTGGATGGGCAGGATTACTACATCAAGCCGATGAACTGCCCGTTCCAAATCCTGATCTACAAGTCGCGGCTGCGCTCCTATCGGGAACTACCGCTGCGGTGGGCCGAGTTGGGCACGGTCTATCGCTACGAGCGGAGCGGTGTGTTGCACGGCTTGCTGCGAGTGCGGGGCTTTACACAGGATGACGCTCACATCATCTGTATCCCGGAGCAGATCGAGGACGAGATCCTGCGCGTGTTGGATTTCAGCCTGGATCTATTGCGCGGCTTTGGCTTTGACGAGTTCAAGATCGAGCTGAGCGTGCGCGACCCTGATAAGCCGGAAAAGTACGCCGGCGGAGACGGGATGTGGAAACAGGCCGAGCAGTCATTGGTCAGAGCTTTGGAAGCGCGCGCCCTGCCCTACGAACGGATGGAGGGCGAGGCCGTGTTCTACGGGCCCAAGATAGACATCAAGATTCGGGATGCGTTGAAACGCGCCTGGCAGTGCACCACGATCCAGTTCGACTTTAACCTACCCGAGCGGTTCGATATGACATACATCGGTGAGGATGGAAAGGAGCACAGACCGTACGTGGTCCATCGCGCGCTGCTGGGCAGTTTGGAGCGATTCTTTGGCGTGCTCGTGGAGCATTACGGCGGCGCTTTCCCGGTGTGGCTGTCACCGGTGCAGGTCATCCTGATACCTATCGCCGACCGGCACGTCGAGTACGCCAACTCGGTGGCGGGACAACTCCGCGGGGCCGGGCTGCGGGTGGAGGTAGACGATTCCAGCGATCGTATGCGGGCGAAAATTCGCAACGCACAACTGCAAAAGGTGCCCTATATGCTGATCGTCGGTGATCGGGAGATGGAGAGCGACCAGGTGAACTTGCGTTTGCGCGATGAGAGTGTGCCGGGCAGCAAGTCGGTGGACGAGTTCATCGCGTTGGCGCAGGAGGCCGTGGCGGATAAAAGGGTGCTTTGATGCACCTGGGGAGACCCTTCCCGGCTCAATGGGAAAAGACCGGGCGGTGATTTGACACCTTTATGCAACTGTGTTATCATCTGCCCGTGTATATCTCTGGTCAAGTTACCTAAAGGAGGAACAAGGCATCGCAAGGAGGAGAGAACGTTCTGATATGCGGGACAAGTACCGCGTTAATCATCAAATTCGAGCGTCCCAAGTCAGACTGATTGATGCCGATGGTAATCACGTGGGAGTTGTGCCCCTCTCAGAGGCTTTGGCTACAGCTCAGGCTCAACACTTGGACGCTGTAGAAATATCGCCAGCAGCAGACCCTCCCGTCGTTCGGGTGATGGATTACGGCAAGTTTTTGTACCAACAGGCCAAACAGGAACGGGAGGCTCGTAAAGCTCAAAAGCAGATCGAGGTCAAAGAGATCCGGTTACGTCCCAAAACGACCGACCACCACCGCTCTTTCAAGGTGCGGGATGCCCGGCGGTGGTTGGAGGACGGGATGAAAGTCAAAGTGCGGATTCGTTTTCGGGGACGCGAGATCACGTATCCTGAGATCGCTCGAGCGCAGTTGGACGAGATCGCCACAGAGCTGGCCGACGTGGGAATGATCGAACAGGCACCCAATCTAGAAGGACGCACGATGCTGATGATTTTGGCCCCGAAGAAGTAGAGTTACAAGGATTGAAAAAGTTATGCCCAAGATCAAGACACACAAGTCAACATCAAAGCGCTTCCGCCGGACCAAAGGGGGGAAGGGCAAGTTGATGCGCACCAAGCTGGGGAAATCCCACTTGAGGCGTAAAAAGAGCAAGCGCGCCAAAAGTCTCTACGACGAAATGGTTCCCGTGGTGTCCAGTGGAACGAAGAAGCGAGTGAGGCGGTTGGCACCATATCTGCACGAGAAAGGGAGCTAGGATCGTGAGAGTTAAGGGAGGAAGCAGAACACGCCAGCGCCATAAAAAGATCCTCCGCCAGACCAAGGGGTACTGGGGGACGCGCCGTCGTTTGTTCCGTCGCGCCAACGAAGCCTGGATGAAGGCGCAGTTCTATGCCTACCGCGACCGTCGAAACCGGCGACGAGACCTGCGGCGGTTGTGGATTACGCGGATCAATGCAGCGGCACGGCAGCACGATCTGTCGTACAATCGTCTCATTCACGGTTTGAAACTGGCCGGGATCGAGTTGAACCGCAAAATTCTGGCTGACATCGCCGTGCGAGACCCAGAGACGTTTGCCCAGCTTGCTCAAGTAGCAAAGGGCGTGTAAACGCTCTTTACGGCAGTGCTGGTTACCACAGCGGGGGCCGATCGGCCCCCGCT
>DSDT01000258.1 GCA_011048615.1 Chloroflexota bacterium | reverse complement strand
GTACTTTATGCCCCGGCGGGCCTTGCCCGGGAACTAGGCCGCCAAAGTTAGAATGTGCCATTGTCAAGCTAGGCAAGCCTGCAAAACACCCGAGCCTGTCGAGGCGATTTTGGAGACGCTGCCCCAGGAGCCGCAGGCGACACACAGTTATGTTTACGCAGGCATCCCTGAGAGAGAGGGTGAGAGTATGACCCAGCAAGTGCTTGTTCTGGCCCCCCATCCTGACGACGCCGAGTTCTATGCCGGCGGCACCTTGGCCAAGATGATCGCCGCCGGTGCCACCGTGACCATCGTCATCGCCACCAACGGCGACAAAGGCTCGTTCGAGTTGGAGGCGACCAGGCTGGCCGAGGTGCGCCGTATGGAGGCACTGCGGGCCGCCAGTCTGCTGGGCGTGCGAGAGGTCCTCTTTCTCGACCACGTGGACGGCGAGCTGGACCGACTGCCGCCGGGCCACCTGCGCGGGCAGTTCATGCGCACCATCCGCCAGCAGCGCCCCGACGTCCTGTTCACCTTCGACCCCTTCGCCCCGTTCGAGGATCATCCCGACCACCGCGCGGTCGCTTTCGCCGCCCTGGAAGCAGCCAGCTTTGCGCCCTATCCGCTCCACCATCCCGAACAGATCGAGGAAGGATCGGCGGTCCATCAGGTGGCCGAGGCGTACTTTTTCGCCAAGCATCCGATGTATGCGAACAAGGCGGTGGACATTGGGGAGACGCTGGAGCTGAAAATCGCGGCGCTGCAAGAGCACAAGAGCCAGATCGCTTTCCTGTACGAGGATTGGGTCAGAAAGGCGACATTAGCGAGCGAAGGCCTGGTCACCGCCATGCCGGAAATCACGTCGCGGGAGGGAGGAGCGGCGCAGGGGATGGCCTGGATGATCCGCCAGCAGGCCCGCGCCGACGGGGCGGCGGTCGGCATACCCTTTGCTGAACGATTCCGTTATCCCACCACGGTCGGGCAGCGCCCCATGGCGAAGCGGGAGACGGCCGTCGAGCTACGGAGTGATCGCCCGGCTCCCCCGCCGAAGTGGACGGGATGAGGTGCAGGAGCCGGGCGGCGTTCAATCGTGGGTGGTGCAGTCGGGCCAGGTCAGGTTCTTGTGCGACGCGGCCTGCCGGATCTGGGCCTCTGTGATGGCGGCGTGGCACAGATTGGCGCCGTCCAGGGTGGCACCCTGGAGGTTTGCTCCGGTCAGGTCTGCGCTTTCTAAACTGGCGTCGCTCAAGTTGGCTTCAGCCAGATTCGCGCCATCGAGTTGGGCCGCATCCAGATGCGCTCCAACCAGCTTGGCACCACTCAGGTCGGCCACGGCCAGGTTGGTAGCTTGCAGTTTGGCGTTGCTCAGTTCGGCAGCGTGGAGACAAGCCCGACTCAAATCGGCATTGCGCAGGTCCAGCCTCGTTCTGTCGTGGGTCACGATATTACAGACTTCCCGCCACTTGTCGTCAACCTGGGTAGTGACGTTGAATACAGTGCCATCCAGGACGGCCTGGGTCAGATCGGCCCCACTCAGGTTAGCCCCGCTAAAATTGACCCGGCTCAGGTCGGATCCGGTCAGGTTCGCGCCAATCAGGTTGGCGTCGGTCAGGTCGGCGTCGGCCAGGTTCGCCTGGCTCAGGTCGGCATTCTGTAGGTTGCTGCCCTGCTTTTGCTGACTGACGATCTCCCACACCAGCCGCCACTTGGGCCCGATCTGGGTACTGCCGTCCATTTTGGCGCCCTGCAGAGCGATCTGGGTCAGGTCGGCCTCCAGCAAGATGGCGGCGGTCAGGTCGGCATCGCGCAGGTTGGCCCGTCGCAGGGAGGAGCCGACCAAGTTGGCCCCCGTCAGGTTGGCGCCGCTCAAGTCGGCCCCGTTCAGGTCAGCGCAGGCCAGATCACTGCCGCTCAGGTCTGGCCCGGCCGCCCCCTGGTTGACGATCTTCCACACCAGCCGCCACTTGGAATCAACCTGGGTACTATCATCCACTTTGGCCGCGCGCAGATTGGCCCAGCACAGGTTCCTGGGGTCATCGCTGAGGAGAATGGCCCCAGTCAAATCGGTCTCGCTCAAATCAGCGCGAGGCAGCGTCGCATTGGAGAGGTTCGCGTTTCTCAGCCGCGAGCCACGGAGGTTAGCGCCGTCGAGAAAGGCCCCGTCCAGGTTAGCCCCATCGAGGTCGGCGTTGCTCAGGTCCTGACCCCGCAGGTCGCCTCCCGGCTCTCCAAACGTCACAATGTTGCGCACCCGCTCCCACTGGGAAGAGATCTGGGTCCGGTCATCCAGCGTGACGCCGCGCAGAGCGGCCCATTTCAGGTTGGCTCCCTCCAAGTTGGCGCCGCCCAGATTAGCCCCTTCCAGATTCGCCCGTTCCAGATTGGCATCGCGCAGATACGCGTTGCTCAGGTCCCGGTCCTTCAAATCCCGTCCCGGCGCTCCGCCGGTGACGATCTTCCAGACGAGACACCACTTGGCGTCAATCTGTGTCTCGTCGTTCATCTCGGCATCGCGCAGATTGACCAGGGCCAGGTTGGCTTCGCTCAGGTCTGTGCCGGTCAGGATCGCCTCGCTCAGGTCAGCCCCCTCCAGGTTGGCGTCGCGCAGGTCGGCGCCGCTCAGATTGGCCCGGCGCAGGTCCCGGCCCTTCAAATCCCGTCCCGACGCTCCTTGATTGACGATCTCCCAGACGAGCCGCCACCTGGCGTCAATATTTGTCTTGTCGTCCAGTTCAGCTCCTCGCAGGTTCGCCCAATCCAGGGTCGCCCCGGGCAGATCGGCTTTGGCGAGTTGGGTGCCAGTCAAGATGGTGCGGCTCATATTGGCGCGGCTCAAGTCAGCCCCTGTCAAGTCGGCCCCGGTCAAGTCGCTCCCAGTCAAGTTGGCTTCTGGCAATTTGGCGCCCGGTAATTGGGCCGCGCCCAGGTTAGCCTCTTCCAGGTTAGCCTTGATTAGATCAGCGCGGGTCAGATCGGCCTCGACCAGATTAGCGCCGGGCAGTTGAGCGTCGTTCATATTAGCGTTGGTCAGATCTACGTTGACCAACGTGCTTCCCCCCAGTTTAGCTTCGCTCAGATCGGCATTGGTCAAGTTCACGTTGGTCAGTGTGGTGCCTTCCAGTTGGGCGCCGGTCAGATGCGCTCCGATCATGTTCGTTCCAGACAGGACAGCATTGCTCAGTGTGGCGCCCTCCAGGTCCGCACCGGTCAGGTCTGCACCGGTCAAGTCAGCGCCGGCCAAGTTGGCCCCAGACAGGTTAGTTTCCTTCAGCTGTGCTCCCCGCAGGTTGGTCCCTGCCAGTTTAGCGTCGTGTAAATCCACTCCGTTCAGGTCGGCCCCGCTCTTGTCGCAGTCTCTCCAATTCACGCCCGGCGCGGGATCGCTTTCACAGTCGGGGCCGCGGCAGCCGGCTGTGATCGCCAGGCACAGGCCTAGCATCCCCACGAGGAGCAGCCACTTTCCCTTGCCCATCCACGCGCCCATTACAGATGCTGCTGTTGACATAGTCTCCTCCTCTTTTTCCATTGACTGCCGGTCTCGTTGGACTGGCCCGCTTTCCCCAGTATACCACAAATTTTGTCAGCGCGCATCACCGAGGTGACAAGTGCAGTTTGACGAAGGGGGCAGGTAGAGTATACTTGGGGCCAGCGCGAGATGTGAAGGAGAACGGTATGCAGCAACCTTTAGGACAAGTGCCCAAAGTATTGGAGCTTTACCTCGAGATATCCCAGTACCCAATCCTGGGACATCGCATTCGGGAGCGCATGCGCGAGGAGCTTTTCGGCCGGGGGGTCATCACGCAGGTCCAATTCGACCAAGAGGTGGAGGAGAAGGCGGTCCTTTCTCAACGGAGAGAGGGACTGTCCGATCCCTTTTTCCAGGAATCGGTCGAGGTGTGGCACGACCGATTGGCGCAGATTCGGGATCATCTGACCGATTTCTACTTTGCCTACAACCTGCCCCATGGGCTTTTCGAAGAGATCGTGCGCGAGGTTCTGGCCGAGCGCACGTTGAGCCGGGAGTGCGAGCTGCCCTTCAACCCAGAGTTGGCCCCACATCACGTCCTGCTGGCCCAGGCTCAGGAGTATACCAATCTGCCCTTCGAGCAGCGAAAAAGGGTCCACCACCATTTGCAAGAGATCACTGTGGTGTTGACCAAGAGCATGATCAGCGATCAAATGGACTTTGTCCGGCTGGCGAGAGAGTTCTTTGAAGCTCAGGATTTCCAAATGATCGGCGAGCGGCGCATCGGAGAGGGCAAGATCGGCGGTAAATCGGCCGGCATGATCCTGGCATGGAAGATCCTCATGAGGGACGAGCCATCCGGCGACCTGGACCTGCGCCACATGGTCACGATACCAGATTCATACTTTATCGGGGCGAACGTCTTTTACGATTTCCACGCCGTCAACCAGTTGGAGGGATTCATCAACCAGAAATACAGGACGCAGGAAGAGATCGAGGCCGACTATCCCCGCATCAAGGGAATCTATGCCGAGGGCCGTTTCCCGGCCAACGTGATCAGCCGGTTGTGGCAGCTGTTGACCGAGGTGGGGAAAACCCCCCTCATCGTGCGCTCGTCCAGCTTGCTGGAAGATAACTTTGGATTCTCTTTCGCCGGCAAGTATGACAGTTTTTTCTGTCCCAACCAAGGCACGCTGGAGGAAAACCTGGTGGCGCTGACCCGGGCCATCTCCTGGGTGTATGCCAGCGTGCTCAGCCCGGACGCTCTCCTGTATCGTCAGCAGATGGGACTGGTGGATTACGATGAGCGAATGGGGATCCTGATCCAAAAAGTGCAGGGTCAGAGATACGGCGATTATTTCTTCCCCACCCTGGCTGGCGTGGGATTCAGCCACAATCCGTTTCGTTGGAACCGCAAAATCCGGCCCCAGGATGGCCTACTGCGCATGGTGTTCGGCTTGGGAACCCGGGCGGTGGATCGGGTGGGGAACGACTATCCGCGCATGGTGCCGTTGAGTCATCCCCAACTGCGGCCAGAGGCCGGCGCCGACCAGGTTCGCAAGTACTCACAACAGTTCGTGGATCTGATTGATCTGCGCGACAATAAATTTGCGGTGCGGCCAGTGTCCGACGTTCTGGGGGCGGACTATCCGGGCGTGCATCTGTTGGCCGCGCTGGACAAGGGGGATTACCTGCAAACGATCTATGCGCCGGGTGTACTGGGGCAAGAGCGGCTGATCCTGACGTTCGACGAGCTGTTAAAGAATCACCGATTTGTGACGTTGATGCGCACCGTGTTGGCCAAGCTGGAGCGGCATTATGGGCGTCCGGTGGACATCGAGTTCACCGTAGAGGTGACGGATGAACGCCCGCCCAATTTCGTCCTCCACCTGCTCCAGTGCCGCCCTCTGAGCAGTCAGGAATGGGGGGAGAGTCTGCGCATTCCCTCCGACGTGCCACCAGAGGACGTCATATTTTTAGCGCGGCGCCTGGTGCCCCACGGCCGGGTCGAGGACGTGCGCTACATCGTATACGTTGATCCGGCGCAATATGAAAGCATCCCCGACTATGAGACGCGGTTCGAGCTGGCGCGCGTAGTGGGTCGGCTCAACAAGCAGTTGGAGGGCGAGCGGTTCATTTTGATGGGGCCGGGCCGCTGGGGAACCTCGAACGTTGAACTGGGGCTAAAGGTCACGTATGCCGATATCTACAACACCCAGGCCTTGATCGAAATCGCCCAGTCAGCGACCGACGACACGCTAGAAGTTTCCTATGGCACTCATTTCTTCCAGGATCTGGTCGAGTCCCGCATCTATCCCCTGCCGCTGTATCCGAATACGCCGGGCACCGTCTTTAACACCGCTTTTTTCAAGAGATCGGCCAATGTATTGGCAGAGTTGCTCCCGGCCGACGCGCCCCTCGCCCCCTTCATCCGGGTGATCGACGTGCCGGCGGTGACAGGTGGGCGACACCTGGAACTGGTGATGGATGACGAGCGGGACGAGGCGCTAGCCTATCTTGTGTGGTAATCTGGATCACGCCCGGTATCCCCGTGAGATACACTATGCACAGCACTGGTTGACTTGCATGCCAATAACAGGTATAATCCATACTTGATCTGAATAGACCTAATGACCTTGGCTTTTCACGAGGATTGGGCGTCCTAATTCATACATACGGGCTGGTGAAATATCTGGCTGATTACTCAGCCGAGTCAGTCGGTCCCTTCATTCACGAGGAATAAATAAGCAAAGTTTAAAACCTGCGACTGTTTCGAGTTGCAGTGGAGGTAAGTATGGCGCTGAAGGGAAACCTGCGAGATTTCAGCACAACACAGTTGCTCAACCTGATCAATTTGGCGCGTAAGACAGGCACGCTGACCATTGATGCGAATGGCAATCAATCCTGGCTCTGCTTCAAAGAGGGCAAACTCGTCTATGCGACGCAGGATGAGCGCGGCGGTCACCTGGCGAAAATGCTCCAACAGTCCGGCAAACTCACGGATGAACAGGCCCGCGCGATTCAGCAACGGATGGAGATCAAGAATGACAAGGAACTGGGATTGCTGCTGATAAATGCCGGCTATGTGAGCCAGGAAGACATTGTGCGAAGTGTGAGGAGCTACATTTTGAACAATGTCTACCCCCTGTTTACCTGGTCCGATGGCACGTTCCGCTTTGATGCCAATATGCTGCCCTTTGAGGATCGCATCACGATTCCCATCAGCCTGGAAAACGTGATTATGGAGGGCAGCCGCCGCATGCAGGAGTGGGAGCGGCTGCAGGATGAACTGCCGAATCTCGATATGGCCCTCCGATTCGTAGAACGTCCTGATGCCCGAATGCGCGACATCAATATGAGCGTTGAGGAATGGCGCGTGGTCTCTTTTATCAATCCCCGCAATACGATCCATCAGATTGCACAATTCAACAACACGAGTGAATTCCAGATTCGCAAAATAGTGTACGCCCTGATGCAGGCGGGATTGGTGGAGCTGGTTCTGCCCGAGGGGGTGACCAGGCCTGCACCCGGTGCCCCAGACAAAGCACCGGCGACAATGCGTCCTCCGGCGGTCAAGCGAGGCGTGGTCGAGAAATTAATCGGTTTCTTCCAGCAAAGACAATAGCGACGTAGACTCGAGAGAGACAGTGCGATGCAGACAGTCAAAATAGTAGTAACCGGCCCCTTTTCGGCAGGCAAGACACAGTTTATTCAGACGATTAGCGAGATAGACGTAGTCGCGACGGAAAAAAAGATCTCTCGCGCTGAGGAACGCGTGAAGGATCAGACGACGGTGGCGATGGATTTTGGGCGCATCAGTGTGGCGGACGACCTGGTGCTCTACCTGTTCGGCACGCCTGGCCAGCGCCGCTTTGACTTTATGTGGGAAATCCTGGCAGAAGGCATGCTGGGATTTGTCGTGCTGTTGGATAGCGTCAAGCCAGAAACGTTCCGCGAAGCGCGCAGCATCCTGGATACATTTCGAGCCTACGCTCCGGTACCCTACGTTGTTGCCGCCAACAAGCAGGATATGGCGGATGCCTGGCCTCCCGAGGATCTACGAATTGCACTACGCATCCCACCAGAAATCAAAGTGTTGCCCTGCGTGGCGACCGACCAAGAGAGTGTCCAACACGTTCTCCTAGAGCTTCTCTACTCGGTCCTTGAGCTTATGGATGCGGAGGCAGAGGAGTAAATACAGTAAGGAGAACAGGCACGTCGAGCCGTAGCCGGAGCTTGTATTGTCTCCAGTGACACAAACTCTGCTACACAGTTGCAAGCTATTTTCTCCGGCGGTCGAGCCACGTGGGAACAGCGTGTTCGACCGCCGTGCAGTATCAAAAATCGTAACCTCACATTAACGAAACTGCAATGGTTTCTCAATTCTTCTCGCGGCAATTCATGTTATAGTTGTAGTGAGGTGTCCGTCATTTCTCATTTCGATGCACCGTTCGGTTCGAGTCAGAGATAATTCATCGAGAGCAAAATTTCAATGAGTTCTATTGTTACCGACCGTGGGCTAGTCCACTATGAAACCATTGGCCGAGGTCGCCCTGTAATCCTGTTACATGGCTGGCTGGAATCGTGGGATCATTGGTTGGGCACGATGGAATCATTGGGCCGGGATTACAAGGCGTACGCCCTCGATTTTTGGGGATTTGGCGAGTCGGGCAAGCAGGAGGGCAGCTTCTCGGTCAAGGACTATGTCGAAATGGTGGACCAGTTCATGGAACGATTAGGCTTGTCCCAGTCTCCCATCATTGGTCATTCGATGGGGGGAACGGTGTCCTTGAGCGTGGCGCTGGACCATCCCGAGCGGGTCGAAAAAGTTGCGGTGGTTGGCTCTCCCATCGTGGGGGATGGCCTGGCCCTCTTCCTGCGATTGGCTGCCCGACGGTCCTTGGCCAGCCTGGCCTACCGGATGCCGGGTGCGCTGCCCCTAGGGGTGCGTCTTTTCTCGCCGTTTCTGGCCCGTGATTGGAAGACGTGGTACAAAATGTTCGAGCGGGATCTTTCGCGCACGACATTGGAGTCGTTCCACTATAGCATCGCCTCGCTGCGCAAGACAGATTTGCGCCCACGGCTGAAACAGATCCAGATACCAGTGATGGGAATCTATGGCAGGGTGGATCGAATTGTGGATCCTCAGCAGGGGCACGTTTTGACACAGAACCTCGCGTCGGCCACCATATTTAACTTTGAAGAATCAGGGCATTTCCCGATGGCGGACGAACCGGAGCGATTCTACCAGACACTGAAGGAATTTCTCAATCACCGCTCTGATTCGCCAGGGTGACGTGGCCAGGGTAGCAGAGCATAGCCCTCGACTGGGATCCTTCCAAGCTCACAGTCGAGTCAGGGATAATCACTCATATGACGGGTGGGTCTGTATCGGAAACTCGGCAATCGGTACAGTACTTCTTTCCCAACAAAATGGGACGGATTATACTGTTAGCGATGGAAGATGTGATGGGGCGCAATGGGGTCAACGCAGTCCTTAACCTGGCCCGACTCCAACATCGCATCGGAAATTATCCGCCCAATAACTTTGAGAAGGAATTCAGTTTTGACGAGGTCGGGCAGTTGTTCCAGGCGCTGGACGAAATGTACGGTCCCCGGGGCGGACGAGGGCTGGCACGCCGGGCCGGACATTCCTGTTTCAAGTTTGGCGTCAAGGACTTTGGTCCGATGCTGGGCATCGCCGATCTGACGTTTCGTGTGCTGCCCCTGGGAATGAAACTGCGAGTGGGGTTCGAGGTTCTGTCTCAGACATTCAACAAGTTTACCGATCACCTGGTGCGGTTAGGAGAAGACAGTCAATACTTTCACTGGATCATGGAACGGTGTGGAACCTGTTGGGGACGGAAGACGGATTCACCATGCTGTCACTTGGCGGTAGGCATTTTGGAGGAAGGGCTGTATTGGGTCAGCGGTGGCAAGAATTTTTACGTCGAGGAAGTATCCTGCATCGCTGCCGGAGATCAAAGTTGTACCATTCTCGTTGGCAAATACCCTTTGGATTGAACTCGAGTCGAGACTCAAGTGATGCGTAAAATTATCCTGCGAGATCGTCACAAGATATTCCCCTTCAACGAGCCAGCCCGGGAGCTCCGTTTCCTGAACAAGCCGCTATGGCTCCACCAGCGGGACTTGTTCACGCCCTACGACGTGGAAGAACGAGAGATAGATTCACTGGCCGAGGTGGGGTCCGAAAAGGTAGAGACCCTGATCTATCGGGACAATCTGTTCTTTGACGAATTCTTTTTGGAAGAATTTATTCAGCGCGCCAGAGCGTCGGGCAAGGCGTGTCGCGTCGCCCTGGCGTTGGACGATCGCTCCATCACGACCCACGCGATCCACCTGCAACAGGGCATCCGGCGCGAGGGAGACGTGTACGTCGCCGATATGTGGTACTATCCCTACGGCTTTGAGCCGAACACACGCCCCCTGGTGATAGACACCGAACCTCACGAGATGGGCTATTACCACGTTCCCACACACATGTCGAATGCGATGGGTGACTTGGTATACCAGGTGCCCGTCAAGGCGTTCTGCTCCATCGAGCACTGGGTCCACACTGTCATCGCCAACGTCATTTTTGGCGTGTTTGCGCGAGGGGCGCGCTTGGACCGCGAGATCGAGCAGGATGTGACCAAGAATCTCCAAATTCTGTGGCATGCTATGCTGGAACGGAAACAAGTTCTGTCCTGTTCCCAAGTCGTTCACATCGGTCGAAACTGTAGCATCGATCCCTCAGCCGTGATCAGAGGGCCAAGCTATATCGGCGATAACGTGAGCATCGGTCCAGGAGCGGTGATAGACGTCTCCATCATTGGGAACAATGTGGATATTGGGACGGGCTGCCAGGTCCAGTTGAGCGTCATCTCGGACCGGTGTTTTTTCCCATTTCGGGCCTCCATCTTTATGAGCGTGATGATGGAGGACTCGATGGTGGCGCAGAACACCTGCCTCCAATTTTGCAGCGTCGGACGCAACACCTTCATCGGTGCGGGGAGCACGTTTACCGATTTCAACTTGATACCCAGCAAACCCATTCGGGCCTTGCACGATGGAAAGCCAATGGAGACAGGCATGCCGGTGCTGGGAGGATGCGTCGGGCACAACTGTTCCATTGGGTCGGGCATGATTGTATATCCGGCGCGCGCTATCGAGTCGGACGTAGTTCTGTTCGCCTCGCCAGAAAGACGGGTGCTCGATCATACGATCTATTACGAGGATAGCGATCATCTGAAAATCAAGGGAGGAGAAAGCCTGCACACCAGGATGTACGACCGTTGAATCCGGACACATTGAGGGCGGGGGAATGGGCAAGTTCGCGTGTGTGATTCATCCACTGAGTCCCAAAAAAGATGTGGGGCGCAAATATCCGCTGTTGGCCAAGGTGCTGCCAACGCCGTTCATACATTTCTTTTCCCGGTTCTGGCCACCGCTCAAGCTATCCCAGATCACAGGAGTGCGCTCAGAATCTACAGGCGAGGAGGTGGAGGGATGGTTGTTGGCCTGCCCCTTCACGGCCGACCAGATGCTAAGGCTGCCGTCCCAGACAGCCTACAAAAAGATCGTTCAAACCGGTCGCCTGGCAGAGAGACTGGGAGCACACATTCTGGGGCTATTGGCCTTTACATCTGTCATCGGTGATGGTGGCGTGACCGTGTCTCAGAACCTTGACATTCCAATTACGACGGGACGGAGTCTGACCATCGCGGCTGCCATCGAAGGGCTGGAGGAAGCCGCACGCTGCCACGCCATCCGACCAGCAGCGGCGACGGCGGCCGTGGTCGGTGCGACGGGGAGCATCGGCTCGGCCTGTGCCATACTGCTGGCGCCAATGGTCGCCGAGTTGGTGCTGGTGGGACGGCTGGAATCCCATCTGGCGCAGGTGGAGGCCCAGGTCCGGGAGGCCGGCGCCCGGCAGGTCCGCACTTCGACCCGGATCGAGGCGATTGGGGAGGCCGACATGGTGTTGAGCACCACGAACACCACTCGACCGGTCATCTATCCGCAGCACCTGAAGCAGGGTGCCGTGATATGTGATGTGGCCCTTCCCCCAGACGTATCGCCGCGCGTCGCCCAGGAACGGGACGACGTCCTGGTCATTGAGGGAGGGGTGATGGATGTGCCCGGCCCGGTGGATTTTCACTTTGATTTCGGTCTCCCGCCCCGTCAGGCATACGCCTGTATGGCAGAGACTATGGTATTAACGCTAGAAGAACGGTACGAAACCTATTCGTTGGGCCGGCAGATACAGATCGAACGAGTGCGCGAGATCGCTCAACTGGCTCGCAAGCACGGGTTCAGAGTGACAGGGTCACAGAGCTGGAAAAGCTAGGGCTAGCAACTGGCTCATATTGAAGGAGGGAACATGGCCGAAGGTAGATTGATGATAGTGGAGGACGATCAGGACATCTCCAACATGCTGCGCATCTACTTTCAATCGCAGAATTACGAGGTGACGGTGGCCCAGCGCGGCGAGGATGCATTGGAGATGTGTCGTCAGCAGTTGCCTCACCTGATTATCCTGGACATTATGTTGCCAGATATGGATGGGTACGACGTCTGCCGCCATATGCGAGGCAGTCTGCGCACCAGTCATATTCCAATCATCTTTCTCACTCAGAAGGATGAACGGTCAGACAAAATCCAGGGCCTCGAATTGGGAGCCGACGATTACATCACCAAGCCTTTCGACTTGGAGGAGCTCAAGCTGCGAGTCAAGAACGCGATGACCAGGGCGCAGTACGAGAGCTTGACCAACGCCACCACCGGGCTGCCCAGCGGGCGATTGATTGAGGATCAGTTGCGCCAATTGATGCGACGGGACGATTGGGGCATTATCTATACAGGGATTCAAGGGTTCGGCGATTTCAAGGACGAGTACGGGTTTGTGGCTGGGGAGGAAGTCCTGCGCTTCACCGCTATGGTGATGGGACGGGCGGTGGATAGCGCGGGCACCTCCAACGATTTCATCGGCCACATCGGCGGTGACGATTTCATCATCATCACCACCAAGGACTCGGCCGAGCCTACCATACAGGATCTCGAACAACGCTTCGACGCGGAAATTGGGACCCATTATGACTGGAAAGCCCGTCAGGAGGGCAACCTGATGTCGTTGGCCATCGGGGTGATTACAGCGGACGACGGCCCCTTTTACGATATCCGCGAGATTACTGAAGCGGCCTCTAGCGTACGGCGACAGAAATAGCCGTGCACAGTCTAGTGATGCAAGTTTTATCAGGGCGGCTGGGGTGAATATGGCTGGATGGATAGATTAGCAGGACGACATCAACGCAGACAGGCGCGCACGATTGCGATCGTCGGGGCGATGATTGCGATGGGCTTGATGCTTGGTCTGACCATGTGGGTAGCGGGAACCCTTCACGCCGCTCCCCTATTGACCGGGGGACTGCTTCTTCCAGTGACAATGCTAGCCGTTCAATGGGATACCCATCCTGAATCCTCGACCACATTTCCCCGACAAGCTCGGGACCCGGATCGGCCAGCAGACTCGGAGGATCAAGCGATCACAACCAGCAGACCATTCGATCTCGGCCCAGACCAGCAACCGTCCCTCAAGACGACTCTGGACGCGATTTTGTCGAGCACCCGCCAACTGGTCCCTTACGATCTGGCCGAGGTGACGCTTTGGGACGAGGAGCGGCAATGTTGTGTCACTCAGGGATGGGGAGGAGATCAGACCTACGCCCAGGAGATGGAGGGCGTCTACCGGATTGATGAGGGGTACACCGGCTGGATTATCCGCCATCGTCGCTTTTTGTTGGTGCGCGACGTACACGCCCGTCACGATGTGCGTCCCAAGCTGGATCGCCCTGAATACCTGTTTCAATCCTACGTCGGCATCCCACTACAAACTCGAGGCCGTTTCGTCGGCACCATCGAACTGGCGAGCTATAGAAAGGACGCCTGGACGGAGCGAGAGCTGGAGGTGCTGCACGCAATTTCCAACCAGGCGGCGATCGCGATTGAGAATGCCTATCTGTACGCCGAGACCCAGAGACGCGTGGAACAACAGGCCGGCCTGGCCCGGATCGCAGCCCTCGCCGGTTCAACGCTGGAATTGGACGAGTTGTTGGATCGTGGTATGAGCGAGACCATTCGACTGCTAGAAGCAGAGCAAGGGGTCCTGTTGCTCTATGATGAGGAACAGGATGCCCTGGTTGCCCGCTACCTGGCATCGGCCGGCGCCGATCGGAACGCAGTCGAATCATTCAAAATCCCCACGGACGCGGAGGGCTTTGAACAGTCCATCTTTGTTCGCGGGGGGAGCTATTATTGCAATCATCCCGAGAGCGATCCAAACATCATCTCGGCCTACCGGCCGCACATCGATGCCATCGGCGTTCAGAACTTTGCCGGCGTGGCCCTGCGATCGAAAGAGCGGAGCATTGGTGAGCTCTATTTAGGCGACCGGAAGGGCGGATTTGGGCGTGAGGAAGTGCGGCTGTTGCAGACCGTGGCCGGCTACTTTGCCAGCGCCATCGAAAACAGCCGACTGTACGACGAGATGCGACGCCGCGTCTCCGAGTTAACGTCGCTGACGGCCATCTCGGCCACCGTCAGCGAGTCACTCGAACTGGAATACGTGCTGAACACCATCGCGGCGGCGGTGCTCGATGTGGTGGGCTGTCATCACTCGGCGATTTTTGTGCTGGACGAGGAGGCGCACGTGCTACGCCTGGCCATGACCCAGGGGTTGAGCGACGAATACGCCGCCCAATCTCAGGTGCTCACGTTGGAGCACGGAGGACGGGCCCACGCCGTCGCCACCGAGGAGCCGCTGATCGTCGCCGATGTACGGGCTGATGAAAGCCTGTTGGCCTATGCGCCGATGTCGGTCCGGGAGGGGTTCCGCGCTTTTGCAGACCTACCGCTCAGGCGAGCGGACCGCGTCATCGGTATGCTCTCGGCCATGTTCGTCGAACCACACCGCTTCTCCGACCTGGAAGTCGAGCTGCTGACAGCCTTTGCCGACCAGGCCGCGATTGCGATCGAGAACGCCCGGTTGTATACCCAGGCAGACGAGGAACTGCGCCGGCGAGAGGAAGCGCTGCGCCGGCGTCACAGCGAACTGGGCACGCTGTACGAGGCAGCGATCACCGTCAGTTCCAGCCTGTCTCTGGATGCCGTGCTCCAGGCAGTCGCCGATCAGATGACCAAGCTGTTGAACGCGGATGGATGCGCGCTGTCGCTGTGGCATGCCGAGCGTAACGTCATCGAGACACTGGTGGACTATAGCACGACGTGGATAGAGAAAACCGGCACACTTTACGATCTGAGTCAGTACCCGGTCACGCGCCACGTGCTGGAAACTCGCCAACCCTTGGTCGTTCAGCAACAGGATGCGATGGCCGACGAGGCAGAAGTGGCCCTGATGAAAGAGCAGGACATGCAGACACTTCTCATGTTACCCATAGTCGCCCGAGACCGAGTGCTCGGCCTGGTCGAATTGAGCAACGAGACCAGGGCGCGGAGCTATACGCCGGACGAAATTCGCCTGGCCGAGAGTCTGGCGGCCCAGGCGGCCATCGCCATCGAGAACGCGCAACTGTACGAGCAAGCTCAGCAAGAACTGGCAGAGCGCCGGCGGGCCGAGGAAGCGCTGCGTCGTCTCCAGCGGGTGAGTCGCGAGATGAGCGCCACCCTAAAACAGGAGCCGATCCTGCACCTGGTACTACAAGAGGCCAGCCGTCTGAGCCAGGCCCCCTATGGCGCAATTATACTGCGAGATACTCACAGCGGGCACCTGCAATTGGAGATCTGCACTGGACATTCCGAGTACGAGCAAGAGTCTATTCAGGCGCTGCTGCAGAAGGAGGACTCTCACCCCGCCATCGCCCGGGTGCAGGAGACAGGAAAGGTACTGTTGATCCAGGATACGACAGTAGAGGGCAAAGAATTCTGTTTCCGCCCAGATGCCCGCGCTGTGCTGATAGCGCCGATTTTCTACCTGGAATCCCTGGCTGGTCTGATCGTCCTGGAGAGTCCCCAGCCGGAGGCGTTCACCCAGGGCATGCTCGAATTCGTGGAAGGGCTGTCCTTGCAGGCCTCCACCGCTATTGGGAATGCGCAGCGATACAGTCGGGAATTGGAACGGGGGGATTTGCTCCGTCGGCGGGCCGACCGGCTCGCCGCTGTACTCGACGTCAGCCGGGCGTTGCGTTCAGACCGCCCGATGGAAGAGATTCTGGAAGAGATCGCTTACGCCATTCAGGAAAGCGTGGGATTCAACCTGGTGATGATCGGGGTATTGGAGGGAGACCCCCCTGTCCGTCGCCGGGTGGCAGCAGCCGGCATCCCCATCGCCGAGTTCGAGCGCATGAAAGAGATTCGGGATCCGTGGTCGGTGATAGCCAATTTGATGACCGCCGAGTTTCGCATCAGTAACAGCTATTACGTGCCCGCCGAAAAGCAGGCTCATTGGCGAGGGCGCATTGACGTGTACGAGGAAAAGATCAAGCAGGTGATCCGCGAGCCAGGGCGTTGGCATCCTCAGGACCTGCTGCTCGTCCCGCTGGTGGGACCGGGAGGAGATGTGCAAGGCCTGCTTTCGGTCGACCAGCCGCTCGACGGCCGTGTTCCCAGCCGCGAGACGGTGGAAGCGCTAGAGATTTTCGCGGCCCAGGCCGCCCTGTCCATCGAAAATGCCCGCCTCCTGGAAACCTTGGAACGGCGCGCCGATATGTTGGCGCTGTTCAACGAAGTCAGCCGCTCGACGGCGACTCACCTGGAGACGGTGGACCTGGACGACCTGTTGAATACAGCCGTCGAAGTGATCCCCCGCTTGCTGCGGAGTGACCAGAGCTGTGTATTCCTGTTGGAATCAGAGTTGGGAGAGTACGTCCCACGGGCGGCGCACGGGTTCGCCCTGGAGCAGATTTCGGCACTGCGCTTTGCCACGAACGAGGGATTGGTGGGGGCCGTGGCCGAGAGCGGAGTACCGATGACGGTGGATGACGTAGAGAGGGACCCTCAGGCCACCGCCAGCTTGATGGGGATTGAGGTGACGGCCGCTGTATTGGCCCCTCTCACGGTTGGAGGCCTGGTCGTTGGGGTGCTGTACGTAGGCCGCCGCAAGCCTGATCCCTTCTCGCCGGCCGAGGTAGCGACGCTTTCGGCTGTGGCCGACCAGGTGGCCGTGGCCGTGGCCAACGTCCGGCTCTTTGCCCAAGTCCGGCGCTTCTCGCAGGAACTGGAGCAGCGGGTCAAGGAGCGCACCCAGGAACTGGCCGAGGCGATGCGGGAATTGAGAGAGGAGCGGGACCGGGTCGAGACGCTCTATCGCATCACCTCTCAGCTTTCCGCCAGCCTAGATTTGGACCACGTGATGAACTATGCCCTCAAATTGGTGGTGGAGGCAGTGGGAGCGGAGCGGGCCTCCATCCTGATGCTGGAACAAGATACCGACAGGCTGATTTATCGAGCAGCGCTGGGAACGGAGACGAGATTGCCTATCGGCGGCAAGCCCACCCGGTTCTCTCTGGGCGAGGGGTTGGCTGGCTGGGTAGTCGAACATCGCGAGGCCGTCATCGTGCCCGACGTCTATCAGGATTCCCGCTGGGTGCCATCGGACGGCGACGAGCGAGGACGAGGGTCGGCGCTGGCGGTTCCTCTGGTGGTGAGCGATCAGGTGCTGGGAGCGCTGCTCCTGTTCCACTCACAGCCTCATCACTTTGACGCCGACCATTTGCTCCTGGTAGAGACGGCGGCGCTGCAGGTGGCAAATGCCATCAATAACGCCGAATTGTATCGTCTCATCGTGGGTCAATCGGAACAGTTGGGGAACACCCTCAAGGCTCAGAAAGTCGAGGCCACCAAGAGCCAGGCCATCCTGGAAGGCGTCGCCGATGGAGTGCTCGTGACGGACAGCGATGGTCAGGTCATCCTGTTTAATGCCGCCGCCGAGCGCATTCTGGGACTGTCGAGAACGAGGGCGCTGCAGCGTTCGATCAACGAGATGTTGGGCCTGTATGGCAGTCAGGCGCGCGATTGGATGGAAAAAGTATCCCACTGGGCCCATGGAGCAGAGAGATATCCCGCCGAGGAGTACCTGGCGGCGCAGTTCGATACTGGAGACCACATCGTCAGCGTGCACCTGGCGCCGGTTCTGATGGGAGACGAGTTCCTGGGGACCGTGTCGGTCTTTCGCGACGTCACAGTCGAGGTGGAGGCGGAGCGGGCCAAGACCGAGTTTGTCTCGACGGTCTCCCACGAACTGCGCACGCCGATGACCTCTATCAAAGGATACGTCAAACTACTCCTGATGGGCGCGGTGGGGGTATTGGCAGAGGAACAGCAGAACTTTTTATCTGTCATAGATTCGAACGTGGATCGGTTGACCATCCTGGTCAACGACCTGCTGGACATTTCGCGCATCGAGAGCGGGCGAATAGCACTCTCCCCTTGCGTGTTACAGGTGGAGGACATCATAGAGCAGGTCGTTATGGAGATGCAGGCTCGAGCCTTGGACCAGGGACTAGATCTGTGGGCAGACGTCCCCCCCACTCTCCCGGAGGTCATCGC
>DSDT01000383.1 GCA_011048615.1 Chloroflexota bacterium | reverse complement strand
CGCGGAAGCCCACCAACAGAGCGAGGAATTGAAACGCCTATTGGCGCGGTTCGAAGCGCACAACGTGGATATCGAGGGACTGGACACCTGGCTCTCTAGGCCAGGGTGTCGAGTTCCTCGTACCGCTCGATCACGACATCCAGCAAGGCCTGGCGCAGCGGCGCTCCTGCCAGGTCGCACTGGCTGACTCTGTGCACGCGGCGGGCTAACTCGTCGTCGTGGAGCACCTCCCGCAGCCAGCGTTCAAAGTCCGCCCGGTGCAGATGGTACTGGACGGAATCGAGGGGCAGATCCTCCAGTCTGTGACGGAATTCCCACAGGTTAGCCGCCGTGCAATGCAGGTAGCAGCCCGATGCATCGTGAAAGTGGAATCGCTTGTGTTCCGGCAGGATAGCTTGCAGATATTTGCGCAAATGTCGAATGTGAGGGACGGTGCGGGAACCGACGCGAAATTGCACGAATCCACTGGTGGAGGCCGGGGGCTGCTTGGCATCGCTGAAGGAGAGATAGGCCTGTCCAATCGGCAGGGTGGATAGTTGGGAGAGGGCTGCGGAACCGCCAGTCTGTTTGCAGAGATGGGGGCCCAGCGCTGCCACGTCCTCCGAGAGGTGCAAGCTCGTCAGCATCCAGTGGTCCAACGCTTCCAAGATGGCGGGGGCCACCAGGCTGGGCCGGTAACTGACGAGGCCCAGGCCCCCTGATTGCATCGCCGTCAGCAGGAGAGCCAGCAGTTCACTCTCTTCCCCGGTGCACAGGTTCTGGACCTCGTCAATCAGAAACCAGTGCGGGCGCCCGCGGCGAGTGCGCAGCCGATGCAGCGCCCGCAGCAAGCTCGCCGCGTAGGCGATCCGCTCCTCTTGACCGTAAATCGAAAGGTCCAGCACCAGGCTGGCATCCCCACACTCGAAGAAACCGAGCACGTCTTCTACCGGGGGGAGCAGTCTCTCTGGCCCTCCCAGCAGCAAACTGTGTGGTCCGGCGCCCAGCGCGCGGTAGTCACCCTCCGGATCTATGATGCAAATTTGGTAGCCCTGCTTGAGCAGTTCTTCGGCCAACAGCCCGGAGAGCCAGGATTTGCCACTGCCGCTGCTGCCAAAGATGCCCAGGTTGCTGTTCAGCAGGGCAATCGGGTCCACATGGACCGGGGCCCCATCCAACCTGTGACCCAAGGACAGGCGGCGGCTGGGACGGGAGCGGTAAAGCGGGATATGCCCGTTCAATAGATCGTGGATGAACAGGCGTATGCCCATTCCATCAGGATGGGAAAGCTGCACGTCCGCTCTGGCCTGGATATCGGGGTGCGCATTGGAGACAGCGACCGCCAGTTCCGCCATTTCGAGCAGGCTGTGATCGTTCTCGGCGTCTCCACAGGCCACGACGTTGTGAGGGGAGTATCCCATCTCTTGCAGGGCATAGCATAACCCGGTCCCTTTGGTCGCTCCAGGAGGGAGCACCATCACGGCGCCCCGGTTGTACTCGACGGTCGCTCCCCCTCCGATTTGTCGCAGGGCGTTCAAAATGGCCATGTCGTGGGGCACGTGGGTGGTGATGATCGCCTTGCCACGTTGCAGGGGGATGGTCAGGGATTCCAGGTGGTGGATCACCGAAGGCGCAAGTCGCCCAAAGGGCAGGGCGATCGCGTCCCGCCGGGGAAAGTAGACGACAGCCCCATCCTCCGCCACGATAGCCTCGCACAGTCGAGTATATTCTGTAGTGGCGGTGAGCACATCCAACGTCTGACCGGTGACCAGGATGATGGATAGGCCGGCCGCTTTCGCCTGATGGAGCATCTTCCACGTCTCGTCATCCACGACTCCATCCTTGCTCAACGTCCCCTCAATGCCACAGGCGAGGATGGTGAGGTGAGTGTGCAAGGCTCTGCCCTGGCTCACCGTTTGGGGGGGCTTTTTCTCCATCTGTTGCTCTTTAGCCCGTGTTGCAACAGCCCGTCCCGGTTCGTCAGACTCGCCGAGGATGCGCTGCACGATGCGGATGATCTCGTGCAATCGGAATGGCTTGGGCAGGTAAGCGTCGGTGAGCTGGCGAGCGCGCTCTTCAACCTGGGGGGAACCGAAAGCCGTGATGAGCACGCGGCGCATCTGGGGACGAATCTGACAGGCTTGTTCACACAATTCCAGGCCGCTGATGCCCGGCAGGCGCAGGTCAGAGATCAACAAGTCGAAAGGGGTATCACGCAGTCGTTCCAGAGCGGCCTCGCCAGACTCGGACACTTCTACGTGATAACCGCCGCCCTGGGTGAGGCTCAGGGCCTGGTTCAACGCCCGCGCCACGCCGAGCGAATCTTCTACGATGAGAATGTGCTCCTGGCTCATTTTCTCCCTTGTGCTGGAGTCTAATCAGGCGATGGGCAGCGTGATGGTAAAAACGACACCTGTGCCATCAGCGCAATTTTCCATATGGATGCTCCCTCCCTGCTGTTCGATGATGGCATGGCTGATGAACAACCCCAAGCCGGCGCTATCCGGCTTGGTGGTGAAGAAGGGATCGAAAATGTGCTCGACGTGATCGGGAGAGATTGCCGGACCGTCGTTGGTCAAGGTGAGCACCAGGTCCTCCTGTTCAGCATGAGCGGTGAGATGGACGTTTCCTCCATCGGGCATAGCCTCGGCTGCGTTGATGAACAGGTTGAGCAGCACCTGGGCGGTCCGGTCGGGCAGAATCAGCGCCGGGGGCAAGTTATACGGCAACTCGGTCGCTACCTGCACGCGGGCCGCTCGCAGCGGTTGACGGGCCAGAGCGAGGGCACGTTGCACGACCTGGGCGATGGGGGTGGGGGTAGGCTCGCTCTCGACGGGGCGAGACGAGTCCAGCATCCGGGCGGTGATTTCGGTCAAGTGCTCGACTTCTTGCTGACAAAAGCGCAGATATTCCTCGCGCTGCTGGGGTGATAGGGCAAAGTCCAGCACCAACTCCAAGTGGCTGCCAATGGTCTGCAATGGATTTTTGATCTCGTGAGCCAATATCGCCGAGATACGCCCCATCACCGCCAATCGTTCGGTGTGGAGCAGGTATTGCTCCATCCGCTTGTGTTCCGTGATGTCTGTGCTGAGGTTCAACACCGCGACCACCTGCCCCGCACTATTTTTGATCGGCTGGGTGCTGGATTGAAACCAGCGAGTGCCATCTTGAAAGGGAATTTTCAATTCGGAGACACTGCCCTCCCCCGTCTGGACGGTGGTGCGGATAGCCGTCATCTGTTCCTCGGCGGCATCTGGGGGCATGACGTCCCAGATCGTTTGGCCGATATAGTCCTGGGGCCTTCCACCCAATCGCTGGGCGGCGGCGTTATTCATAATCAAAAAGCAGCCATCGGTATTGACCAGCGTGATCGCCTCACTGGCATTTTCGACGAGCAGGCGATACTTTTCCTCGCTCTCTCGCAACGCCTGTTTCGCTCGTTTTAACTCGGTGATGTCTATGAATAAGGATAACACACCGCTGAAATCGTCGCCATCGAACAGAGGGCGGGCGCTGACGATGACGGGCAGACGCTGTCCGGTGCGGGTGAGCAGAACCGTCTCGTAGCGGCTGAGGACGCCATGCGGCCGTTGACGGCTTTCTTGCTCGACCTGTCCAACGCATTCGGGAGCCACTGCGATGCTCCAATGCCGGCCGATCAACTCGTCGGGAGCATAGCCCAATATGGCGGCCCCACTGGGATTGACAAAGATAATCTCTCCACTGGCATCCTCCAGGAGAATGCCCTCCTGCATACTCTGTATAATGTTCTCACTAAAGGCTGCCAATTCCCTGGTCTGTTCGTGGAGCCGGGCATTTTCGATGGCGATAGCAGCAGCGGACGCCAAGGCTTGCAACAGATTCAGATCCTCTTGGCCAAACCAATCTACTCGCGTGTCCACGGCCTGGATCACACCGATGGCGGTCTCTTTGGCTCGCAGTGGAACACTGAGGATGGAGCGCAGCGCAAAACCCGTCGCGTGATCCACCCCAGCAAAGTAATGCTCGTCGGCATGGGTGTCTGATACGACAATGCTCCGCCCGCTGCACACCGTCCAGCCGGCGATTCCCTGTCCAGGGGAGAGCCGCCATCCCCGGACGACGTCGCTCCGGGGCCCCGCAGCCTGGCAGCAGACCAACTCGTCCGTCTCTGGAACGATCAGCCAGACCGAGCAAGCGACGACGTTCATGAGGTGACGGATCTCTTCCAGAAGAGTACTCAGCACCTGGTCGAGGGCCAGGGTGGAATTGATAGCCTGGGCCGCCAAATTGAGCAGAGCCAGTTCACGATTGCGGCGTTGCAGGGCCAACTCTGCCTGGTGGCGTTGGGTCTCTGCCTCCTCCAGTTCGGCGATCCGTTGGCGCAGTTCCGCCAACTCCTCGACCAGTTGACTCTGGGTCCTGTCCTCGTTCACGTTTTCCATTTGCGAACCTTAACCGCTCAATATCCCTGTGGCAGAGGGTCAGAATACGCGCTCCAGCACGTGATGACGCTGTTCCAGGGCCTCCAACAGGGCCTGGCGCAGCGATTCACCGGTCAGGTCGGTGGCGTGCAGCCGATCCAGCCAGCGAGCCAGCGTCTCGTCACGGAGAACCCCGCGAACCCAGCGGGCGAAATCACCGCGCTGGAAATGAAACTGGATGACTTGCAGATCCAGGGTGTGGATGCGGTCTATCATTTCACGCAGGTTGCCAGCCGGAGGGGTGCGGCCGACCTCGTCGTGAAAGTAGAATTGTCGAGATGGAGCGACCTTTTCCTCCAGATAGCGATGCAAACGGTGCATTTCTGGAAAGGTGCGGGGGCCGATACTGAACTTGAAGGGCACGAGGAGGTCACTGTCCTGAGAGGAATCCACCCCCCCCCACATCACGGCCCGCCCCTCACCCAGCGTGCCCAACTCTTCACCCAGGCCAGTCACACCGATGCCGCGCTTGGACAGCACATCCGCCAGACAATCCACTTCGGGAGTCAGTTGGTGACGGGTCAGGAGGAAACCGTCCATTGCATCGAGGATGGTCATATCCAGGCGGCTGGGCTGCCACGTCACCAGACAAACGCCAGGCGCTTGGGAAGCGCGCAGTAGAGACAGCCAGGCCGGATTGTGGGGACCGCCGAGCAGGTCCTGAGCCTCGTCAATCACCAGCCAATGGGGTTTGCCATAGCGCCGGTGCACCTCCAACACACGCCGCAGCAGACCGGCGGTGTAGAGCACGCTCTCCTCCGGCGTCGGCGCTTGAGATAGGTCCACGACCAGACTCATATCGGTTTCGGCCAGCAGTTCTACAACCAGGCTGGTGGGCGGAAGCTCCTCACGTCCCAGACATAGACAGGTCGCGTGTCGTCGCAGGGCGTTCAAATCCCCAACTGGATCGAGGCCCAGCAGTTGGTATCCCCCGTCAATCAGTCCGCCAGCCAAACGGCTGGCCAGCCAGGATTTGCCATAGCCACTCCCGCCAACGATGAGCAAGTTGCGATCTACCATCTGGTAGGCGTTCACCTCGATCTCGGCAGCAGCATCTATGGTAAAGTGATGAGCGCCACGCACCGGAAAATCGAATCCCGCTTCACCCAACAGGTAATGGTCAATGAAGGCCGCTACGCCCCCTGGTCCCTCCTCCGGTATGACGTAATCGGCCAAGTTTTTGAGGGCGTCGATGGCGTTGGCCACGGCCACCTTGACCTCTGCTATTTCCAACAAGCTGTGATCGTTCTCCGCATCACCAAAGGCGACCAGATTGCGGACCGAAAGCCCTTCACTCTTCAGCAGGTTGAGCAGTCCCGCCCCCTTACTGACTCCCGGAGGCAGTACCATCACCTCGTTTCGGTTGACCTCGACGTGGACCGGCAGGCCCAGTTCACGGCTGGCTACCCACACCGCGTCATCGTAGGGCATCTGCGTGCCGGCGATGGCGGTACCCTTCCACAACGGGACGCCCACCTGAGCCAGTGTGTGGAGTAATTCTTCGGGCACATGACCAAAGGGCAAAGCCATGGCATCGTTGACAGGGTTGTACAGCACGGCCCCGTTCTCGGCGACGATCAGATCGAACACCTGCTCCCGTTCTTGGAGAGCGTGCAAAAAGTCGAACGGGCGTCCCGATACCAGGACGGTGAACTGTCCCCGCTGACGCCAATGGTGGAGCGCACGCCTGACCTTGGGAGCCAGGCGTTCTCCCTGGGAAATCGTGCCGTCGAAATCGGATGCGATAATCGAGATATGCATAGCAAGGCCTACCTAGCTTCCGGCGCAGTGAACAGCGTGATGCTAAACGCGACGCCTCCGCCATCAGGCAGGTTTTCCACGCTGATGGTCCCCCCGTGCTGCTGGATGATGTTGTGACTGACGAACAGACCCAGCCCGGTGCCTCTCGGTTTCGTCGTGTAGAAAGGGTCAAAGATGTGAGCAAGTTGATCAGGCGGGATGGAGGGACCATCATTGGTGAGGGTCAGGGTCAGACCATCCCTGATAGCGCGAGCCACAATTGCTACGTGTCCTCCATCGGGCATCGCTTCGATAGCATTGATGAGCAGATTCATCAACACCTGCACGATTTGGTCCGGTACGACGAGGACGGGGGGCAAGTCTGGGGGAATGTCAGTGGTCACACAGACGTGTGCGTGTTCCAATTGTTTCCTCATCAGGGACAGGACCCGCTGGATCACGTCGGTCACAAAAGTCTGGTGCAGCACGCTCTTGGAGGATCGGGCAAAGTCCAACACACTATCGGTGATCCTGGTCAGATGTTCGATCTCTTGACAACAGAAACGGAGGTACTCCTCGCGGGCCTCCGGCGTCAGGTCAAAGTCCAGGATCAATTCCAGGTGATTTTGAATCGCCTGCAGAGGGTTCTGAATCTCGTGGGCCAGGGTCGTCGCCATATACCCCATCGCCGACAACCGCTCGGCCTGGAGCATATAGTGCGCCATCCGCTTCCGTTCAGTGATGTCCTCGATATAGATGGAGACCATGTCGGGCGGGACGTAAGCACACTTGACTGCCAAATACTGGTTGTTGCTGCCCTCTTGGCGAGAGATTTCCCGTTCGACCGACGTCTTGTCCTGGAAGCATTGGTGCAGCACGTCCAATATCTCTGGCGTATCCCGATACATCTCGCAGGCTTGCGTCCCCACGAGATCAAACAGCTCACATTGAGAGAATGCCAACATGCTGTCGTTGCAATCCACCAGCACCAGGTCGTCCCAGGTTTTCTGCCAGGTGCAGGTGAGGATCGGTATATTCCGGTATTGGGCGCGCAGTTGTTTCTCGCTCTTCCGCAAAGCCTCCTCCGCCAATTGGCGCTCGAGCCGCAGGCCCAATGCCTCAGCGACGACGTTGATAAAGTCCTGTTCCTCTGGGTCGAGAAAGGGGCGCGGCTCCAGGTAATAGACCGAAATGCGCCCGCATACCTGTCCGCCGACCTTGATCGGCGCGTGGAGACCATAGGTCAGCCTCTCGGCATATTGAGCGTGGGAGAACCGAAGGCCGTGTAATTCGATCACCGGGACAGCAATGTCTGGAAACTGCATCGCGGAGCTGATGTGCCCGATCAAGCGATGACAAAGCTCGTCAGTGGTGCGTTGCTCCTGCACATCACGGTGTATGGCATAGAGACAGGCCAGTTCTTTGACCCGTTCATTCAACGTTCGCTCGGCCTGCTTGCGTTCGGTTATATCCGTGGTAACGATGAGGTAGCCGCTCACCTGGGCCCCCTCGCGGATGATGGAATAACGATTCTGGACACAGCGCCGGGTTCCGTCCTGGCAGACGATCCAGAATTCGATTTGCTCCGAGGGAGTGACACCCTGTTTGATCTTTTGGAGCACCTTTTTCAGGGGCGGCCGTTCTTCGGGAGCCGCTATCGCCAGTCCACTCAACTCCAAGAGCTTTTCCCTGGGCTGGCCCAATATTTCGCAGACTCGATCGTTGACGTAAACCACCCGATCGTGCTCAACAATGGTCAAGCCATCCTGGATGTTGTCGGCGATGACCTGGTATAACCCTTCTCGTTCCAGCGGAGGCTCCCCTCCTGGTTCCTGATTGGACTCGACGGTCTCTAATCCAGCTGCCCGATGACGCGGTCGGGCCAGATCGCTTGTACCGGGCAGTTGGGTTGTGGACTCGAGGCTGTTGGCTACCATTGGCCCCCCTTCACAGTCATCAGCTCTGACAGAGACACGCTTGGGTGGATAAATCATGATGTGAAACGGACCAATTCTGATGTAAAGCAAGGGATAGTGAATGCCTCGAGATTGCCGAGGACAGATAGCAGCGAGTCGAGGCAAAGCAGCATTGATGCGTTGAGTATACATCGGTCAAGGGATGATGTCAAACTTGGGTGGGCAATTATTTGCACATAATTAGGAGAGGAGTATACTACCGGTATGGCGGGATCGAGTCGAGACGTGGGGAGCAGAACGCGGAGATCGAGATGCCGCGGCGGTCGCCCATTCAGATGGATGCAAGGAGAAAATCTATACGAGCGAGCAAAAGGTAGACTGGTACGACGTGGGGTCTGTATCCCGCGTCGAGATTATGGTCTCGGCGGCGTTGTTGAACGCAGCGCGCGGCCTGTCGGACCTGTTGGAACGTCCCATCACTATGGGCACTGTCCAGGCCAGGGTGGTCCACTTTAGCGAACTCTGGACCGGAATCGGGCATCCAGAGTCAGCGATGACAGGCCTCTATTTGCAGATGAAGGGGGACCTGGCAGGCCAGGCGATGTTGATCCTGTCCCTGGAGGATGCGCTGCACCTGACCGACCTGCTGATGGATCAGCCTCTGGGATCGTCCACCGAGTTAGCAGAGCTGGAACAGTCGGCGCTGGCGGAGGCTGGACACCTGATGGTTGCCTACTTTCTCAACGCGATGGCCGTGTTGACGGGCCGGCCGATGCGGCCCTCACCGCCGGCAGTGATGGTGGATATGTTGGGCTCCATCCTAGACGTGCTGGCGGCGTCGGCGGGAGAGGGAAGCGATGACCTGATGATCTTTGAGACGATCCTCCAGGACGCTCAAGGACTGGCAGAAATCCGCTTCTGGGTACTGCCCGACCTAGTACGCCACTTTCAATAGCGCACGACCTGGCAAGCCGATGGGAGAGAGGACGGGACAGTGAAAATAGCGGATGAATTGGCGCGAGCGACAGAGCTCGTCCAAACATTCGCGGGGGACGATTGGGAGCATAGTATAGACCAGATGGACCGGGATGCCCTGGTCTGGCTGCTGGAGGTAGCCGGTGAACAGCACGCCTATATCCGTTCCCAGGCATTTCGAGACGTGGTCACAGCGGCCTACCAAATGGGCCGACAGACCAGGTTGACGGGAGGAAAAGAACAACCATGTGGAAAGTAGCGACCTACAACGCCAATTCCATCCGGGTTCGACAGGAACAGATCGTGGCGTGGCTGCGCCAGGAGGAGGCGGACGTCCTGTGCGTGCAAGAGACCAAGGTGCAGGATAAGGATTTCCCGGCCGATCCATTCCAGGAGGCCGGTTATCACGTCATCTTTCGAGGCCAAAAGTCCCATGCTGGCGTGGCCCTCGTGAGCCGGGAGGAGCCACGTGATGTGACGTACGGTTTCGATGACGGCCAGCAGCGGGACGAACCTCGCTTGATCCGGGCGGTGATCGGCGGCATCCCGATCGTGAATACCTACGTCCCCCAGGGCCGGGATCCGGCCTCGGAGCACTTTCAGTACAAGCTGGCGTGGTTCGAACGGCTGCGGGCGCTGTTCGAGCGGCATTATGACCCAGATCAACCGCTCCTATGGATGGGCGACTTTAACGTCGCGCCGGAGCCGATAGACGTGCACGATCCCCAGGGGTTGAAAGAACACGTAGACTTTCACCCGCAAGCTCGCGCCGCGCTGGAGCGGGTGCGGGAATGGGGCTTTGTGGACGTGTTCCGCCGCCATCACCCCAACGAGCCAGGGCAATACACGTACTGGGACTATCGAGCGCGGGACCCCATCGAGCGCGGCGTGGGCTGGCGAGTAGATCACATCTGGGCTACCGCGCCGCTGGCCGATACGTCCACCCGCGCCTGGGTGGACGTGGAAGCACGGCGGGCTGAACGGCCGTCCGATCACACGTTCCTGGTGGCCGAATTCGACCTGTAAGGCCCGCTTACAGCCGTCTCCAGGCCTCGACCGCCAGTTCCCGCGAGCGAGCGGTGATGGCCGCCTCATCCAGCGTCAGGAGTTGGCGGTCGCGCATCAAAACCTGCCCCGCGCAGACGGTGGCTGTGATGGCGGAGGCCTCGATCCCAAAGAGCAGATGCCAGGGCAAGTTTCCCGCCGTCAATGGCGTCGTGGGATGGTAATCCAGCAGGACCAAATCGGCGGCCGCTCCCACAGCCAGTTCCCCCAGTTTCGTGTCGGGCCAAAAGACGCGTGCCAGGCGGGCGTTATTGGCATAGGCCAGCTCCATCACCACGCCGCCGGGCATAGCACGGGGGTCGCACTGGTCCAGCTTGTGCACCAAATAGGCGGCCTTCATCTCGGCAAACATGAGATTGGAAAAGCCGTCGTTTCCCAACCCCATGTGCACCCCGGCTTGCAGCATCGCCTCGACAGGAGCCACTCCCACGCCATTGTTCATATTGGAACGCGGTTGGTGCGTGACCCACGTCCCGCTCTCGGCCAGCACCTCGATCTCGCCCTCGTCCACGTGGACACAGTGAACGGCGATGGAGCGCGGGCCGAGCACGCCCGCCTCGTGCAGCCGGTGAACGACCCGTTTCCTCGACTTGCGCACCGAATCCTCCTGGTCAGCGACCCCCTCAGCAACGTGGATGTGACAGCCCAGCTCCAGTGAGGCAGCCTCAGCAACACAGCGGGCCAGCGTCTCATCGGAGAGGGTCAGCGAGGCGTGCAGGCCGAAGGAGGCCGCGAGTTGCGGGCGGGGATCGGCGAGCAGAGAGCGGGCAAAGCGCACGTTTTCGGCGACGCCAGCCCGGGCGCGCTCGGGGCCGTCCCGGTCGGTGACCTCGTAGCACAGGCTGGCCCGCAGCCCGGCCTCCTGCACCGCTTCGGCGATCACGTCCAGCGAGCCGGTAATGGCGTTGGGGCTGGCGTGATGGTCCATCAACGTGGTCGTGCCGTGCCGAATCGCGTCCACCAGGCAGACCAGCGCCGAGTAGCGCACATCCTCCAACGTGAGCACCTTGTCCAGCCGCCACCACAGCCGCTCCAAGACCTGGGTAAAGTCGGTCGCTGGCTCGCCGGGAATGGCCATGCCCCGGGCAAAAGCTCCGTAAAAGTGGGTGTGTCCGCAGATCGAGGCCGGGAGCAGCAGTTGGCCCTCCGCATTCCACTGCGGAGCGGTGGGGTATCGGGCGGTCAGTTCGGCGGTCGTACCGAGGGCAGAGATGCGGGCCCCCTCGACGAGCAGGGCGCCGTCCTCGATCAGATCCGGTTTGTCGCCCAGGGTGGCTAACCGGGCGTGCGTGATGAGCTGTTGCGCGCTTTTCTCCATCTTGCTCTCCTATTCCTCTTTTACGCCAGCCATCAGCAGGCCGAGGCGTTCTGGCGTGGCTTCCTCGCCGTCCACCACGCCCATAATTCGTCCCTCATAGATCACTGCGATGCGGTCCGAGAGAGCCAGAATCTCGTCCAGGTCCTCCGAGATGAGGAGGATAGCAGTCCCTTTCTGTCGCTGCTCCAAGAGCTGGGCGTGGACGTACTCGGTGGCGCCGATATCCAGGCCGCGCACTGGTTGGGCGGCGATCAGCACCCGGGGCTGACGGGATATTTCCCGCGCCAGGACGACTTTTTGGATGTTGCCACCAGACAGGCTCTTGGCCGGGGTCTCTCGCGAGGGTGTTTTCACCTGGAATCTGCGGATCAATTCATCGGCGTGCTGAGCAATAACGCGCAGATTGAGGAACCCGGATCTGGAGAACGGGGGGTGATCGTGTTCCCGCAGGATCATGTTTTCGGATACGGTGAACTCTTGGATCATGCCATCCCTCATCCGCTCTTCGGGGATGTAGGCCAACATTTTTTTGGTCAACTCTCTGGGCGAGGCCCCGGTCACGTCCTCGTTTTCCAGGAACACCCGTCCCTGGGTGGCCGTCCGCAGGCCGGTGATGACCTCGGCCAATTCCCGCTGCCCGTTGCCCGATACCCCGGCCAGCCCCAGAATCTCGCCCGACCGCACGTCCAGGTCAACGCCCCTCAGCGCGGGCATGCCACGGTCGCCCTCGGCGTGCAGGCCCTTTAGCGCCAGACGAACCTCGCCCCATTCTATTTCGGCCCGTTCCGGTTTCATCGTGACCTCTCGGCCGACCATCATCTGGGCGAGGCTCTCTTTGGTACACCCTTCGATAGGACAGCTATCAATCCATCTGCCATCTCGCAGCACAGTGATGCGGTTGCTGATGGCGAGCACTTCGGGCAGCTTGTGGGAGATAAAGATGATGGCGTGACCATCCCGCACCATCTGGCGGATGGTGACAAAGAACTCGTCCACCTCTTGGGGAGTCAGGACGGCGGTGGGTTCGTCCAGGATGAGCAGGGCCGCTCCCCGGTAAGAGGATGGGGGAGGAGATTCCCGGACACGCCTCTCGACCCAATCGAGGCAGTCCAGCAGGCCGACGCTCTCTGTCAGAATCTGCCCGGTGGCCGTGGTGGCACCGACGCGCAGCCCGTTTTTGCGCCGTAGTTCAAAGGGGTCCACCCCCAACTCGTGAGCCAGGACGTCCATGTTTTGCTCCACGGCAAAGGCGGACTGGGTGACGCCAAACCCCCGGAACGCCCCTGAGGGCGGATTGTTGGTGTACATGGCGTAGCAGTCTATCCTGGCGTGGGGGACCTGGTACGGGCCGGTGGCGTGGGTGGTGGTGCGGGTCAGGACCTTGGTGGAGAGGCTGGCATAAGCGCCGGCGTCGCCCAGCATCTCGGCTTGCACGGCGGTCAGCGCGCCGTCCCGCCTGACCCCGGTCTTGAGGCGGATGATGGTGGCGTGCCGCTTGGGATGGACCAGCATGGACTCGGCCCGCGAGTAGAGGATTTTGACCGGCTTGCCAGTGGCCTGAGCCAGCAGCGCGGCGTGGATCTGCCCCATGATGTCCTCTTTGCCGCCAAATCCGCCACCCATGAGCGCGCCAATCACCCGCACCTCTTCCGGGGGCAAGTCCAAAGCCACCGCGATCTGATCTCGGTCGGCGTAGGGGATCTGGGAGCCGACGTAGACGGTGAGCTTGGGATGCTGGTCGTAGCCGGCCGGCACGCCGATGCTGCATTCCGGCTCCATAAACATGTGCTCGTAGGTGGGGGTACGGTACTCTCGCTCGACGATGACGTCGGCCTCGGCAAAGCCCTGGGTCACGTCCCCGTGGCGGACCTTGATGTGTTCCAGCAGGTTGCCGCCTGGCCATTCCTCGTGAACCAGCGGGGCATCCGGCCGGCGGGCCTGTTCCGGGCCGGTCACCGGGGGGAGGGGTTCGTACTCCACAGCGATCAATTCGAGGGCCTGAGCGGCGATGGCGAGGCTGTCGGCCGCCACGATGGCGACGGCGTCCCCCAGGTAGCGCACTTTGTCGTCGCACAGCACGGGCCAGTCGGGGTAGACCAGTCCGTGCCGGTTCACTCCCGGCACATCCGCGTGAGTCAGGACGGCATGGACGCCGGGCAGAATAGCGGCCCGGGCAGTGTCTAGCGAGAGAATGCGAGCGTGGGGGTGAGCAGCGCGCAGAGTCGCGCCGTACAGCATGCCGGGGAAGCTGTAATCGTCTGTGAAGCAGGCCGCGCCGGTCACCTTGTCCACGACGTCGGGGCGGGGATAGGAGCGGCCGATGACCCGTAGCGGGGGTAGCGTGTCCGGCTCGAGCGGGGGCAGAGGCTGACCGGTCCGGTGTTCGTGGAAGGCGGACTTGACCGCGCGCACCAGGCTGGCGTACCCAGTGCAGCGGCAGGCGTTCCGGCCCAGCGCGCGCTTGATGTCGTCGGCGGTGAGAGCGGCGGTATCTTGACCATCCACGACCCACTTGTGCCACAGGGCAGCGGCCGCCATCAGCATCCCTGGCGTGCAGTAGCCGCACTGGACGGCGCCGTGCTCGATAAAGGCGCGTTGCAAGGGGTGCAGTTCGTCCGATGCTCCCCAACTGGCCGCCAGCCCCTCGATGGTCAGGACGTGTTTTCCCTCCGCCCGGTGGGCCGGGAAGATGCAGGCTCGCACCGGGCGACCGTCGAGCAGCACCACGCAGGTCCCACACTGCCCCTCCCCGCATCCAATTTTGGTGCCGGTCAAGCCCAGGTCGCGACGTAGCAGATCGGCCAGCCGGGTGTCGGACGTGACCGGGAGATCGTATTCTACATTATTGACCGTCAGTTTCATCCTGCACTCTCCCTACCTGCGCAAGCCAGAGAGAGATCACGTCAACCAATCAAAAACGACAGGGATCGTGTCACCCCATCGAGAACCAAGGCCATCTCGGCGGCGACCTTCAGGGAAACGACCCCCTCGAAGGCGTGTTTCAACTCCATATCCCGGATTTGCAAATCCGGGGTAAAGTTCACGCGGAGGCATGCGTTCTCGAACGTGAGTATACCATCACTGGAAAAAAGCTGCGACTCCTGACCACCTTCCCGCCGTCGGACGAGTCCTGGTACGATGAAAAAGGCGTTATTCTCCTCGCGCTCGAAATCCTCCCGCCGCAGGAACAGGCGGGGCTTGTCGGTGTAGGGCCTGCCCTGGTGGACACAAAAGGTGGCACAGTTGCCGCACTCGTTGCAGAAATCATCCACATGGAGGATCTGACGGGCCTGTTCCACGGCAAACCGTTCCTGCCCGACGACGACCAGTTCTTCGCCCCGGCAGGCCAGTTGGGGCAGCGTCCAGCGCGCCGGTGCGACGAGGTACGTGTAATTGGCCCGGTTGGGGCAGACATCGACGCACTTGTCGCACACCGTCGTGCACTGCATACAACGGGCGGCCTCGCCGCGGGCGGCCTCCTCCGCCAGCGTTTGCTCGATCAGGTCGAACCCGGCCCGCCGGGCGACCGGGAGCAGCTCTGGCTCGTGCTGCGGCTGCTTCCTGGCCCGCACCCGCTTGACGCGGAGGATCTCTTCCTCCGTCAGCGCTGGCAGGGCGACGGGCAGCGATGCAAAGGGCAGGTCGAGCTGCCGGCAGATCGCCTCGGCCGCTCTGCGACCGTCGGCGCAGGCCGCAATGATGATGTCTGGCCCCCGGACCGCGTCCCCGCCGGCGTACACACAGCTCGGACCAGCCTGCCCGGTCTCTGGATCCACGGCGATGGATCCGTTGGGGCGTAACGAGACGGCACTGCCATCCAAAAAGGCCACATCCGGGGCCTGGCCGATGGCGACGATGAGTGCATCGGCGGGAATCTCGAACTCGCTGCCGGCGATGGGGAGCGGCCTCCGGCGGCCGTCAGCGCCGGGATCGCCCAGTTCGTTCCGCACGCCCTCCAACCCGGTCACCCGTCCATCTCGCAGCATCACTCGGACGGGGGTGACCAGTTCGATCAGGCAGTTGCCCTCGGCCAACAGCCCGACCAGCTCTTCCTCCTCGGCCGGCATCTCGGCTCGCGTGCGCCGATAGACGACGGTCACCGGTCGTCCGATCAACCGCTGGGCAGTGCGGGCGGCGTCCATAGCGGTGTTGCCCCCGCCGACGACCAGCACTCGCTCGCCCAGGTCTGGCCTCTCGCCGCGCGCGACCTGCGCCAGAAATTCGAGGGCGCTGAACACCCCGCGCCCCTCGATCCCCTCGATGGTCAGCCGCGCATCCCGTTGGAATCCACAGGCGACGTAGACAGCGTCGAACCCCTCCGCCAGCAGCGCTTCGGGCGGTCCGGTGACGGGGTGGGAGAGCTTGATTTCGACTCCTAGCTCGAGGATGCGGGCAATATCGGCCTGGACGATCTCCGGAGGCAGGCGGAAGGCGGGGGCGATAGCCAGCATCCCGCCAGGCCTTTCTTGAGCCTCGAAAATGGTAGCCTGGACGCCGTTGAGGGCCAGGAAATAGGCGGCCGCCAACCCGGAGGGGCCGCTGCCGACGATGGCGACCTTCGATGGGCGGGCTTGGTGCTCCACCGCTGTGGGGGGAGCCGCGCGCCCCCGCTCGGCGGCAAAGCGCTTGAGCGCCCGGATAGCGACCGGCTGGTCGTAATTGCTGCGGGTGCAGCGGGTCTGGCACAGATAGGTGCAGACGTAGCCCGTCACGCCGGGCAGGGGATTGCGGGCCAGAATGACTTCCAGCGCCCGGTCATCCTCTCCCTGGGCGATCAACCAGGCATATTCGGGCACGTCCTGGCAGACCGCGCACTGAGCCACGCAGGGGGCGGTGATGCAGTCAAAGAGCGCCAGCTCGGTCTCGACTTTGGGCAGGGGATAAGGATGGTACGACTTTTTGTAGCGAGGGTGCTGGCGCGCTTTGGCGGCCGCCCGCTCTAGATTGACCAGTTTATCGCGGGCCAATTCGTCCAGGCTGCTGACACCTCGCCGGTTCATTTCCGCCTCCAGGTTCTCGATGTACTGCAAGAACCGGGAGTAGCCCCCCGGCTTGAGGAGGTCGGAGGCAACGGTGACCGGCCGCGCGCCGGCCGATAGGATGGTGGTCACGTTGAGGGCATCCGCCCCGGCCGAGTAGGAGACGTTCAGATCGCCATCGAACTCGCGGGCCAGTTTGTGGAACAGGTTGATGGTGATGGGGTAGAGCGCCCGACCCGACATGTACATCTCGTCACCGGGCAGGATGCGCTTGTGATTCGCCATCGCCAGGGTGTTGCTCAGCTTGACGCCAAAGGTGAGGCCGCGGGCAGCGGCGACTTGCTTCAACGTAGCGATCAGCTCTACTGCCCGACCGTATTGCAAGTCGTGCTCGAACACGGCGGCGGGAATGTGAATATCGGTAAAGCCCAGGTCGTCGTGGAGGATACGCATCACTTCCTCCTGCCCCAACAGGGTGGGATTGAGCTTGACAGTGGTGTGCAACCCCCGTTCCTCCAACAGGTAGCGGGCGATGCGCTCGATCTCGTCGGGGGGGCAGCCGTGCATGGTGGAGAGAGTGACGTTGTTGGTGAGCCGGGACGGGATCTCGACATTGGCGAACTGGGGGAATCGTTCGTCGAGCAGCCCCTGGATGCGCCTGATCTCCTCGGACGCATCCGCCAGCCAGTCCATAAACCGGGTCATCGGTGCACTCCGGATCCCTTCCAGGTTATACCCCACGCTCATGTTGAAAATTATGCCATCGGGGAGATGCTCGAACCCCAGGGCTCGGCGCAGGATGTGAATCAGCGCCCAGGCGTTGACGTACTCGTGGACGGATTCCTCCAGTTTGAGCTCTTGCGACCACTCGACGTTGTATCCCTCATCCTCCATATCTATGCACGGGCGCGGGATTTCCAGCTCGTCCATAATCTGCACGGTCTTGAGCTCGATGAAACGGCCGCCCGAGAGCCAGGCGCAGAGAATGTTCTGGGCCAACTGGGTGTGGGGCCCGGCAGCGGGACCGATGGGGGTAGCCAGGTAGTGACCAAAGAGATCTGCCGTGGCATAGGGACTGGCGGGTTGAGGGATAAAGAACAGGGAGCGGTGAATGCCAAAGATGGAGTGATTCTGCTCTAGTTCGTCCAGAATCCCATGGAGCAGGCGGTCGAACGGCTGGATGTGCATCACATCGGACATGCTGTTTCCTCCTATAGTTTGTCGATGCCAGGGTGATCTTGAGTATACTCGCTTTCACTCGTTACGCAACTAGGAATGGCGCCAGACATCAAAATGACCAGGTACCTTTCAACGCCCGGTCGTCATTTACTGGATCGGAATCTGGTTTACGTGGCCGATTACTCTTCGTCCCCCATCCCGGCATCCTCTTCCGAGTCATCGGTTGGCAGGGGTGTTCCCCCCAGATCGAGGTGAGCACGCACGGCAGTCTCGACCCGCTCGGCGACGTCGGGATTCTCGCACAGGAACTGTTTGGCGTTCTCGCGGCCCTGGGCCAGGCTCTCTCCCTCGTAGTAATAGTAGGAGCCGCGTTTCTCCACCACGTCCAGCTCCACCGCCATATCCAGCAGATCCCCCGCCTTGCT
>DSDT01000310.1 GCA_011048615.1 Chloroflexota bacterium | reverse complement strand
GAGGGAAGGAGGAGAGACGGAATGGACAACAGAACACTGAGCGCGTTATTCACAAAGGAGAGCCTGTTGAGTCTTCAGGGAGCGGCGGCAGCAACGCTGCTGGTGCCGAACGTATTGACCTATCTGATCGGGGGCAGCTTTCGCCCGTACGAAAAGTGGGTCGCCCTGGGTGTGGCGGTGCTGATCTCGCTGCTGATCACCCGCAAAGTACCCGGCAAGGGATGGAGCAAGTGGATAGTAGGGCTGCTCAATGGCCTGGTAATATTCTGGTCGGCTGTGGGGATGACAGAGATGTTCGGCTACGCCGCGCGGCAGAGTCTGAGCGAGGCGGGTCAGGTGAGTGGCAAGCTCCCTTTCTTCCATAGTTGGTATCCCTAACCTGGATGAGCCAGCGAGGTGCGTCGCACCTTGATTCTTGACGAAAACCGGGTTTCACCGTACACTAACCTTTCTATGAGTATGCACAGCGAGTTCGACATTGATCGAGATTGGCAACCGGATCGGCGTGGGCCGGTGCGGTGGATCCTGTCGCACGCCAGCAGGTACAAGCTGTGGATGGTGGGCATGCTGGTCGGGGCGTTGGGCAACGCCGCCCTGGCGGCCGCCCTGCCCGTTCTCACGGGGCGCGCCTTCGACGTCGTATCGGCCCGACCATCTGACCTGGCGGGACTGGCGCAGGTGGCCGGGCTGATCGTCCTGTCGCAGTTGGTGCGGGGCCTGGCGCTCCAGATGATGCGTAATCTGTGCAGTGAGACGATTGGACAGCGGATGGAGCGGGACGTGCGGGACGAACTGTACATCAGCCTGGCGGGCAAGAGTATGTCGTTCCACGATTCCCAATCCACCGGCGACCTGATGGCGCGGGCGACCAACGATGTGCGCGAGATCAACATGATGTTCAACCCCGGCGTCAATCTGGTTGTGGGATCGGCCAATTTCCTGTTGATGCCCATCTTTATCGCGCCTACCATTCACCTGCACCTCATCCTGACGCCCCTGGTTTACCTGGGGGCCTATTTCTTTTTGGTGCGGAGCTATTTGAGCGAACTCCGCCCGGTGGCCGAGGACGTGCGCCGCATGTTTGGTTGGATGAACACCCGGCTGGTCGAGGCGATTGAGGGGGTGGAGACGGTCAAGGGTGCGGCTCAGGAGGAGCGTGAGGTGGAACGGTTCGTCGGCGCTGTCGCTGGCTGGCGGGATGCTTATCTGACTCAAGCAGACGTGGAGGCGCGCTTTATTCCATTGCTGTTGCTGGGACTGCTGCAGGCGGCCGGTTTTGCCCACAGCCTCTTGTTGTTCCGCAGCGGTGCCATCGGCGTGGGAGATGTCATCTCGTTCAACGGTCTGCTGCTGCTATTTGGCTTTCCCACCTTTGCGGCCCAGTTCGCCTACTCGCGGGTCTCGTCGGGAATCGCCAGCGCGCGACGCATCCTGGAGTTGATCAACGCCCGGACCGAACTGGGACAGAACGAGGCCGGTTATGACGCGCCGATGGAGGGCGCGGTGGTTTTCCAGGATGTGACTTTTTGTTACGATACTGGGGAGGAGACGTGTCAACCGGACGCCGGGGTGACGTTGGAGCAGATCAGTTTTCGTGTCGAATCTGGCCAGACGGTGGCTGTCGTTGGCCAGACCGGGTCCGGCAAGAGCACCATCGCCAAGCTGATCAACCGCACCTACGACGTGGACGGGGGAGGCGTGTTGGTGGACGGCGTGGACGTGCGGGATTGGAACCTGGAGGCGCTGCGTCGCCAGATTTCGATTATCGAGCAGGACATTTTTTTGTTCTCGCGCACCGTGGCCGAGAATATCGGGTTTGGCTGTCCGGAGGCGACCCGCGAGCAGATCGAGGCCGCGGCACGGGCAGCCCAGGCTCACGAGTTCATCCTGGGGTTCAAAGAGGGGTACGAGACGGTCATCGGTGAGCGGGGAGTCACCCTCTCCGGCGGTCAGCGGCAGCGGCTGGCCCTGGCCCGGGCGTTCCTGACCCAACCGGCCATCCTGATCCTGGACGATGCCACCAGCGCCATTGACAGCGAGACTGAGGATCGCATTCAGCGGGCGATTGAGCGGGTTTCCCAGGGGCGCACGACATTCTTGATCACCCACCGGCTGTCCCAGATTCGCTGGGCGGATCTGATTATTGTGATGCGCCAGGGACGAGTAGCGGCCGTCGGCGCCCACGAGGAACTGTTGGAAACGTCGCCGGCGTACCGGAATATATTCACGCGGTATGAGAGGTAAATGGGCTTTTTTCGAGGTTTAGACGCTGAGGCTTATGACCGCCAGTACAGCGACCGGGAGCTGTTGCAGCGCATTTCTCGATATTTTGCGCCCCATCTCCGCCAGGTCGTGGGCGTGGCGATCCTGATCACCCTCATCGCGGTGGCCGGGGCCGGGCAGCCTTTCGTCGTGTCGTGGGGATTGGACCTGTTGGTGGCGTCGCCCCAGCGATTGGACGTCGTTCTCGGCCTGTTGGGGGCGGTGCTGGTGTTCGGTGTCTTCAATTGGATCGGCAACTGGCTGCGCCGCCGGGTGACGGCCCGCATCATCGGCGAGATCGTGCTGGCCCTGCGCCGGGACGCCTTCGATGCCTCGGTGGGGCACGACATGTCCTTCTTTGACGAATTCCACTCCGGGCGCATCGTCAGCCGGATCACCTCCGATACGGAAGAGTTCGCCCAGGTGGTGCAGTTGATCACCGATTTGCTCAGCCAATTCCTGTTGGTGCTGATCCTCCTGATCCCCCTGTTTCGCACCTCCTGGCGGTTGACGCTGCTGGTGCTGGCCTTTTCTCCCGTCGTCGTATTGTTAGCCTTTGGGTTCCGACGCATCGCTCGCCGGGTCACGCGCCGGGGATTCCGCGTCCTGGCCGAAGTCAACGCGTCCATTCAGGAGGCAGTGACCGGTATCAGCGTGGCCAAGAATTTTCGGCAGGAGATGACGCTCTACCATCAGTTTGCCGAGGTCAACCGCCAGTCCTACCGCGTCAACCTGGTGCGGGGATACACTCTGGCGGCGGTCTTTCCCATCCTCAACGCTCTGTCTGGAGTCGGGACGGCGGTGCTGGTCTATTGGGGAGGCCTGGCGACCGCCGCAGGAACCATCTCGGTCGGCAATTGGTACCTGTTCCTGATGAGCGTGGATCGCTTTTGGTTTCCCATGATCAACATCTCGGCCTTTTGGAGCCAGTTCCAGGGTGGGCTTTCGGCTGCCGAGCGGATCTTTGCCCTCATTGATGCCGAGCCGACGGTGCAGCAAGTGGATGAGCAGCCGGTGGACCGCCTGCGCGGCGAGATTCTGTTCGATGGGGTATGTTTTCAGTACACGGACCAGGAGCAGGTGTTGGAGAATTTTTTGCTGCACATCGCGCCGGGGGAGAGCGTGGCCCTGGTGGGGCACACCGGGGCGGGCAAGAGCAGCATCGCCCGGCTGATCGCCCGCTTCTACGAGTTCCAACAGGGGGAAATCAGGATTGACGGGCGAGACATTCGTGGCCTTGACCTGTCCGAGTATCGGCGTCACCTGGGGGTCGTCTCGCAGATGCCGTTTCTCTTCTCCGGGACGGTGGCTGATAATATTCGGTATGCCTGTCCCGAGCTGAGTGACGCCGAGATCGAGGCCGTGGCTCGGCAGATCGGTGGGGGGGAGTGGTTGGAGACGCTGCCCAGCGGTCTCCAGACCGACGTGGGGGAGCGGGGCGCCCACCTTTCGATGGGACAGCGGCAGTTGGTGGCCCTGATGCGGGTGCTGGTTCAATCGCCGGCTATTTTCATCCTGGACGAGGCGACAGCCAGCGTGGATCCCTTCACCGAGACCCAGATCCAGGAGGCCATGGAGATGATTCTCCAGCGCAGCACCTCCATTCTGATCGCACACCGCCTTTCGACCGTCCGGGCGGTGGATCGCATCGTCGTGCTGGAACAGGGACGGATTATTGAGGAGGGTGACCACGAGACGCTGCTGGCGCAGGGCGGTCACTATGCCGAGCTGTACAACACCTACTTTCGCCACCAGTCGCCGGATTACCGGCCGGGGGGCTTGAAATGATGAGCTTGAACAAACTGTTCAAGTCGTCGAATTCAGCAGGACTTGAGGAGGATGCTCGGCCTCTCGACAGATCCCTGGCGGCCGCGCGAGGCGTGGAGGACTGCCGGCAGCGCGCCCAGGCCCTGATACGCTTGCTTCCCCGCCTGGCGCCGCCCGACCGAGGCGAGGTCCAGCGCGAGGTGCTGGCGGCGGTCCGCGAGTGCGCCCGGCACGCCCACCGCTGGGCGCCGGCCGAGGTCGTGGTACCTTTCGAGGCCCAAACGGCGTACTCACACATGAGCGCGTGGTCCGTGGTGACCTCCCAACTGCCCCAAGAGCTGCTGGACATCATCGTGGCGACGGTGCAAGAGATCGAGGACGGGAATGAGCGAGGATGGGCGCTGGCGGCGCTGAAAGACGTGTTCGGCAAGTCCGTGGAGCGCGCCCAACGCCGCTTGGGGACGTGATCGTATCGTTAGCAAATCTTTTACGCGCTTCTCACGTTTTATAAACCTGATCGTGCTAGAATCGGAGTGGGAGGGCAGCTATGGGCACGATCAATGTGATGAATCAAGGCCGCCAGCTGATCGAGGCGGTCGAAGCGCTGAACACCATCGAGACGGGGGACCCACTGGAGCGGGAAGTGGCCCGACTGTTCCAGATGGCGTTCGAGCGGCGGCTGTACGAGATCGCGGACCTCGTGTCTTTGTGGTCCGTTGAGGACGTTCTGACTATGGACGTCGAGGGCAGTGTACACTAGCGTTTATATGACGTCATTCAATGCGTTCTTTCGTTTGGCGCCCGTGTTGGCTCTATTCCGCGCTCTCGCTCTGCCGCTCTTTATCCTGCTGTTGTGGAAGCGCTCCGTCAGAGCTGCGGCCGCCTTTCTTGTCCTGGTATTCCTTGAGGGCGTCATTGCTGCGTTCTACACCGTGTATACCTTTGGCGGCGCCTTTGGGCTGGGGATCATGCTGTTCTGCTCCCCATTCCTGTCCGTGCCGCTCTCGCTGCTGGTGCTGCTCCTCGCCTACCGCCCCTTTTCCCGCGCCTGGACAGGGGGCGAGGCCGCGCCGCGCCGCCGCTTCTACCTGTTCGGCGGGCTGTTCATCCTGGTCTGGCAACTTGCTCCGGTGGTCGGTTATTATGGAATAGGGAGCGCCTGTTACGCCCAGAACCGGCGCATTGGGGCCGATCTCATCGCGGCGGTGGAGACCTATCGTCAGGAGCAGGGGCGTTACCCAGATAGCCTGGAGGCCATCGTCCCCGCTTACGCGCCGGCCATACCGGCGCCGGGATGTGCCTGGCTTTCGGGAGCGGGACCGTGGGATCGGCAGGGGTTCGAACTGGCGCGCTGCTCGTCGGATGTTCTGCTGCTGACCGTCGAATCGGTGGACGGCTCTTTCATCGAGCGCTACAATTTTGCCACCGGCAACTGGTCATCCATCAGCTTTTTGGATGGTGCGTGCAGCTTTTTGAGATAGACGCGCGCTAGTCATCCACCATGATTGGTGAGGTCACCGACTGGAGCGCCATCTCCACCTCGGCCAACAAATCCTCGACCGAGAAGGGCTTGGGCAGAAAGCTGGTCGCTCCCAGGGCGATGAGTCGCTTGCGCTCCTTTTCGACGTTCGCCACGTGAGCCGAGATGGCGATGATGGGGATCGTTTGCGTCACGGCGTCCCGCTTGAGGTGCGTCAGAGCCTCGAATCCATCCATGCCCGGCAGGCGCAAGTCCATGAGGATCAGATCCGGGCGGTAGCGGCGGGCCTGGGCCAGCGCCTCGTAGCCGTTGGCGGCCAGCAGCGGCGTAAAGCCGATCTGGCGCATCGTCGCCGAGAGCAGGCCGACGGTATCGGGATCATCCTCCACGATCAACACCCGGCCCTGCCAGGTCAGCGCTTTCTCGACGCTGCGCAGGAGGTCCTCGTTCTCCACCGGTTTAGTCAGGTAATCCGCCGCTCCCAGGTTCCAGGCTGTGCCGTCGTCCTGCGAGATGGTCATGACAATGACGGGGATGTCGGCAGTGATGGGATTCTCCTTCAATTCTCGCAGCACCTCCTGTCCCCCCACATCGGGCAAGATCAAGTCCAGGATGACCAGATCAGGCTGCTTCGTCTCGGCCCTGTTCAAGACAGAGCGTCCGCGCCCCAGCGTAAAGACCTCGTAGCCGTTATCCTCCAGCAGCTTTTTGACCAGGGTGGCAATGTCGGGGTCATCCTCGACGAACAGGATTTTCCGCGTGCGGGCCATGACGCGGGGCAGCACACGCTGGTTCTTGTCCCCTTCCTCTTGCACGGGAATGGGCAGGATAAAGGTGAACGTGCTGCCCTGGCCCAATTCGCTCTCGACCCACACCCGCCCGCCGTGCATCTCCACAAACATCTTGGTAATGGAAAGCCCTAGCCCGGTGCCGGTCGTCTCCATCACCAGCGGATGATCGGCGCGGTAAAAGCGCTCAAACAGGTGCCCCAAGTCGTCGGGAGCGATGCCGATGCCGGTATCCTGCACGTCCACCCGCACGGCCCCCTCGACGGGATAGACTCGCACCTCGATCTGACCGTCCTCCGGCGTGTAACGGATCGCATTGCCCACCAGATTGGTAATGACCTGGTTGATCCGGTCTCGGTCGCCAATGATCTCGGGAATCCGCCCGCTGACTTCATAGGTGAGGGTCTGCCCCTTGTTCTCGGCCGGCACCGCCAGCACCTTGATGACCTCGCTGATGACATCGGTGACCTGCATCAACTTGGGCTCGAAGCGCACCCGACCGCTTTCCACCCGTGAGATGTCCAACAGATCGTTGATGAGCGCCGTCAAACGCTCCGTGTTGTCCTTGATGATGCCCAAGAACCGTTTCTGCTCGTCATTGATGGGGCCGACGGCGCCAGCGTGGATCAGATCGGTATATCCCTTGATGGAGGTCATCGGCGTGCGCAGCTCGTGGGACACGGTAGAGACGAAATCACTCTTGGCGCGATCCGCCTCCACTTCTTTGGTCACATCCCGCAGGATGGTGACGGCGCCCAAAAAGTCACCCCGCGGCGACAGGACCGGGGACAGGTGCGCCCGGATGACCTGGGTCTCCATTTCCAGCGTCGTCTTGAACGCCTTGTGTACCTGGGAGTCAGAGGCGCTCAACAGGGCCTCCATAGCGTTGATCGCCTCGGCCCCGCTTTGGCCTCCCAGGACGGAAAAGAGATTGTAGTAGTCTTGGCCTATCAGCTCGGCGACGGGTGTATCGAGGATGCGGCTGGCCGCCGGGTTGACCAGGATGGTCTCTCCATCGGCGCTGTTCACGACGACACCGTCGGCGATAGAGGCCAGGATGGCCTGGCTCTTGGTGCTCTCTTCATGTTGATGGCGAAGCATCTGGCCCAATTCCTGGGCTTGCTGGGTGATGAGGCGGTAGACCTCGGCGTTCCCGATGGCGGTGGCGATCTGACTGAGGACGGCGCTGAACAGGCGGACGTGGGTGGTGGTGAAGGCGTGGGGAGCTGTGCTGGCTACCGCCAGGAGGCCCATAAAGGCCCCATTGGCGATCAATGGCGCCACCAGCAGTGAACGCGCCGCTGGTACGGGCAGATCCTTCAACCACGACTGGGAGGGCTCAGCGTGCAAATCCTTCACGACGAGAGGAGAGTCGGCTTGCCCCAACTGCCACTCTGAGGGAAGTATGGTCAGGGGGATGCGAGCCTTGGTTTCGTCGCCGGCCTCCCACTCCCAGTTCACCGTCGTCTCTGGAACGATGGCCTGGCTCTCGCTGTCCACCAGCCAGACGGCGCCCATCTCTCCGGTGATCGCTGTTGTGACCTCGATCAGAGTGCGGTGCAGCATACGACCCAGGTCCAGGCTGGCGGTCAGTTCTCGGGTGATCTCGTTGAGGGTCTCTAACTGGGATTTTTCGTCTGCCAGCCGCTCCACTTCACTGGCAAAGTAGTGGGTCAGGCCTACGTCGAGGGCGTTGAGATGACCGTTGACCTGTCTCAATGCATCGGAGGGCAAGAGGTCCTGGATGGTCTGGGAGAGGCCAGACGTGATGGTCAGCAACTCGGTGGGAGTGGCGCCGTGCTCGGTCCTCTCCCGGTCGGCCCACTGGCAGGCTTCTTCTGCCAGCGTGTCGGGCTGGTCGGCCAGCAGAGCGGCGACCAGCGAGTTCCAACAGGAGAGGTTTTCGGACCTGGAGAGGGAAGCGTAGGTGGGCAGAGTCTCGCTAGTCCGCACTCCGCGTGTCACAATATCATGTTGGTGTTGACGTAGCCACGTGTGAAAATCCCAGCTCATACCCCACCCCTTGTATGGGTGCACAGTGAACAAGACAGTTCTATTTTATCCCATAACTTGGAGGGGGCAGGTTACAGCATAGTTACGATCGAGTAACGGGCAAGCGGAGACCGCGATAGTCGTATTACGTTTGTTCTTTTTGTCGTGGGGTGGTCGGAGGAGAGGCATGACCCTGGTCCATGGCGCGATCTTGCGGTGTCCGGGTGGGCTTCTTTTTACGCCATCGCGGGCGGGCAAACTTTTGGTACAACTGACGCAATTGCTGTGGAGTCATGTGCTTGCCGCTCTCGAAATAGACGATGGCCGCCTGGCCCATCGCCCATGTGCCCATCCCGGTCACGGCCGAGGCGACGAGCCATCCGGGGCCTGGTACGAACTTGCTCACTCCACCCGCCATGTAGCGCAGCGCGACCCCGCCGGCCATGGTGGTCAGCAGCTCGCGGGCGTGACGCACACTCAGCGATTCGCCGTATATCGCGGCGATGCGCAGCACCATGCGCACCTGCGAGGCCAGCAGAAATGGAATGTCCAGCCCGGGGATCGGCTCGGCGGCGATGACGGCGTTCAACATAGCTGCGCTGCGGACGAGACGGCGGCCGAGTTGATGCCGAAAGGCCGGCAGCGACCGTCCCAACGCGACCGCCATCCATGGATGGGCCTCGACGATGGCCGGGATGAGCTGCTCCGCCACGCCGGTCCCGGTTTTCGCCGAGATGGGGATCACCCTCGTGTTCAGCTTGCGCTGCACGTCTTGCAGGGCCTCGGTCAGATCCCGCTTGATCAGGTCAGTCTTGTTCAGCACGACGATCACGGGGGCGCGGGCGGCTCGCAGGGATTCGTACAACTCGTAATCCGCTTGGTGCAGGCCCGCTGCTCCATCCAGAACCAGGATCACCAGGTCCGCCTCCTGGGCGGCCGACCGGGCGATAGCAGCTCGATCCACCCCTCCCACCTCTCCAAAACCCGGGGTATCCATCAGCGTGAACGGGCCGAATTCTTCCGTCACCAATCCCGTGGTTGTGCCGGGCACGGCTTTGACGGCCGAGATGTTGCGCCCCTTGACCAGGTTGAAGAGGGTGGATTTGCCCGAGTTGACTGGTCCGACGATAGCCAGACGAGCGTGGGCCTCCTGTTCCACTTCGAGCGAGAGCTTGTCCCATTCCAGAGCCTGGAATAGACTGCGCACGTCGGCTAAGCGGGTTGGTAGCGATGCCATGATGGTTCCGGCTCCTGTCACAACGTAAACGGGGAAAATCGGGCTTTCAGAGTTCGCCCTCGCCTCTGAGCGCCATCACTACGACATACACGGCCAGCAGATCGGCATTGCCCATGTCGTCCAGTACTTTTTTCAACGAGGAGATGATCGCGGCCCGCTTTTCGGGAGCTTCGATCAGCGACAGGCTATCGAGGTCGGGGTACCAGCCGATGTCGTGCAGCTTTTCCCGCATAATGTCCGCCTTGGTGTGGTACAGGTCCCGGTCGCGCAGCATCCCACCACAGACTGGGCAGACGAGGATGGTAGACCGGGCTGTGTCGCCGGTGTGGGCCCTGAACGTGCCGTCGTCGTCCTGAATCACAGCAGCGCCGCATTTGTGGTAAAGCACCTGTTCGGTCAATCTCCCTCTCCTTGCGAGTTTCCCCAAGGGATCAGTCTGTGACATCCATTACCGGACACTTTTCAACGTGAATGACACGAATTTGTGAATGTCACGTATGTGTCTCACAAAGATTCGCGATTCGAATATCCGTGGCGACGATAGTATAACACAGCAGTGTCAGGATGGGAAATTGTCACCACGGCCGGATTTGACACGTGGGGGAGATATGGTATTATATTACCATAATATTATAGTAGTAATATAGTGAGGAGGATATGACCAACGCTGAATTAGCTATTCTGGGTCTCGTGGCCGAGCAGTCCCGGCACGGCTACGAGATCGAGCAGGTCATCGAGGAACGCGGCATGCGCGAGTGGACCGAGTTGGGGTTCTCCTCTATCTACTACTTGCTCAAAAAGCTGGAGAAAAAGGGCTGGATCGCGGGGGAGGTGGAGGAGGGAGGGCGTGGTCCGGCGCGCAAGGTGTATCACACCACGCCAGCCGGGAGCGAGGCGCTGCGAGGGGCTGTATTGGAGGCCCTCTCGACGCCGGATCGTTGTTACCCCTCCTTGCAGTTGGGACTTGCCAATTTGCCCGGTCAGCCATCCACTCACGTATTGGGAGCGCTGCGGCAGTACCGGGATGCATTGGTCGAGCGATTGGCCCACGTGGAGGAGCGCAGGGAGGCTCGGCGTCCCTTGCCTCTTCACGTAGGGGCGATGTTCGATTACAGCCTGACGATGGTGCGGGCAGAACTGGCGTGGATCGAAAGGTTCATCGCAGAGATCGAAACTGGGTCGTAAAAAGGAGATGACAGATGCTTAACCCATTGGCTGGATTCAAATCGTTGGAGACGCACCACTGTGTCACCGGCTCGATGCGCCACATATACGTTTACAACGACCACGACATCAGCGAGGAGATGCTGCTGGGGATCGGGGCGGGGGTCAGCTTTAGCTACTGGCATTTCAAGGGCCAGCCGCCTTTCCTGGGTGGACGCGGGATGCCCAAGCCGAGTATGGAAGAGTTGGCAGGGCAGCGCACCGGCGTCCAGATCGTCTCGCACACCACGTCCAGCGCACGCAAGGCCGAAACGTCGCTGCTAGCACTGTTGGACGCCGGGCAGCCCGTGATGCTGCAGGTGGACATGGGGTTTCTGCCCTATTTCGATTTTGACGGGCAAGAGTACCACTTTGGAGGGCACGTAGTGGTAGCCTGTGGATATGATTCTGGGACAGGACAGGTGCTCATCGCGGACCGGGAGAAGGATCTGCACCCGGTCTCGATGCCGGATTTGGAGCGGGCGCGCGGCTCCAAGCACAAGCCTTTCCCTCCCAAGCACGGTTGGTGGACCTTTGATTTCAGCACCAAACGGTGGCCCGGGGCCGAGGAGGTGCACCGGGCTATCCTCGAGCAGGCCGGACCGATGCTAAAGCCGCCCATTCGCAATATTGGCGTGCCGGGCATTCGCAAGGCGGCCCAGATGATTCCCCAGTGGCCGGACAGGATGGACGTGGACGAACTGCGTTGGGCGCTTTTCAACACCTACATCTTTATCGCACCGGTGGGGGGAAGCGGCGGCGGCTGTTTCCGTTACATGTTCAGCCGCTTCCTGTGCGAGGCGGCCGAGATCACCGGCGACGAGCGGCTGATGGAGAGCGCCGCCGAATTTCAGCACATTGGCGACGAGTGGGAAAAGCTGGGCCGCTGGTTCCAGCAGGCCTCCCAAGAACCCGAGCCGGCTTCCCTCTTGGCTGAGTGCGTGACTCTGCTGAACGAGTTGGCCGATTGGGAGGAGCGGGCGTGGCAGCAGTTGCAGAGACTGGCGACTGAGAGTTGACGGTCGGTCAGCCCAAGCCCCGATCTGAAAGGGTCGGGGCTTTTTGCTTTCCGACATTCACCGCCTGCTGGGCGAGGGGCGTCACTTGAGTATACCGCCGTCTGGTTGTATAATCATCCTAGATCAGCGCCCACTCTACGGGTGATCGGCGGCAGGGCGGATTGTCCATCCCCCTCACATTTTCCAAGCTCAGGATACTGCACAGAAATGGAAGGGAGGCGAAACATGTTACGTGGCAAGGGATTGTGGGCCTACCGCGAGGAGGAGTTGGAGCGTGCCATCCAGATGGCTCCTCGGATGGGGGCGACGCACATTTTGTACAAGGTCGGGCAGGGGGCGAGCTACCGTGCTGGCATGGCCCAGGTCGCGCAGAAAATCGCGGCGGTCGGGTTGGTCCCCATCGGGTGGACGTGGCTGCTGCTGGACGATCCTCAGGGGGAGGCCCAGGTCGTCGTGCGGGCCTTCCAGGATGGATTTCGGGGCTTGATTTTTGATACCGAGTCGGATCGGTGCAGCAATCGCTTCTCGCAGGCGGCTCAACTGGGACAGTATCTACGCGTGGCCGGAATTGATCTGGAGCAACTCTACAACTGTTCGTTTCCCAACATCTCCCATCACCGGGACCTGCCCTACGATCAGATGAACGAGTTCTGCCGGGGCGGGTTGATGCCGATGGCGTATGGCACCTTTTTCCGGCCCGACAGCTCTGTGCCCTTTGACCAGCAGGCAGAGCGCGTGATTGACGAGTGGACCTATGGTCACTATGTCTATTGGAGCCGACGCTGGGGCTACAGTCCGCCGCTGTACCCGGTGCTGGGGCCGTATCACGACGAGGAAGGGAGCGTGCGGATGGGCCCGGCCGAGTTCCAGGTCTGGCTCGATCGCCTGGAGAAGTATGGACCATCCTTCTTTAGCGTCTTTACCGCCGCTGTCATCAATGATGATCTCCTCCCCTTGATCCAGGCCTTTCCGTTGGGCGATGGACTGCCGCCGGCTCTGTCCGGTCCGGCGGTCGAGGTGGTCAGCCCGGAGGTTGGATTCATGAACATCCGTCCCACGCCCTCCACGGCCTGGCTTCCCATCGCCCGGGTGGATCACGGCGCGGTGTTAGCGACTTTAGAGGCGGAGCCGGAGGTGCGGGCCAAGGTCGGGCAGGGAGGGCAGTGGCTCCACATCCGTACCCCTGGTGGAGTGGAGGGATATGCCGCTGCCTGGTATCTGCGCCTGGTCGCTGAGGAAGAGACGGCGGAGGCGGAAGCCGGGGTCCAGGTCGAGGTGCTCAGCCCGAACATTGGCTATTTGAACGTGCGCCCTGTTCCCTCCACGACACGTCCGCCAGTGGCCCAGGTGGACCACGGCGCGGTGCTGGACTCTCTAGAGTCGGAGGAGCAGACGCGGGCCAAGCTGGGGCAGTGGGGGGAGTGGCTCCACGTCCGCACGCCCGGCGGTGTCGAAGGGTATGTCGCGGCCTGGTATCTGGGGCTGTACCGGGAGGTCAGCGCGGCCGAAGCGGTGCCCTATGTGACGGTGCGGAGTGCCCAGGGTTTGAACATGCGGCCTTCGCCAACGGCCGCCCAACCTAACTGGCACGTGGTCAATGGGACGGTGTTGGAGGTGCGCGAGGATCCCCACGGTGTCAAGGCCAAGCTGGGCCAGGATCGCTGGATCCAGGTCCGCTCGCCCAGTCTGCACGAGGGAGTCGTCAACGGGTTGTACGTGCGGGCGGAGCAGTTGGCCGACAAGCGCCAGCCGGTGCCAGACGTCACGCTGCCATGGGGGGAGTGCGCCTGGATCTTTGGCATCCACGGCGCGACGGCCGACGGGACCGGCGATTTTCGCTATCTCTTCCAGGGCAAGGACAAGACCGGGTGGGTGCTCTTTACTCAGACAGTGGGTACCGATCCGTCCCACGGCTCCGGCCACGACGTGACGATGTGGTCGCACAGCGGCTATGGGGTCATCATCCGCCTCAACCACGCCTACGAACCGGCCGGCACGCTGCCGGTTCGCGCCCAGTATGCCAACTTTGCCCGCGCCTGCGCCCGTTACGTGCAGAACTCGCAGGGCTGCCACATCTGGATCATTGGCAACGAGCAGAACAATGTACGCGAGCATCCCGGCGGCGCGGCGAACCCGGTCGAGCACATCACGCCCCAGATGTACGCCGAAGCGTTCAATCTGGCGCGGGCCAGGATCAAGGAGGTCCAGCCGGAAGCCATCGTCGTGCCGGGTGCGGTGGACCCCTACAATACCTATCCCTGGGCCAGGTTGGGGGGGCGGCGCAACCGGCCGTTGGAGTATTTCACCCAGATGCTGGATCGGATTGACGACCTGGACGGCATCGCGCTCCACACCTATACCCACTGGCTGGATCCCAAGCTGATCACCGCGCGAACCGTCTTTACCGACGATTTTCTCAAGCCAGGCACGCCCAACGAGCACTATTATGACTTTCAGGCTTACCGCACCTTTGCCGAGGCGGTGCCCTCCCGGTGGCGTGACCGGCCCCTCTATATCACCGAGACGAATCACTGGCTGGCGTTGGAGCATTCCCCGCGCGACTCGACCGAGGCGGGGATGGTCGGGTGGGTGAACCGGGATGCTGGCTGGGTGCAGGCGGCCTACAAAGAGATTGACCGCTGGAACGACACCCCTCACGCTCAGCAGATCCACTGCCTGCTGCTCTACCGCTGGACGGGCGATGCCTGGGCCATCAATCATCGCTGGGAAGTGCAGAAGGATTTCAAAAAGGCGCTGGATCAGGACTACCGCTGGCGACGGTAGCGGGGGAGATGGCCAAGCTCTCTCGCCGACCACTGGTCCGTTTGTTGACCTGGGGACTGATCGCCGCGGCGCTGACCGGTCTCTACGCTGCCCTCGGCATCTTTTTCCTGCGGGGCACCTCGCCCTGGATGGACGTGGCCTTTGGCGTGGCCCTGATCCTGCTGCTGCTGCGCCAGACGGCCCGGCCTGATCTCTGGCCGGCGGGAGGGTGGGAGGAGCGGATCGGGTGGGGGTTCGCCCTGGTGGCCGCACTGACGGCAGCGGTCTGGCTCTCGCCGGAGTGGGCGGCGGATCTGCCGGAGCGGTTTCCCTGGGGACTGCCGGGCGGGCTGCATCGGCTGTTGATCGTTGTGGTCTCGGAGCCGGCGTTGGGCCTCAGCCAGGCCCGGCAGACCGGACATCCCCTGCCGCTGGACAGTCTGCTGCGTCTGGGATTGGCCTGTCTGGCCCTGGGGATGGTGGCCCTGGCCACGGCCGGTTCGCTGCGGGCGGTAGGGCGGTCGCTGCAGCCCGTTCTGTCGCCGGCGTGGGATGGAGTGCAGGTCGCTCTCATGCGTGTGCCGGTGCGCCCTGGTCGCTGGTTGGCGAGATTGCGCTGGGGATTAAGCGCGCTGCTGATTGGATGCGCCCTGGTCGCCGGGGTGACGGGCTGGGCCGCCGTGGCCAACACCCAGGTGGCTCGTGTGAATTGGCAGACCAGTACCATCGGCCCGGACGTGCGCGGGGTAGTGTGGGATGACCGGGAGGGGGTGCTGTACGCCGTCACGATGGAGGGGGGGGTGTTTCGCTCCGGCAACGGCGGGGTCAGGTGGGAGCCGGCCGATGCGGATCTGACCGGCGTCGCTATGCGGGCGCTGGCGCTGGATGCGCGGGATCGCGCCCTGTACGGGGCCGCCGCCGAAGGCCTGTTTCGCTCGGCCGATGGGGGAGCGAGCTGGCAAGTCGTCCTCCCTGTCTCAACGACTCACTCATTGTGGGATCCTCTCTCGACCCGGTATGGCTACGGCGTTGTGCTGCAAGACCTCACGTCGCAGGCTCCGTTGGTGTGGGCAGTCTACGGTGGCGGCTCGTTCTGGGCCCCCCTGGCCGCTGACCTGGGTCTGCATCAGGCGGCCATTCGTCCGCGGCTTGAGGGGGAGGAACTGGGGCCAACGCCAGCCGTCAGTCCCTTGGCAGGGGGGACCAGGCCTGGCCCAGGGACGGAGGTCATCGCCGCCTGGGGTCAGGCGTTGGCGTGGGCCGATCTAGGGCCCAGGGTCCGGCGCGTCCCACTGGCCTGGTTGGCGGTGCGGGCCTGGATCTGGAGGAGCGAGGTCTCCTGGTCGCTGTGGTTGGCGCTCCCACCGTTGGCGGCGCTGGGACTGGCTCTGGCTCTGACGTATGCCAACCTGGCCCGTCCCTTTGGCGTGCCGTTGTGGGCGACGCTGCTGGCCCGCCGGCGGTTGGATTCTTACGCCCGGCCCACCGCGCTGGAAGCGGCCTGGTCAGATTGGGAGCAGGCCATCCGGGCCGAACTGCTGCGCTATGGTGACGTGACCGCAGTTGATCTGTTCCAGATTCCCGGCCCCTTTCGCCGGTACGCGCTGCGCCGTTACGCCCAGACCCACAGTGCAACCCAGGCGTTGGAGAGCCACCCGACACGGCTGCGGCTGTTGACCGGCGACCGGCTGCGGCGGTGGTGGGCGGCCTGGGACACTGCCTCCCGCTCCGTCGGCTCGCGGGCGGGGACGGCGGCCTCCTACGAGAGGGCGGTGGATGGCCTGGCGGCGGTGTTGGCCGATGGACTGGGGTTGACGTGCGAGCGGGTGCACGAATTGGGTGGCGTGCGGGCCGGTCTGGTCGAAGCGCCGGCCCTGCGCCTGAAACTGCCGCCTCGCTTCCCCCTCGCCTTTGTCGCGGATCCGCGACCAGGGCCTGGGACGGTAGAGGAGTTGATGGACGCGGTGGACGAACTGGGGGAGAGCGGGACCTTTGCGCTGGTTGTGCCGCTGGAGCCGCCAGTCCGTCGCCTGGACGTGGCGGCCGAACTGCGCCAGGCGTTGGACCGCTCGCCCCACCTGCACGATTTCATCGTCCTGGGCCGGGACGACGTGCTGGATATCCTGATCGCCCGAGATCCGACGGCGGCTCTGGTGCAGCGCATCCTGGCCCAGGTGGACCTGATGGTCGTCTCCCCCTTTGTCATCAGTGGGCCGGTGCCGGAGCGGGTCTTTTTTGGGCGAGAGGCAGAGGTCAGGATGTTGGTGGAGAGCGCCGGCAGCGCCGATTTTGCCATCGTCGGCAACCGCAAGATCGGCAAGACCTCGCTGTTGCAGCGGGTGCAGGGCCGGCTGGCAGCGGGGAGGCGGGTGCGACCGTTGACGGTGGACTGTCAGATCGTGCGGGATGCGGATGGATTTTTCGCTGCGTTCCAGGCTCAGAATCGGCTGACGCTGCCGGCGCTGACGGCGGAGGGATTTATGGCGTCGTTGGTCGAGGTGCGCCGGGACGGCGGGATCCCTGTTCTGCTGCTGGACGAGGTGGACGAATTGCTGGCCAGCGATCGCGCCCAGGGGGAGCCTCTGTCGGCCACGTGGCGAGCGCTGGCCCAGGTGGGGGAGTGCCGGTTCATCTTTTGCGGCAGCACCGAACTGGCCCGACGGCTGGACGATCCGAGTTCGGCCTTTTTCAACTTTCCCCAGCCCCTGTCGTTGGGATACCTGGCGCCGGAGACCACCCGGTCGGTACTGGCTCAGCCTATGGAGACGTTGGGCCTGGTGTTGGAGGAGGCCGAGAGGCTGCTGGACGAGGTCCAGACCCTGACATCCGGTCATCCGAACCTGATCCAATACGTGGGACGAGGCCTGGTGGAAGCGGCCAACCGGCGCGGGGAACGGCGGGTGCTGCTGGAGGACCTGGTCGCGTTGCGCACCTCGGTCGATTTTACCGAGTACTATCTCAAGACGGTGTGGGGACAGGCCGGGCCGTTGGAGCGGTTGATTACCCTGGTCGTTCCGGCCGGGGGATTCCGGTTGGAGGACCTGGAGCGGACGTTAGCGGCGTTGGATGTGGAGGTGAGCACGGAGGCGCTGGATCAGGCCCTCAAGCTGCTGCGCGTGTACGCTATCCTGGAGAAGCGGGAGCGGACCTATGGGTTTGTGCCCCACTCGTTCCCGGAAATTCTGCATCAGACCCAGGAAGTCGAGCGGCTGATCGGCATCGAAAGACGGCGTTTAGCGAGGGGAGGGAGTTAATGGGGGTGTTTGTGTACCGGGGGCCACTGCCCTCCGACAGTGACATGTTCCGAGGGCGGACGGATGAGCTGCGGCGGCTGCTGCGATTGTGTCAGCGGGAGGTGGAGGGGTACGTGATCGTGTACGGCGGGCGGCAGATGGGCAAGACCAGCCTGCTGCTGCGCCTGGAGAGTCAACTGCCAGATACGGTGCGGACCTGCCGGTTGGATTTTCAGGGCTTGCCCGGCGCGACGCCGCTCCAGGTGTTCACCTACCTGGCGCGACGGATCGGGGAGGGGCTGCCGCACCTGGATGCGGCCACTACTGGGCCCGTGGTACGGGACGCGCCCAGCCTGATCGAGTTTTTAGGGTGGGCGATGGATCATCCGGAGACGGGGCAGGTGGTGCTTCTCCTGGAGGAACTGGGGGCCCTGCCGCCAGGGTCGCGGGAGGACCTGGCCCACGTGCTGCGATCGGTGTTCACCAACCGATTTGACTCCTTCGGCCAGGCGCTGACGCGGTTGATGGTCGTGCTGGCCGGGGGGATCGAGTTGTACGAGCTGGCGGCGACCCAGGTCTCGCCCCTGCAGAACATCTGCGAGCCGATCTATCTCTCTGACTTGAGCGAGCAGGATGCGGTGGACTTGGTGAGGGATGGCGTGGTGAGCCTGGGGATGGCCTTCCAAGAGGGAGAGGACTGGGGGCGGGAGGTTTTCG